>JBAXPF010000628.1:0-1514 GCA_037132955.1 Verrucomicrobiota bacterium | reverse complement strand
CGGTGGTCGAGGTGGTACTATAGAAGACTTCCACCACCCGCACAGGCGACGGTGCGGGAAACGTGACAGTCAGGCTAACGATGTTGCTCATGCCGGGACCGGTTGGGTTTGGATGGATGCGATCGTGAAGGGACCGGCCGCAATTGGATCCAGGCGGCGTCCAGTTGGGTCCTCCAGGATCAAGTCCCAGGCAAAGCTGCCTTCCGCGAGGACGGCCGTGGCAGTATGAGAAATTTCCGGCAGGGTGATCAGGCCCTCCGCATCATCGGCCTCGATGACGGGTGTTAGATCAAGGACCAGGCTGGAGGATGGATCTTTGCGGACCTCCGCAAACGCCTTCCATCCAGCCAGTGGCACCGCGACATCACCCGCGTCCTTGCAGTGAATCAGCACCGGCCCGAAATTCACGCCCCGGATGAGCGAAAGCGCAAGAGGTGCAGGTGCAGGGTCCATGAGAGAAATCAGTGAAAAAGGTCACGCGCCATACGTCCCATGCGTCCCATTCACCACCGCCCCCGCCTCACCTCCACTCCACCGGGCAGAGCGGCAGTCCTCCGGCACGCCCCTCATCGAACCACCCCACATACGCATCCCGTATCGCCATAGCCTGTTGGCCGCCCGCATCCCGCACTTCGATAGGAATTCCAAATGGCGCGCACTCCACCGGCTGCCACTGGCGTTCGGGCTCACCCGCCGGCATCGCGCCAGCGGGTGAACCTTTGACATGAACACCAACACGATCATACACGGGAAAGGCGGAGGAAGATGTCATGGATTGATGGGTCGCTTGTCAGCCATGGGGGAGCAAAAATATCTGTTACTTCTTGGTTTTTACTAATGACCAATGACTCTTGACTCATGACTCGCGCCTCGTTCACGAGGCGCGTGGATACCCGATGAAGAACTGGTCATACGGCCCTTCGGACTTGGCTTCCACCTTGTCGTCGCCATCGCCGCGTTCGGTCGAGCAGCGGACGTAGTAACCTGAGTAGAGGAGCCGTTGCGCAATGACACTGCCATCCTTGGTGATGTCGATACGGACGCTGCCCTGGCTGCCGTTGAAGCGGTTGAGTTGCTCAAGGTAGCCGCGATCCACAAAGCCGATCGATAGCTTGTTGCTCTCGCTGCGGCCCAGTTTCGTGTAAGCCGCGGCATTGCGGCCTTCCGCGATTTCCACGATGTTTGGCAGGTTGAAGGCGCCGCCCTTGGACGTGCATCCTTCGATATACACAAAGTCGCTGGCCAGCGGCGTCGTGTAGATCTCAAACTTGTTGCCGGGCGTCATGTTGGCCATCGACACCAGCGTGCCAATGGCCGTGACTTTCTTGGCGATGTTGCCCACGGTGGTCGGGATAAGGTCGGCGCAAATCCCGATGGGGAACCGGTTGAGGCTGCCCGCCCCCGACCAGGTGGGAAGATGGAACGTCGCCACCGCGGTATCCGTGATGGTCCCTTCGATGGTGACGTTGAACGTGATCGCCATCACTCCGCCCACCCCACCCAAATCCGGCGAT
>JBAXPF010000627.1:0-1519 GCA_037132955.1 Verrucomicrobiota bacterium | reverse complement strand
CGATGGCCGGGGTGATGAAGCTGCGGAACCAGCCGACCATCAGCACATAGATCAAAACCAGGCATGCGGCAAAGGCGGCACCGAGGTCGCGGAACACCTCGAGGGTGATGTGCCATTCACCATCCCATTTGAGGGATGGCTCGACATCACTGAAAGGCATGCTCGCATTGTGAATCTGCAACTCGGCCCCACTGCCGCCGAACTCGCGGGTGTCGAGCTTTTTCAAGGCCTCGTTCATCTTGAAGATTGCATACACCGGGCTTTCCACGACGCCGGCGACGTCGCCGATGACATAGGTCACCGGCATCAGGTTTTTGTGATAGAGGCTTTTCTCGACGGTGCCGTGCTCGATCTTGACCAACTCGCGCAATGGCACCAACGGGGCGGCTCCGTCTGCCCGGCGGTCATAGACCGCCGCTACAGGTTCGGGCAAGGCGTTGGCATCGCCCGAGCGCACGCGCAGGGCTAACAATTCGTCGGTTGTCGTTTTCGATGTGCGCGGGATTTCGAGGCGGATATTGACGTCCTCCTTTTCTGCCGGCTGATGGAGCAGATCCACGGTTTCGCCATCGACGGCGATTTTGAGCGTTTGGGAGATGGTGGCGGCGCTGATGCCGTGGAGCGCGGCCTTTTCCTTGTCGATGATGAAGCGGTCTTTTTGTTGGTCCGCCTCATGATACCAATCGACGTCCACCACGCCTTCGGTCTGCTTGAAGATGGCCCTCACCTTATCCGCCAGCTTGAGGCGGGATGCCTCATCGGGCCCATAGATTTCGGCCACCAGCGTTTGCAGGACCGGCGGGCCGGGCGGCACCTCGGCGATCGCGATGCGTGCCTGATAGCGTGCGGCAATGGCCGCCAGGCGCGGGCGAACGCGCTTGGCGATGTCGTGGCTCTGCGCCTTGCGCTCGTGTTTGGGCACGAGGTTGACTTGAATGTCGGCGATGTTGGCACCGCGCCGCATGAAGTAGTGGCGCACCAAGCCGCTGAAATTGAATGGCGAGGCGACCCCGGCATAGACCTGCCAGTGCGTGACTTCCGGTTCGTTGCGGATGGCGGCGGCCATCTCGCGGGCGACGGCCGTGGTTTGTTCGAGCGAGGCACCCTCCGGCATGTTGAGGATGATCTGGAACTCGCTCTTGTTGTCAAAGGGCAGCATTTTCACCTTCACCCAGCCGAGACCGACGGTGGCGAAGGATCCTAACAATAGCAGGACGATGCCTGCCAGAAACGCCCAGCGCCAGCCGGCATGATGGATCAGCGGACCCATCACGCGGCGGTAAAGCCTGGTGAAGAAATCCTCGGGATGGGCGGAGGCGGGGGCGGGTGATATGTTAGCTTTTCCAGAGGGATCGGAAGAGAGGGCGGCGGGATCGGAAGAAGATTCTGTTATGTTAGAAGGTGGAGCCGTTAGGTAAGAAGAGGAAGAGTGCTCGGCAGGATGCCGAGCACTGCCTGCGGGACGCAGGCGCTCCCCATCAGAGAGCAGGCGCTCCCCATCAGAGAGCAGGCGCTCCCC
>JBAXPF010000626.1:0-1526 GCA_037132955.1 Verrucomicrobiota bacterium | reverse complement strand
TGAGGGCATGCCAGTGGTCGGGCGTGGCGATGCACACCGCATCGATGTCCTTGCGGGCGATGATTTCGCGGAAATCAGCGTAACTCTTGCAGCCGAAGGAGCCTCTCCCGGGATTCCCGGCGTGGAAATCCGTCACGATCTTGAGCGCGTGCTCACGGCGGGTGGTGTCCACATCACAAACCGCCACAACCTTGATGTTCTGCCCGAGGAAATTGCCGAGGAGGATGCGGCCCTGCAGCCCCATGCCGATGAAGGCCATGTTGATTAGGCTGTTAGGACTGGTCTCAGCCGCCCGGATGCGCGAGGGCAGGATGAACGGTGACAAGGCGGCGGCAGTCGCCGCCTGCTTGAGAAACGAACGGCGGGTTGAGGTGGAGGGTTCGGTTTGAGGTGTGGTCGGCTTCATGGTAATAATTGGGGAGGATACGCATGCCGCGGCCGAAGTGTTACTGGGATTTTTTACTGCTTGGAATTTGTTTGCGGGCGAGGGCCTGTTGATGTGTGGCCCGGTGCCCATCATGCGGAGACCTTCATCGTGTCGACCGCCGTCAGTTCCCACACCCTCCGCCCACACGGCCCGGCAGCGGCCAGGAATACGCCACCCTGCAAGCCAGCGCGCGCAATTGAAGCAAAAATGTCTGAAACATTGGACCCGCCCCCGACGTTTCCAGAGTCCCGCATGCAAAGATTTCGCCATTTCCTCCTGCTGCCACTCCTGCCATTGTTGTTCAGCGCCAGAATTCCGGCGGCCGAACCCGCCCCCTTGCCGCCGGGTCCGCGCCTGGATTATTCCAAATTCGCCTTTGAGCCCAAGGCGTGGGCCAAGCGCGAACTCAGCCTGCAACTGACCCCGTGGGTCGGCAAACAGGTGATCTTCCTGACCACCGATGACAAGCTGGATCCGGGCCTGATGGGCCTTTGGGTATCACGGCTGGACGCCGGCTGGGAATTGTACGCCGAATTAACAGGCCGCAAGCCGGAGCCCTTCAAGCAGATCGGGGGCAAGGTGACGATTGCCGCGGTTCCGGGCGGCGATCTAACGTGTGGGTCGGGCTGCGGTTTTGTAGGGGCCACGGGCATCGAGTTGGCGATGTTCTATGACGGCAATTACCCCGAGCTCAAGACCCACCCCAAGGCGATGCCGCACTATGTGTTCTACGAGATGGGGCGTAATTATTACACTTTTGATGACCGCCATTCGTGTTTCATCACCGGCTTTGCGGTGTTCATGCGCTACGTGTGCATGGACGTCCTGCACTACGAGGACACGGATGCCTCGACGCGCAAGACGATCGAGAGTGTGGAACCGCTGATGGCCGCCAGCGGCATGAGCTTTCTGGATCTGTTCACCACCAGCTTTGGCGTCGACGAAAAAGTCAGCCTCATCAAGGACAAGGCCGGCAAGGTGATCGAACCGTCCGACCAGCCGGTGCGCTATGCCTCCGCCATGATGCGCCTGCGCCGCGATAACGGCGGCGAACCCTGGGTGCAACGCTTCTTCCGCGAACTGGCCACCTGCCCGCAAT
>JBAXPF010000625.1:0-1526 GCA_037132955.1 Verrucomicrobiota bacterium | reverse complement strand
GGGACAATCGGGTTTCGAGTGGGTAAGAGCATCTAACGGGTGATATTTATATGTGGTTTTTGTGTCGGGAGTGTTCAGACAATTTCAGCCTTGGAGGAAAGTTGTCCACAAGGTTCCGCCGCGAGAATGGGCCGTTGCCGAGCTCGTCGGAGCGGCGGGTTCTTGTGGACAACTTTCCGAGGCTGATGCGGGCGGTGGAGTCGCTTTCGGGCTGGATTGCCGCAAGCGCAGCCGCTAAACTCCCAACCATGACCGTTGAACATCTCTTTACGCAGGCTCTGGGCTTGGTATCACCATGGAATGTAGTTTCCTGCGACCTTGATCCCGTCGCAAAATCTCTTGTACTTGTCATTGATTTCGAGCGGGGAGCCCGCTTTGCCGATCCCGCATCCGGCGTGCTTTGTCCGGTTCACGACACCGTTCAACGCAGCTGGGAGCATCTGAGGTTTTTCGAACACAGAACCACGATCCACGCGCGGGTTCCTCGCATCAAGACCCCGTCAGATTCGGTCACGACAGTGGAGGTGCCATGGGCAAGGCCACATGGCGGATTTACCCTGCTGATGGAGGCCTTTCTGTTAGCCATGGCCAAAGTGCTGCCTGTTGCCGAGGTTGCCAGGCTCACAGCAGTGAGCGAGGATCGCATATGGCGCCTGATCCGCACCCGGGTTGACGAGGCGTGGCAGCAGACTGATTGGAGCAGCCTTGAGCGACTCGGCGTGGACGAGACTTCCACGCGCAAAGGGCACAAATACGGCACGGTATTCCTGCAAATCGAAGGCAAGGAGACCGAACGCGGGCGCGGTGGGTCAAAAGCTGCCAGGCTGTTGTTCTTCACTCCGGGCAAAGACATGGAGACCTTCACGCAATTCGCCGCCGAATTGGAACGGCGGGGGGTTCCTGCCGCCCAGATCAACGAAATCGCCTTGGACATGTCCAGGGCGTTCATTGCCGGTGCTGGTGAACATTTCCCAAATGCCCAGCTTTGCTTTGATCGCTTCCACGTCATGAAGCTCTGTGGCGAGGCTCTCGACCAGATCCGCAAAGAAGTCGCCGCACAAAGTGGCGGCCTGCCTCGCGGGTCAATGTGGGCACTGCGTGGCAATACCGAAAACCTCAAAGAGGAACAGCGGCAACTTAGAGAGCAAATTTGCAAGGAGCACAGCAGAATCGCGCGGGGACTATCTATCAAGGAGTTCCTTGCCGACACGTGGAACTATAAACTGCGAGAGGATGCCGAAGAGCACTTCATGTCGGTCGTCTCATGGTGCAGCCGGTCTCGTATGAAGCCATTCGTCAAACTTGGCCAGACACTCAGGAGACATATCGACGGCATTCTCGGTTACTTCAAAAACTACACGACTTCAGCAGCCATCGAAGCGGTCAACGGTTTGCTTCAACTTGCACGCCGGAGAGCAAGAGGATACAGGACATTCCGCAATTTCCAAGCTATAGCATACTGGATAGCCGGCGATTTAGATATACAAACCCGCTCCGCAGTCACCCACTAAAAGTTCAGGAGCGCC
>JBAXPF010000624.1:0-1548 GCA_037132955.1 Verrucomicrobiota bacterium | reverse complement strand
GGTCGAGAAACCCACGGCAGTTGCGGTCGTGTTGCTGTTGGCAGTCTGGACGTTGAACTGGGCGCTCGAATCGTCAATGACGTAAGCAGTCACGGCGGCGGAAGTATTGGCGTCCGAGCCCGGCCAGTAGTTCGACCAAGTGGTGCGTTTCTGAGCAACCGACAGGTATTTGCAGCCGACGAAGATGCCGGCAATCGGGGTGTAAACGTAACCCGTGGTTGCCTGGGTGCTGAGGGCAGCGCCCGAGTAGGCGAACGTGGCCGTGGTCGTGGTAGACGACAAAATCAGCCAATTCCCGTTGAGGGTCGTGGCGGTCGTCAGACCAGTCAAGGCGAGAACAGAGCCAACCGCCGGGGCGGTGGTGGCAGTGAACGTCGCGGTGACAATGCCGTTTGACAGGGCCACACCAGAAATGGCCAGCGCCTGGGGCGCAGCCGCTTGGGCAATGTAACCGGTGCCCAGACCCGTGGTGCCAGTCGCCTGAACAACCGGATCGCCAAAGTAGATTGCCGTGGTATTGGTAGCCGCAATAGCCATCTGGACCTGCTCGTAGGTCGGCACGCTGCCGGTTCCAGAGTACTGCGAAAATCCGTTCGGGGCGTTGGTGTTCGCCATGACGGGTTCTCCTTCATAAAAGGAGTCTCCATCATCGCACACCGGGGCGATGGGAAACCGGGGAATATTAAGCCGCCACCCACCGAGGGCGGCGTTGGGAAACATAGTCCCGTGTCGGAACCATATATCATAACATTAAAAAAGAAAAGGGCCGCTTTTACGCGACCCTTTATTTTATTTAGGCGTCAGGAGGCACCGGAATTGGCTCATAACTACGCTTGATCTTGGCCGCTACTCGCGGATCGCCGCGTTCAAACTGCCCCTGCGGGGATTCGTTCAACTGCTGCTCTTTCATTCGCATCTGCTGGCGCGCTTTGCGCTTCTCAATGTCTTTTGCTTCTTCTGTCAATTCCAGAGGACGCTCCATCAGAATCTGGCCATCACGCTCAATCGTCGTGTGCTTGCCGCCCGTTGGCATCATGTGCGGCATGCGTTCCGCCGGAACCGGATCCCACCCCTTGCGGGCCAAGGAAATCTGATAAGCCGGGTCTTCCTGGCCCAGGACGGACTTGCGCTTCCACTCGTATGACCAACCGGGCGGAACGTCACGCGGATCAATGTAATACTTGTCGTCACCCTCATCCAAAGAACCAATGTTCCCACGGATTTCGGCGGCACGTTTGGCCGCACGAACGCGCGGGTCTTCTTCACGCATAGCCGGCCGCATGGCCACACGCATGTCGTCACGCGGAGCGGGCGCCACCTCGATTTCAACGGTCGCCGGGTCAATATTGGCCTGCTCCATGGCCGACTTCAAAACGCTCATAGGGCGGCGCCCACGCCGCATCGGGACTGGTTTGTCACTCATGGTCTATTCCCTCAGTGCATTTTGTTTTTGGTGTCACGCTGAATGCGTAGCTTTTCGCGCGCGTAGTCTTCAGGCGTCATCTTCATGTTCAGCGCCATTTCATGTTCTGCCGCCGACAGGCGCAT
>JBAXPF010000623.1:0-1548 GCA_037132955.1 Verrucomicrobiota bacterium | reverse complement strand
GTGAACGGGTCTAACGGATGGGACATCAATCCGTTCTATGGCGGGAAGGTCGTGGCGAACAGCCCGGCCTTCCAACCGGTGCGCAGCACCACGGGAAACACGTCAGCCATCGTGAATCTGGGAGTGAATGTCGGCGTCGGGAGCGGCAGCGTTTACTCCACTTTCATTCAGGGCGTCGGTGGTGAAACTCCCGGTGCCCCCGGCTATGGGACCTCCCAGATGCTGACGACTTCAGGCGGCAGCTTCACCGCCGGCACCGAAGGCTATATCGGCTTCAAACTCTACACCGACGCAAACTATACGGTGGCCAATTACGGCTGGATGCGCGTGGTCTTTACCAACAATACCGGCGGGGCCATGATCAAGGACTGGGCCTACGATACCAGTGGCGCGGCCACCGTCACCGGCAACATCTTGCAAAGCGCCGCCGACAATAACGCCCAAACCGTCACGCTCACCTCCGCGTCCGGATCGTTCACCCTCGGCTCTGCGATCACCAACACCGGCGGCATCACCAACAGCGTGCTCAAGACCGGCGCGGGCACCACGGTTCTGAACGCCGCAAGCACCTACAGCGGCGCCACCACGGTCACCGGCGGCACGCTGGCGCTGAGCGGCAGCGCCTCGCTTGCCACCACCGCTGGAATCAATGTTCAAAGCGGGGCGTCCTTCGACGTGACCGCCTTGAGCGGCGGCTTTGCGCTGGGTGCCACCCAAACCCTGCAGGGTGCCGGCACGCTCAACGCCACCGGCAGGAACATCGCCGTGGCGGGAACCATCGTGCCGGGCAACGGCGTGGGCCAGATGTCGGTCTCCACCAACACGCTCCAGTTCGGCAGCACCAGCGCCCTGGACATTTCAATGACGCAGGGGGTCACGCCATCCGCCGTGAGCAATTACGGCCAACTCGGACTCACCGGCGGGATCAGCATCACGCCCGGCGCGTCGCTTGATCTAACGGCGCTGGGCACGGGGACATGGCACCTGGGCGACATCTATTACCTGATCAACAATGACGGCACCGACGCGATCTCCGGAGCGTTCACCGGCTACGCCGAGGGCGCGTCGTTCTCCTTCGCATCCCAGTTGTTCAAGGTCACCTATCAGGCGGATGCCGCCACCACGTCATTCACCAGCGGCAACGACATGGCCCTCCAGGTCATCCCCGAAACCTCCGCCGCAGCACTCGGCGGGCTGGGTCTGCTCACCCTGCTGCGCCGCCGGAGGTGAAGAACCGGGGAGGAGGACAGGCGTCCCGCCCCATACTATCAGTTTAAGACTTTCTAACGCCGCCAGACCCGGAGATAGTCGGTATAGAAGGTGGCGGGCAGGTTGGCCGGGTCAGGCACGCCCCACAATGTTTCACAGTCGAAGGAGATATGCAGAGGGGGTTTGAAATAATCATTCTCGCGGGCAAAAACCTCCCTGCCATCCACAAACCACTTCATCTCCGTCGGGGTCCAGAGAAACCCGCAAACGTGAAAGTCGGCCTGAAAGTCGAACGGCACGGGTTGTTTCGCCCCCTGCCTGAAGCGCTGGGCGGTCCAG
>JBAXPF010000622.1:0-1553 GCA_037132955.1 Verrucomicrobiota bacterium | reverse complement strand
CTGCGCTGCGCCGCAGCGGGGGCAGTTGCGAATCATACTGATAGAAGGCTGCCGCGTTGTAGGCCTGATGCCAGGCCCCGGTTTCCCAGTAGTAAGCCGTGCGGGGGGCCAGATTCACCATCGTGTTGAAGGTGTCATGGACGTCATCCCAGCGGCGCTCGGAGAACAGCGTGAAGGCCCGCAGGTTGAGAAAGGTGGCCACCAGCGTGCGTAAACCACCGAGGGCAACGGCCGCGCTGGTCTGGCCGATCTTGTCGCGGGTGTCGATGGCCAAGGGCGGCGGAAATAAGCCGGCGGCCCGCAACCCGCCGGTGAGCGCCACCTCAACGGGCATGCGCGCGGCACCTGATAGCAGCACCGCTACTAACAAAACAAGGGGTTTGCACCGGCGTTTCACGGGTTAGAATTCCTTTTCAGCGAAGATGAACCAGGACGCGATGGTATAGAAAACCGCGTAGAACAAGCCGACGGCGGTGAGTTGGCCGAGGAGGAGGAGTGGCATCGCCTGGCCTTCGATGACCGCATCAATCACATTGAAGAGCTGGAAATCCGGCAAGATGAGCGCAACCAACAAGCCGATCACGCGTGCCACCTGCCCATGTCCGCCCGCTCCGGCGTCAAGAAAGACGTTGCGGGCATCCGCCTGGAAGTGCCCCATGAAATAGACCAGGAAACTGATGATGCTGGTGAAAAGGGTGCTCGATGAAAAGGTGGAAATGAGCAGCGCCAGCGCCGCCATGATCGAGGCACGCAGAAACACCGCAAACACCGCCCCTTGCAGTGACCAGTTAGATCCGTGGCTGAGCAGCTCCGCCCGTTGCGAGGCGACCTCCGCCACCGACCAACCGCGGGCACGGGCGATATCCATCAGGTCGCCCAGCAGGATCGAAGTGCGGACGTGCAGCACCACCGTCATCAGAAGATCCATCAGCGCCAGCGAAACAAACACCAACAGCAGCACGCCTAACAATTTTCCCGCCAGATAATCGAGCCGCGGCACCGGTTTGGCCAGGATGGTGTAGAGCGTGCGGTCTTCCACATCCTTGGGCAGCAGCAGCGCGGTGGCCACGATCCCCAGCACCACGGAAAACAATGTCATGGTGCCGAGTGACCAACTTTTGATTGCGTGCAGGACGTGGACGCCGCTCATTTCCGGCCCCACGTGTTCCGGCAGGTCGAAAAAATTGCTGCCGATGACAATGACGGCGAACACCGCCAGAAAGTAAAACACCTTCATCCGCACCAGCTGGGTGAAGGCGTGGGTGGCGATCACTGCGATGCGCCCGCAATGCGAGCCGGAGTTGGGGCGGGCGGGATTGACAAGGGTCTGGCTCATGGGGCGTCTGGATGGGTTGCACGCAGGAACAGCCGTTCCAGGGTGGTGCGCGGCTTGCCGCTGCGCACCAACTCGGTGCCCGGACTGGCGGCCACCAGAGCGGTGATGCGGGCGATGAGCTCCGGGCTGGCATCGCGCAGGATGATTTCAGTTTGATCCTCAATGGCGATCAAGTCCTCCAAGCGGCCTTCCTTGACCATTTTGCCCTGGAAAATAA
>JBAXPF010000621.1:0-1558 GCA_037132955.1 Verrucomicrobiota bacterium | reverse complement strand
CCCCATTGCCGGCACTGACGCAATTGTATCCCATCGCTCCGCACTACTTCCGCGTGTTTTTTGCCAATGGCGGCTAGGCGAGATCGAAGGGATGATTGGTCATCAGCCCCAAGCCATTGAAATGGATTCCCGGATAGGTGCCATTGGTTGCTTCGGGCGATGGATGCACGTTGACCGCGATGCGTTCGAGCAGTCCCGCTTCCTCCAGCGTCTGGCGGCGGCGCAAGACCGTGTGGCGGAGGATGGGATTGTGCTGTTGGAAAAACCCTGGTGCCAGGGTCTGCACCACCGATTGCTGGGCCAGGAAATCCAGCGATCCAAACCCCTTGTCGGAAAAAAAGGCGAGGTCCGGAACACCAAGTTGCAAGCGCAGGCCGGCGATCAATGGTTCCTCGTCGCCGGGGGGAAGCGGATTACGCAGCCATTCCCAGGCGTCGCGCTCGTCAACGGGATTTTCGTCACCCTTCACGACGGGCAAGGCGCGCTGCCAATCCTGCCACAGACTCAGATGTTCGCGCCCGAGAACAAAGTCCGCGCCCGAATTGAGGATGCGCATGAGATCCCACAACTCGTGAACTTCGGTTTGGATCGGCGTGGCCGTTCCTAACAATAGGTGCCGCGTGCGCTGGCCAATCCGCAACATGAAATCGAGCAGGTTGTTCGACTTGTCTTTGTCCTCGCCCAAGCCGCCGGAACGACGTGCCTTGTGCGCTTCGTCCAGGATCACCGTGCCGTATTTGCGGAGCAGAAGGAGCCGCCGTTCTTCAGACGGCTGGATGATGAGTCCGGTGGACACGATGGCGATGCGGAACGGGCACCGCGTGATGTCCTCCGCGCCGCGGGTTTTTATCATGTGCCCGTTAGGGTCCACCCAGACTTTTTTGTTCGACGACCAGACAGCGCTGGGAATGCCGAGGCGGTCCTTCAATTCAACCTGCCATTGAAACGTGAGCGTCGAGGGGCAAAGAATGAGCACCGGACCATCATCCAGCAGGGCGGAGAGCATGGCGCTGGCGGCGAGCGATAGTGTCTTGCCGACGCCTACCTCGTCGGCTAGCAGCAGCCGGGCCTTGCCGTAGGTCTCCCGGTGCCAGAGAAACATCGTGACGAATGCCCGCTGCCACGGCTGAAGCTGTTCCCCGCCACGGTAGATGGGACTTTCCGCGAGGGCAGCACCGGCCAGTTCGCCGGGTTTGACCTGCTCGAACCGGACTTCCACGCGATTCGCTACACGTTGGATCTCCTCGATGATGGCGTCGGGCAGGGGGTAGCTTTCTTTCCAGAGTGCCTTGAACTCCTCTTCCACCCATGCCACGCCGTCATCAGACGAGTCCTCCCAGAGAATTTCGTAGTTTCCGGCAAAGGCGCTTTTGGTTTCGTTGATGGAACCGAGAAAGCTGGTCTTTGAACCGTCGGCGGACTCGATCACGCCAGCCTTGCCGTGCAGGAACACCCGGTCTTTCGGCACCACCCGGATTTCCACCCGCCCGCTGGTCAGCAGGTCGTGGAGTTTCCGGTAGCGTTCCTTGTGCAGCAGGGCCTCCACCTCGGCAGGCGC
>JBAXPF010000620.1:0-1562 GCA_037132955.1 Verrucomicrobiota bacterium | reverse complement strand
TGGAGATCGTGCCCGTTGAATACCAGGACTTCGCCAGCGAAAGCGACGAACTCGCCGTGCTGGTGGCCGACAACCGGTTGGCCGAACTTGCCAGCGTGGATTTGAACGAGTTGGAAAAAATCGCCAGCGAGTGGCAAGCCGTGGACTTCGACACCATCCTTGCGGGCTTCGAGCCCGCCGACCTCGAAGGACTGCTCAATCCGAAAGGCGACGACGGGGACGACGATGATGACGACGACCGTCACGACAAGGAACTCGACAAGAGTGATGTCACCGTTGCGGTCGGCCTCTATCGGTTCCGCATCAGTCAGGCAGATTTCATCGCATGGTGTGACCGCGTGAAACAGGACGCCGGTTTTGACAAGGAAAGCGTGCTCAAGGAAATCCGCATCCGCCTCGGACTATGAAAATCACCCTCGAACCACTGGAAGCAACGCGTCCATCGACATACAACCCTCGCACGGCTGACCCGGCTCGGCTTGACCTGATAGAACTGTCACTCCGCAAGCTCGGCTTCATCGCTCCGATCTTCGCTGACGTGGACGGCGAGATTCTATCAGGTCACCAGCGCCACCTCGTGGCATCGCGCATGGGTGCCACGCATGTTCCGGTGTTCCGCACCAAGGCGCTCGACCTCGACCAGCGCAAGGCGCTCAACATCGTGTTCAACCGGGCGACCAATGATTTTGATTTCAACAGCACACCTGGCAAGATCACCCGCGAACTCGAATCGCTTGACTTGCATGCGCTCGCCGCCCGTATCCCCGATAAGCCGGTCGGCAGTGACGCATTCCTGCGTTGCGTGAAGCCCGCGGAAGTCGGAGTGAAGGATTTGTGCAAGGCGAACGCCGGCCGCTGGATCCAGTATGCCCGCAACCTCGCCCGCACACTGCACCGTCACGGCATTCTCATGCCAATCGTCTGCCGCGAGGACCTGACCGTCATCAACGGCATCGGCCGGTTGGAAATGCTTGCGGAAAAGGGCGCGGCCTTTGCGCCGGTCGTGTTCGTCACCGAAGAAGAAGCTGAATTCGCCCGGGCCATGATGAACCTGCTCTCGATGGACTTCGACATCCACACCCGCTATGCCGACATGCTCCGCTTCAATTCATTCCGCAGGGCGCGGCGTGTCCGGCGTGAATTGGGCAACGGATTCGTCTTCGCCGTCCACGGTTCCAAGCCATGCAAGGATTTCGACATCGCCAGGGCCACTGACCGCGCGAGATGGACGAAGGAACACGGCACCACCATTCTCGACTTCGGTGCCGGCCACCTGACGGAAACCTTCCTGCTTCGCCAGCAGGGGATCGACTGCACGCCCTTCGAGCCGTATCGCCTTGGCCCGGGGGGCATCAACAAGGCGGAGAGTATCGAACTCACCCGCGCATTTCTATCCGAAGTTGCGGCGGGCAAGGACTGGACCAGCATCTTCATCGCCAGTGTGCTGAACTCGGTGCCCTTCCGCGAGGACCGCGAACACATCGCCGTATTGTGCGCGGCGCTCTGTCGCCCGTTCACCAAGGTCTATGCCTGCGCGTCTTCCGCGGGGGAGTCCGGCTGGC
>JBAXPF010000619.1:0-1566 GCA_037132955.1 Verrucomicrobiota bacterium | reverse complement strand
CGATTTTTTCCAGCGCATAGATCATCGCGTCGGAACTGCTGGTGCTTGACTTCGAGGAAGCGACGACCGTGAAGGAGTTACCATAAGGAGCATTCAATGTTCTGCGGCCATCCGCAATGCCGATGCCTCCAATCCACAACTCATTGGTTTGGGTGGTGGTGGCGGTCGTGCCGGTGCCCGCGGAGGTATTGGTGCCGGTGGCAGAGGAAATCTGGTCTAGCGGACTAGCAGCCAAGATGCCGCTGTATTCGATCACCACTGCGGCCGAGCGCAGAGAGGCCTGGGTGATGGTGACCGTCGTGGCCGCGCCAGCCGGCACGTTAGATGCAACCCAGATCTCGGTGGTGGTGCCGCCGCTGTTGGTGGCTTGGGTCACATACGTCCAGGAGACACCCGTTTGGGTGATGCTGGAGACCCGGTTGGCGCTGGTGCCGCGGGTGGAGATCACCGCGATCAGGGTGTTGCCGGCAACAGGGGTGCTGGTGAGGGGCACGCCAAACGAACCTGCTGCTGCCGCTCCGGTGCTGCCGGTGGCGCTTTGCACCCGCGCCGGGGTGGCATAATTGGTGACGAAGCCCTGTGCCCCGGCATCCTTGCCTGCCAGCATGGCGCTGCCGGTTAGTGCCAGGGTGTCGCCGTCCACCTTGTTGCCGATCGTTAGATTGGCTGCCGCCATGGCCGTGGTGCCGTCATAGACCCGGGCTCCCGTCGCCTGGATCGTCCGCGCGGTGATGGTGGCGGTCAGGCCGGTAGGCTGGACGGGCGTGTAGTGTGCGGCATTGGCGCCGCTGAAGGTGTAACCGGTGGCCGTCACGGTCTTGTTGGTGCCGACGTTGGGGTCGGCGAAGGTGCCGGTGCCCGCGACCACGGTCACCGTCTCGCCGTTGAGCACGCCGGTCACCGCGCCGCCTGATAGAACGGCGCCGGTGGTGCCGTCATAAACCTTGTCGGCCGCGGTGACACCGGTGATGGCCAATGGTTTGGCGGTCACCGTGAAGTCCAACGTGGTTGAGGTGCTGGCCGCATAAGTGGCGTCACCGGCGTAGGTGGCGGTGATCGAATGGCCGCCCAACTGGAAGGCGCTGGTGGTGTAGGTGGCCTGGCCGGCTGCCAGCGTCACGCTATCTAACACAGTACCGCCATCCTTGAAGGTCACCGCGCCGGAGGCACCCGCCGTCACCGTGGCGGTAAAGGTCACCGTGGCGCCATAAGTGCCGGTGGTGCCGAGCGATGAGGCCACGGTAGTGGTGGAGGGCGTGGCGGCAGGGATGGCACTGGCCTGGTTGGAGTTGGCTGTTTCCGAACCTCCGGCGATGGCGGACACCACATAATAATAGGTGGTGCCGTCGACAGCCGTGAGATCGACATAATTTGCCACGCCGGAATTGCCGATCACGGTGTAGGGACCGCCGTTGGCCAGCGAGCGTTTCACATCGTAGCTGGCGGCACCGCTTGAGGTGGTCCAGGTCAGACCGATGGTGTTATTGCCGGGCGCGGCAGACAGGTTGGTCGGCGCGGGGGCCTGCACGCTGGTGATCTGGATGGCCAGGGCGGCGGAGGAGTTGG
>JBAXPF010000618.1:0-1583 GCA_037132955.1 Verrucomicrobiota bacterium | reverse complement strand
CCTGCACCTGCAATTGTTTTGCCGGCCTCTGCGCCACCGCCGTGCCGGTCAAAATGGGCGCCTCGGTCGTCGGCTTTTTGAAAACCGGCCAGGTGTTCACCAAGGTGCCGAGTGAGAGCAAATTCACTGCCATTCTCGGGTCGTTGGGCCGCAAGACGCTGAGCGAGCAGTCCATCGCCCAGCTCAAGACCGCGTATCTCAACACCCGGGCGGTGGAGCCTCAGCGCTATGACAGCATGGTCACTTTGTTGCAAACCTTCGCCGAGCAACTCAGCGAGCATGCCGAATCGCTCGCCATCATCGAGGAGGGCAGCGAGCCGGCCGCCATCGCCAGGGCCCGTAAATTCATTCACGCCAACGTCGATCAACCGCTGCCACTCGGCCAAGTGGCACGCGAAGCCGGCTTGAGCGAATCACATTTTTGCCGGCTTTTCAAAGAGTCGAGCGGCCTGACTCTAACCGACTACGTGAACCGCTGCCGGATTGACTGGGCTAAACGGGAGTTGCTGCGGCCTGAAGTTAGAATCTCTGAAATCGCCTTCCTAATCGGTTACCAGTCGTTGTCACAGTTCAATCGCAGCTTTGCGCGGATTGTGGGTCTCTCTCCCACCCAATACCGACGGAAGCGTCTGGATCGCGCCGCTTCCTAGGGTTTCCTCCTCTGGCCCGCAGTAGCCCCAAAAAACTACGTCTCAGCCAGCCTATGAAAGAGCGCTACGAAATCCGCGAGAAAATCGGCCATGGAGGCATGGGTTCGGTGTTTCGTGCGTTTGACACCCGGATGAACCGTGAGGTTGCCATCAAGCGCATCCGTCAGGAGGGGGAGGATCACATCCAACAGGAAGCCGCTCAGCAAATCGTCAAGGAAGCCGGGGCCCTGGCGTCTCTGCAACATCCCAACATTGTCACCATCTACGACGTGGGCACGGATGCAGACGGACCCTATGTCGTGATGGAATTGATCACCGGCAAGACCTTGGACGAACTCATCGAGCGCGCGCCATTGACGTGGCCGGACTTTCGCGAACTGGCCCTCCAAACCCAGGAAGCCCTCATCGCGGCTCAGGAATTGAATCTGGTTCACCGTGACCTGAAACCCGGCAACCTCATGCTCACTTGGTTGCCATCCGGCAAGTTCCAAGTCAAAATCGTCGATTTCGGCCTGGCCTACCTCGCCGAGGCCACCACACTCGACAATCTGGAACAATCGGACACCGTCTATGGTTCGATTTTCTTCATGTGCCCCGAGCAATTCGAGCGGGCCAAGTTGGATGCGCGAGCCGACATGTATTCGATCGGCTGCGTTTACTATCATGCGCTGACCGGGGTCTATCCGTTTGACGGCGATACCGGGATGGCCGTGATGACGGCGCATCTGCACCACCTGGTCACTCCGTTGCAGGAAGCGCGTCCCGATCTCCCGCGTTGGGCATGCGATTGGGTGATGTGGCACATGAATCGCAACGCTTCAGATCGCCCGCATAATGCCCGCGAAGCCCTTAAAGTATTTCTTCAGAACGCCAATGTTCCACCCCAAGCCATGAGCACCGAACCTACGCCACCCGCCCCCAGACAACCCCAAG
>JBAXPF010000617.1:0-1585 GCA_037132955.1 Verrucomicrobiota bacterium | reverse complement strand
GAAAACCCCGGCTCGGGTGGAAAGTCCGAACCGGGGCCACATCGCTCCCATTCTCAAATGCAGGCGCTCGCTAACCTCGGGCTTCCGGCCTCTGGTTGGCTATCCTGCGAAGTTTGGTCTTTTCCCAGCGTGCCGCCGTCTTTGCGTCGGCAGCATCCCGCCACGGGCGGAGTGTGACGCCTTCGAGTGCCGAGATTCCCCCCGCCGCCAGCATCTTTTCTGCCGTGGCGTCGCTGAGGAGCATGATGGAACCGATCCCGATTTTCGGCCCGGCCCATGGGTGGCTTATTGGCTGGGTGACGCGGTAGGGCGAAAGCGGACCTTTGGCATTTTCCGCCACGACAAAGCGCCCGTGGGCGGTGAGTCTGAAGAGGCGGTAGCGGGTCGATTCCATGGCGAAAGAAAGCCCGCCCCCGGTTTCCTAAGGGCGGGCGGTTGGTGGTTAGGCGCTGAGCGCGTCCTTCATGGCGGCGAAGGCTTTCGGATTCCGGATTCCGATGTCGCAAAAATAATTTGCGATAACGCGAGTCCGGCCACTGGTCGCGAGTGTTAGACCGTCAACGATGATGTCGATTCCGGGGCCGAAGCTCGCAAGCACGCAGTTCGAGAACGAACCAAACAGGATCGCCGAACAGATGCCGTTGGCCGATCCCTTCGTTAAATTTCCTGGCACGTTTGAAGTAACGAATACCTTGTGACCTAGCAAAGTGTCACCTTCCAGGATCATCCGCGAATCGGTAGAAGCTATCTTTTGCGTCCCTCGCAACTTGGCCGCAACCGCCGCGTTCGTGACGAACGAGAAATTGGCGCCGGGGACGTTTTCAGCTTCGAGCCTGGCCACGAGGCTAACAATATGCGCCCATGTGGGAATTGCGCCGTTAGTTCCGCCAACAACGCTGCCGATGCCCGTCGTATTCAGGATGCCGGTCGGCTCAAGTGTGCCGCCGCCATTGATAGCTGCCGCGTCCAATGCGGTCGCGCAAGCTAGCATCAGGTCCTGCCTGATTAGATTTTCGCAGTCACCACCAGTCTGAGCTAACAGCAACTTGCTGAAAACCGTGTAAGCGCCTACGCGACGCGGGCGAAGCTCCACCTGGTCAATAACAGGCGTTTTCTCGTCGAGTTCGGCGGTCTCGCTTTTGAAGCTCGCCGTCGATGCCGCGCTTTGGCGGGGAATGTCGATGTTGCTAGATAGGCCATCAAGGATGGTCGCACCAGCGGCGGCGATTGTCAGGTATGGGCGCAGGGCTTGGATGAATCCAAGTTTTTGAGTCGCCACCATGGAATTTCCATAAATGCCAGCGTCTCCGGTTACGCTCATTCCCCGTGAGCCTAGCAGCCCGGCAGGAACAAGGAAACCGCTAGGTGTAGTTCCAGCGCGGCGTGATAACTCTTGGCTGACTTCGGCCTCAAGTCCATCCAAGCGCCCCGCCCCGGCTTGCCGGATAGCACGACTGAGTGAGTAATTTTGCAAGTTCGGGCCGTCGTGATTCCGTTGCCCGCTGCCGATGGCGGGCGGGGCGTAAGGCGTATTGCGGGCGCAGAGGGCGGCGGTGAAGCGTTCCTGCATGACGGCGGGGGTGGT
>JBAXPF010000616.1:0-1594 GCA_037132955.1 Verrucomicrobiota bacterium | reverse complement strand
CCGGCATCCTCCTTCCTGCCACCCACCCGCGTCATTTGTCGCGCACCATCCGCACAGCGGCCCGCGCCATATTTGCGCACCATTTCCAGGCCACCCGCGGCATTGGCATGCGGATTGAACGGGCCGGAAAACCAGCCACACGGACGCAAAAAAAGACACCCTCTTGGGTGCCTCGTATTCAAGCGTAGGAACTCACAACCCCCGCACAAGGTATGGCAATATGGCCGACCCTCTCATGCACCATCCGCATTTGATAGACTGCCGTTAGACAGAAAACCCCGTCTTTGGCATGCGGATTGAACAGGTCAGTATTCCTCGGGCAGTAACAGGGTCGTGATCGACCTATCATGCTCGGTGATGATGTAGAGGCGTGCGCCTTTGGCAGTCCGGTAGCAACTCAGCAGGCGGGTGCCGTATTTGAGCGCGTCCTCGTTCGCCTGCTTGTCTTCGGCGCAGAGTTCCTCGCCCCAATCGCCACAGTGATGGCGGCGGAGGTAAGCTGACAGGTCCACGTCCAGCGCAAGCGCACCGGGGGTGGCGTAGGTTTTCCCTAACGGGAAGCGGGGTTGCATCAGATGTATGCCCATGGGGATCTCGGGGTTGGGGGTTGTCAGGAATCAATCAGGTTGTCGAAGAGACCGGGGAGAAATGGTGTGAGCGCGTCCTGTTCGGCGCGGAAGAATTCGGCTTTTGTCTTGCCCATCTTGCGGCCCTGCGGCGTGTGGCAGTCGTAGGCGTAGTCGGGTATGGGGACGTATTCGCCCGCCTGTTCGAGTTCATCGGTCAGGGTTGCGGGGTCCAGCCCGGCTTGCTGGTCATAGACAAAGTTTTGCAGGTGGTCGGCGTCGCGGCTTTTCTTGGCGAGGCTCAGCAGGATGACCGCCTTGGAAATGAAGATGCGGCCTTTCGGTGTCTTCGCGGGGGTGTTCTGGTTGATCTCGGTGTAGCTGTCGTGCAGCGCCTTGACCTCCTGCGTGAGGATGCCCCAGCAATCTTCCGCGCTGACGGTGAGCAGACGGCGCCAGACATACTGGCCGAATCCGCTGGCCCACAATTCGAGTGCCCAATATCCGGCCAGCTTTGCGTCGCCGCGCCGGACCGCCTTCTGCATCGCGCTGGAAACAGCCGGGAAGCTATATCCGCGAATGGTGTGTAAGTGATAACTCATTGCAACCTAACCTAATTCTGACAGCACACAGGAAAAAGCAGTATTGAACGCCATTTTTCTACAGCTTCACGGATTGGCGGCGCGGTGCATCCATCGCCACGCGGTCCTGGCTCTTGTAGGTTTCAATGCGGATATGGCTCTTCCACTTGCGCTTGAGATAGCGCTTCTCGGTGGCGATGCGCTCGGCGCTGCGGAACAGGCTGTTGCCGCCGAGGTTCTTGTCGCGTTCCTGCACGAAACAAAAGCGGGCCTCGTTCCAGACAAGCCGGTTATCCATCAACTCTTGCAGCGTGGCGTCTATGTCGCACTTGCACTTGAGCAGTTCGTCCCACTTTGGTACGCCGCCGTGTTCGTCGCGCACCACGCCGACCGCGCCGCCGACCCAGTGGTTCACGCCGAATGGATCGTTGCGTTGTAAGAGCCGCG
>JBAXPF010000615.1:0-1594 GCA_037132955.1 Verrucomicrobiota bacterium | reverse complement strand
TCCCGTTCGCGGCATCCACGTTGATGTCGCCCGTCACCGCCGTCAGGCCGGTGGTAAATGGCAGGCCGCTGTGGACCGCGGCGACGGCGGCAGCCAGGGCGGCGTTGGTGGCCACATCCTGCGGGGCGGGATAAGCAGGGTCCGCACTTTCCGGCACGCCCTCGGTGCCACGGTTAACGTCGTTTTCAACCACGACGATGAAGGTGCGCGTGGACGTGGGCGACCCGACACCCTCGCGCCAGGTGATTTCACCCATGAGCGTGATTTCGGATAACTCGGTGCCGGTGGATGATCCCACTTGCAACGCCGAGTCGAGCTCCACCGTGTTGAAGCTTGGCGAGCATTGATAGACCGGACTCGTCGCTTCCGGATCAGGCATCGTCCAGTCGGCGGTGTGGACCAGATAGCCGACGTCAAAACGGCCCCGCGGCTTGGCCCCGAAGTGAATCTCCAGCGTGGCTGGATTACCGATGCTGCTTGGAGTGGACCCGTTGGCAAGGAACGCGACTTCCAACTTCGCTGCGTCACCACGTTTGAAGCGCAGCGAGGTAACCGGATTGCGGAATCCGATGCCTTCAATCAGTTCGAGGGTTTCAAGGTCAACATAGAGCTTCACGCCCCCGGTCCGGCTGTCAACCGACCGTCAAACGGGCGTGGGGGCGGCTGGCTCAAATCGTGTATTCCGTTAGCCCGTATCCCTCCCAGCCTTGGGTCAACAGCCAATCGCCAGTGGTTGTCACCAGGCCGTCGTCCCATTCCAAAATCTTGACGGGATCGCTTGGGTATCCAATCCCCCGATACCAGAGCGACCCCTTTTTGCCATTGCCCAGCACCCGCACCATGTCGCCGTCGGTCACGACCTTGATTTGGGCGGTGGTGCCAGTATTGGGGCTGTCGCCGGTGTGGCTGCCGCGCCCGTCCACCGAGCGGAACTTGTAGAGGTTTTCCGCCTCGTCGTGCTTCTTGTAGATGCCTGCCCCGCCCCCGACATTCTCGCCGGTCCAGAGCTGCGCGTAATGCTCGATGTCGCTTTGCTGATAGACGATCACCTTTGGAAATCCATCGTCGTCCAGTTCCAGCTTAAACAACTTCACATAGTAGTCGCCTTCGCCGCCGTATCCCTCCGGGTCTTTCGGCCAGTAGTGAACGCCGTCATGATCGCCGGAATCGACGATGATCTCGGGCGTGCCGGTGACGAGGCCGGCCTTGTCCGTGCGGTAGCGGCACCAGAGGATGTCGTAAATCGACATGGAGATTTGCGGCCGCGGTCTGGTGTCCAATGACACTTCGTTAGAGGCTGGCATAAAGAACTTAACGTGCGGATGGTCTGCGGTCTTTGGCCTGCGGTCGATCACCCAGCCTTCCTTGACCGTCACCTTGTAGCGGCTGCCGTCAGCCTCGATGGCGATGACCGAGAATGGTGATTGCCCACGGTCACGCTCTACGGCGGGTGGTGGCGACGAGTAGGAGAATCCTCCAGACGATGAGATGAACTGAAGACCATAGCCGGGGCGCGGGGTGCGGGCTTCTATCGCGTCAAGCAGCAAGTTCCAGTCGGTCGCCAGCACCGGGTCGCCGGGTTTCTTTTTGAGTG
>JBAXPF010000614.1:0-1599 GCA_037132955.1 Verrucomicrobiota bacterium | reverse complement strand
CTTGCCCGTGTGCCAATGAAAGAGAGATCACGGGCGGGTCGCCCGTGCCCCTCTTCCTGCGCCGCGCGGGTCACGTCGGTTCCTCGCCACGGGCCATCACCACCTTGCCGGTGCGCACGGTTTCGATGATCTCAAATTGCGAGAACATGGCGATGGCGGAGTCCAGCTTGGGACTGTCGCCGGTGATCATGACAATCATCGAGACCGGGGTGAGATCAACGGTTTTGCCGGAGAAATGCTCGGTGATCTGCAGGGCCTGCGAGCGTTCGTTAGGTGAGCAGCGGATTTTGATGAGCACCATCTCCTTGGTCACCGAATTGTCCAAGGTGTGCTCGGAACAATGAATGACATCGATGAGCTTGGCGACCTGTTTGATGAT
Organism: Verrucomicrobiota bacterium; assembly: GCA_037132955.1. Taxonomy (GTDB): domain Bacteria; phylum Verrucomicrobiota; class Verrucomicrobiia; order Verrucomicrobiales; family Akkermansiaceae; genus Luteolibacter. Next base: position 1,220 of record JBAXPF010000614.1, on the reverse strand, counting down.
CTGATCCAAGCCCTCGGGGTCACCGGTGAGGCCGATGGTGATGCGCGAGTAGCGGGCATCGCGGCTCTGCGAAACCACCAGCGAATCAATGTTGAACGCGCGCCGGGCGAAGGCCTGACAAATCCGCATCAACACGCCGGGGCGGTTGTTGACATAAACCGAAAGCGAATGCGGCACCTGCTTGGGCGCGGTGTCGGCTGGAGTATCGGTGGGGGTGACGGTTTGCATGAGAGTGGGCGGGTTGGAGATGTTAGATAAGGTTGGGGCTCACGTGGAGCCGGTGGGTTTGGCCATTTTGTATTTGGGCGGCTCGGTGAGCATGTCCTCCAGCGCGGCCCCGGCGGGAATCATCGGGAACACGTTGTCGGTCTTGAGGCACTCGGCATGAATCAGGATCGGTCCGTCATTGTAGGCGAGCGCTTTTTTCACCATGCGGGTGACGTCGGCGGGGCGCTTGATGTGCACGCTCGGAATCCCATAGGCCCCGGCCAGCTTGCAGAAATCCGGGTTGCCGATGAGATCGACGCCCGACTTGCGGTCGTCGAAAAACATTTCCTGCCACTGGCGCACCATGCCGAGGTAGTGGTTGTTGAGGACGACGATTTTGACCGGCAGTTTGTGCAAGGCGACGGTGGCGAGTTCAAACAAGGTCATTTGGAATCCGCCATCACCCGAGAAGGAAATGACGGTTTTGTCAGGACAAGCGAACTGCGCGCCGATGGCGGCGGGAAAGCCGAAGCCCATGGTGCCGGCGCCACCGGAGGAAAGCCATTCGTGCGGCCGGTCGTTGAGAAAAAACTGGGCGGCCCACATCTGGTGCTGGCCCACATCGGTGGCCACAATCGCCTTGCCTTTGGTCTGTTTGTAAAACTCCTGGATGACCTGCTGCATGCGCAGTCCGCCTTGTTTCTTGTAGCTGAGCGGGTATTTCTTCTTGTAGCCGTCGAGCGTGGCCAGCCAAGGCGCGGTTTCCAGCTTGGCGATGCGCTTGTTCAACTCGCTGAGCACGGCCTTGGCGTCGCCCACGATTTGAACGTGCGGGCGGATCATCTTGTTCATCTCCGCCGGATCGATATCGACGTGAATGATTTTCGCGTTTTTGCCAAACTCCTCGGGTTTGCCAATGATGCGGTCATCAAAGCGCGAGCCGACGTTGAAAATCAAATCCGCCTCGCAGATCGCCTTGTTGGCGTAGGCGGTGCCGTGCATGCCGATCATGC
>JBAXPF010000613.1:0-1614 GCA_037132955.1 Verrucomicrobiota bacterium | reverse complement strand
ACTACGACGGCACCACCGCCATCGACCACGCGAGTCTGACCGCATCTAACAACATGGGTGCCGACGACGTCAGTCTGGCCTCGGGCAGTGGCGTTCTGGCCGGTAAAAACGCCGGGGCGCAGGCCTGTGCCACCGGCAGCGTGACCGCGCCGGCACGCGTCGGCACCTTCGCCAGCGCTAGCACCGGGGCCACTGCGGCCGCCTCTTTCAGTGTGACAATTTCCGCGCCGACTAGCGGCAACACGCTGGTGGCCGTCATTTCCACCCGCAGCGCCAGTGCCGGCGCGGTGGCCGGAATTTCCCAAAGCGGCGGGGCGCTGTGGACACGTGCGGCGCAATCCACCGGCACCGCCGGCACCACCACTGAAATCTGGTGCGCATCTAACATTCAGGGTGGAGGCACCACCGTGACGATCCAATTTACTGCCTCGCTCATGGCCTCGGCCGTGGTGGCCGAGTACAGCGGCGTGCTGGGTGCCGGCTCGGTGGACCAAACTGCTAACAGCTCCGGCGGCAGCACGGCCGCCGCCACCGGCACCACCGCCACCACCAGCCAGGCCAATGAATTGTGGCTCGGCGGCATCGGCCTGGACAGCAGCACGCCCACCCTGGGAACACCCGTCGGCGGCTTCACCAGCATCGCCAGCGCACAATCTAGCAGCGCAACCGCCGCGAGCGACGCCAAGGTGTATGCTTTGGAAAAATTGCCGGGTGCCACCGGCGCCGCCGCTTCCGGCGGCACCCTCGCGGGGGGCGCGCCAGGCACCATCACCCAGCGCGGCGTGGCCACCACGAACAGCATCACCACTGCCGGCTCGGTGACGATTAACAAACCAAGCGGCGTGGTGGCGGGCGATGTGATGATCGCCACCCTGACCAAACTTGGCAGCACCACGGCGCTCACCGCTCCTAGCGGCTGGGCGGTCGTCAGCCAGGCAATTCTGCGCACCGGCACCACCACCACCTATGGCGCGGTGATGTATCGGGTGGCCGACGGCACCGATGCGTCGGTATCAAGTTATGCGTTCGCTTTGGGCACGACCACCACCGCCGTGGGCGACATCGTGGCATTCACCAATGTGGATGCCACCGGAGGAGTCAAGCAGGATGGCACGGCGGGTGGTCCCTTTGACGTCACCCCGGTGGCAATGAAGACGAACACAAGTGGATCCACGGCGGTCGCGGCAGACGCTCTCACCACCGTCACCGCCAATGCCGCAGTGATCATGTGCGGGATGGCCGGCGGCACCGCTGCTTGGGCCACCACTGGCAATTGGACCATTGCCACCGGGCCTCAAACCCTCACCGAAATCGCCGATAACCACCAGACCACCGCCGGCTCGGTCGGCGTGGCGTGGGCGACCAAAGCCGCCGCCGGTCCCACCGGCGCGGGTGCCGTCACTTTGTCGGTCACCCAGCGCAACGGCGGTATTTTGCTCGCCCTGCGGCCGGCTCCTGCCACCCCGCAATGGTCCGGGGCGGTGGCCACCTTCAAACCGCAAGTGGCTGCGCTGAGCGGTTCGCTGGTGCTCGGCGGCACCTCCGCCTCCAACTACACGCTGGCCGGTGCCAGCGGATCGGTCACCATCAACCCGTTGCCAGTGACGGTCACCG
>JBAXPF010000612.1:0-1627 GCA_037132955.1 Verrucomicrobiota bacterium | reverse complement strand
AAGTCTGGGCACAAGGCGACTTCCCGTTTTACTTCGTGCAGTTGCCGGCGCTCACCTGGCAGGAGCCTGAACCTAAACCGGAAGGCCTTACTGTCATGGCACCTTGCCGGATGGCCCAGTTCAAGGCTCTCAGGGTTCCCAACACCGGCATGGCCGTGACCATCGACCTTGGCGAGGCTGAAAACCTTCACCCGAATACCAAGTTTGATGCCGGGAATCGCCTGGCGCTCTGGGCGCTTGCCAAGGATTACGGACGGAAGGATCTGTATTGCAGCGGCCCGCTTTACAAGGGCATGAAGATCGAGGTCAATAAAATCCGCATCAGTTTTGATTATGTGGGCAAAGGGTTGATGGTTGGCATCAAGACCGGCAGGGAGCCGGTCAAGGAAGTTGCCGACGGCAAGCTCAAGAGGTTTGCCATCGCCGCCAAGGATGGCGCGGCGCCGACAGGCCTGAAGTGGTTTTGGGCCGAGGCGGTCATCGATGGTGACTCGGTGGTGGTTTCCTGTCCGGAGGTGCAACAGCCGGTGGCTGTCCACTATGCGTATAACGGCAATCCTTCGGGTTGCAATCTCTACAACAAAAACGGCCTGCCGGCTTCACCGTTCAGGACGGAGGACTAATGAAAACAGACTACAAAAATATGAAAACAACAAAACTGATGATCATGGCGCTGGGGAGCCTGGCGCTCTGTGGCGCGAATGCGGCCGAAGAACCCGTGACCCCGTCGCCCTACGAGGTCGTCTGGGATTCGCCTAGTCCGAATTGCAATGGCACGATGCCGCTGGGCAACGGCGAGATCGCCCTCAACGCATGGATCGAGCCGTCGGGCGACCTGCGCTTCTACATCGCCCGGACCGATAGCTGGGATGACAGCGGCCGCTTGGTGAAAGTCGGCGCACTGCGGATCAAGGTGGGCGACGGCCCGGCGGAGCGCACCAAGAAGTTCCGGCAGATCCTGACCGCCAAGGATGGGACATTGAGCGCCCGTTACGGGGAAGGGGATACCCAGGTTGACTTGCGTCTGTGGGTGGATGCCAACCGTCCGGTGATTTGCGTGGAGGCTCAGACCGCGAAGCCCTCCACGGCGATCGCCACGATGGAACTCTGGCGCAACGCCGCTACGGAACTGCCGGAAAAGCAGTGCAGCGATGTGCTCAACTGCGCGTTGTTTCCTGAAAAGATGGTGGTGGAACCCGACACCGTTCTCAGCGGACTCAAGGATCGCATCGGCTGGTATCACCGCAATATCAAATCAGTCGGCCCCGCCAATCTCGCGAAGATGCAGGGCGTCGAGGAGTTTCCGCGCGTTGAGCCGCTGTTGCACCGGACCTTCGGCGCAGTGGTCGCCACGGACCGGCCGCAGCGCGTGGATGACCGCACCCTGCAATCCGCCGCTGGCACCAGCCACCTGTTTGAGATCGCCGTGGTGACGAAACATCCCGCCACCGTCGAAGCCTGGCTGGGCGAAACCCAGACGGCGCTCGATGCGGCGCGCAAGGTGAATCTAGCAGACCGCCGGGCCGCGCATGAGAAATGGTGGGCGGAATTCTGGAACCGCAGTTGGATTCATATCACGCAGAACGACGAGTCGCCGGATGGGGTTCAGGGCGGCATTATTCCAGCC
>JBAXPF010000611.1:0-1652 GCA_037132955.1 Verrucomicrobiota bacterium | reverse complement strand
CACCCACCACGGCCTCACCCCGTTTCACGCGTTTTTGCCCGCACGCGAACTCAACGACAAGAACCGCCATGCCGTCTTTCTGGAATCCCGGCCCGGCGCCCGCGCCGCCGAGTGGCTCGAGTATCTGAACACACCGGAACTCCGCGCCCTCGAAGCCCAGGGCTGGATCATCGAAACCGACCCCAAACTCGGCCTAACAATCCACGACATTCAGGACTTCTTCCCCGCCATCGAGTCCGACCCCGACCATGGCATCGATTGGTTCCGCTTCGATGTGACGGCCGAGTTCAATGGCAAACGCATCAGCTTCATTCCGCAGATTGCGCAGGCCATCGCCCAAGACTGGCACGCCCGGTATGCCGACCCCGCGCAAATCCCGGAAAACCTGCTGCTCCCCTGCGATAAGCTCGAAGACGGCCATGTCCGCTTCCCGGCACGCCGCTTCCTCGACCTCGTCGAGCAAGTCCGCCACTTGTTCCACGGCCTCCCTCAAGGCGACGGCCCACTCCGCCTCGACCGCCTCGGTGCCGCCGGTCTCGCCGATAGCCTGGCCATCGACACCTCGGAAACCACCCGCGCGCTGGCCGCCCTCGGCCGCAATCTGCGCGACATCCAGGGCCTGCCGCCCGCCGAAGTCCCCGCCACCATTCGTGCCGAACTCCGACCCTATCAACACGAGGGCTTCCGCTGGCTCCAATTCCTCGCCCGGCACGGCCTCCACGGCATCCTCGCCGATGACATGGGCCTCGGCAAAACCCTCCAGACCCTCGCCCACCTCGCCGCCGAACACGCCAAGACCCCGGCCAAACCGTCGCTCGTCATCGCCCCCACCTCCGTCGTTCCCAACTGGGCCGACGAAGTCGAAAAATTCGCCCCCCACCTCAAGGTGCTCACGCTCCACGGCATCAATCGTGCGGAAAATTTTGCGGCCATCCCCACCGCCGACATTGTCCTCACGTCCTATCCGTTACTCGTGCGCGACTTCCACGAACTCGCCCAACACCACTGGCATGTCGTCGTCCTCGACGAAGCCCAATATATCAAAAACCCCAAAGCCCTCGCCGCACAGAGCGCCTACAAACTCAAGGCCGCCCACCGCCTCTGCCTCTCCGGCACCCCGATGCAAAACCACCTCGGCGAGCTGTGGAGCCTGATGCGCTTTCTCATGCCCGGCTTCCTGTCCGACGAAAAATCTTTCAACACATTCATCCGCAAACCGATCGAGCGCGACCGCTCCAGCGGCACCCAAGCCGCCCTTAACCGCCGCGTTTCCCCGCTCTTGCTGCGCCGCACCAAGGACCAGGTCGCCACTGAATTGCCGGAAAAAACCACCCTCATTCACGGCATCGATCTTACGCCGAAACAAACCGACCTCTACGAATCGGTGCGAGCCGCCATGGACCAGCGGGTTCAGGATGCCATCGCCGCCAAAGGTCTGGCCAAGTCCCATATCATCGTTCTCGATGCCCTGCTCAAGCTGCGCCAAATCTGCTGCCATCCGCAACTCCTCAAGTCCGCCGCCGCCCAAAAAGTTACCGAGTCCGCCAAACTCGCTTACCTAACTGACGAGCTGCTGCCCACCCTGCTCGAGGAAGGCCGGCGCATTCTGCTGTTCTCCCAGTTCACCTCCATGCTCGCCCTCATCGAGGAAC
>JBAXPF010000610.1:0-1655 GCA_037132955.1 Verrucomicrobiota bacterium | reverse complement strand
GCCTGATCCCGCCGAATTTGCTTTCGACGGAACCACTGACGGGCGGAGGCGTGGCACAGGCGGACAGCAGCAGGGACAGCGCGGCGAGAAGAATTGCAGTTTTCATGGTTCCCCGTCCGGGGTGTCAACCGGGGCACTCGCCACCGCCTCGCGCCCGATGATCTTGAGCATGGTGGCCGCGGTCGCCTGCATTGCCTCGTTATCAAAGTAATGGTTCGGTCGTGACCCGATCTGCTTCCACATCCACTGGCCTTTTTCCTTCACCCGCTGCTCGCTCTCCATCTGGGCGAGGTAGTCATCGTCGATGTCATCGGGCACCTCCCACGTCGGCCCCTGCCTGGCGTCCTGGTTGCGGCGCAGGCGGGCCAGCGTGTCCTTGATGTTGAGGTTGCTCCAGTAATGGACGTGGCAGGTCTGGCGATGCGTGAGCACGACCTTGCGGCGCGGCGAATAGAACCTCAGCACCGTCTTGCCGTCGCGCCCCTTGTGCGGATAGACCGGGCGGCGGTCGCCAATGAGCGCCACCCAGCCGCGCTTGGCGCACTCCCGATAGACGTCATAGGTCGCATAGCCGGCGTCGAGAAAGACAAGCGACGAATGAATGTCGAAGCGTTCCTGAATAACCTCGATGTCGGTGAACGTCAAAACCCGTTCATTCCACACCAGGCGGCTCGATCCTTCCGCCGACCACGACCGCACCACGAGAAACAAATGGTCCATCTGGCAGTCCACCGTCAGGAACCGCAGTGGTATCAAGCCCTTCCGCTCGGGCAGCGGCGCGGCAAGGATGGTCCCGGTTTTCGGATTGATAGCCCCTTCCTCTTCCCACGACTCGCCGCGCTTGTAGCCGGATTTTACGATCTCCAACTTGTAGTCCTCGACGTATTCACGCCACGGCAGGCCGAGACGCTTCTGATAGAATTGTTGGAGTAATGAAACGTCACCCTTGCGTGCCGCCGCCTTGGCCCTCAGGTAGAGTTCGGCAAGCTGGCCCCAGCTCATCGCGCACAGAGCATTCCAATGGAATCCAACATTTTCCTTCGATGCCTTTGGGTTCTTGGAGATAAACTTGCCGGTTGCATTGAGTTCTCGCCGCGTCCGGTCGCCGTCGTCAAAATGGTGGTTGCATGACTCACAGCGCATTGCGGCCGTGCGCCTGACCTCGTCAAAATCCCAATCACCGAATTCATCCCTGGCTGATTTGCTCCACTCCACGCATTCCCACTTGAACGGTTGCCGGTGACCGCATTCCGGGCAGGCGAATGTCCACTCGCGCTGGTCGGTGCAGAGAAATTTCCTATGGGTATCGTCATCCTCCTCGCCGCCTTGGCTCATGAAGATGCACTTGCCCAGCCAGCCGAATGCGGTGACGCGGGCCTCTGCCTCCGACATGTGACCTTCCGGCCACCTCCATGTCTCATCCCCAACAAGCCAGCGAATCGACCGGCGCTGCAGGTTGGTCTTGTTGTGTGCCCCGAGAATCCACAGCACCATGCCGTTGTTGAAATGGATGGCGTTGTTCTTGCGCTTGTGGCGGTGAATGCCGGTGGGCATGAGCCGCGCCACCGGCTCGCACTGGTCAAACAACTTCTGCAACCGCGCTTCCGAATAGTCGCGTGCATCCTCGTCGGTCTGGTCAAGCCACAGCGCGGGAC
>JBAXPF010000609.1:0-1661 GCA_037132955.1 Verrucomicrobiota bacterium | reverse complement strand
CCTTCCCCGGGTGGCAGGGCTGCCAGCCATTTGGAATAGCCATGCCCTTTCGCCCATGCCCGCACCTCGTCCCACAGCGCCTTGGTCACCTGATGCTTCGCCATGTAGAACGCACTGACCTGCACGGTGTGCTCCGGAGCATTCGTCATGCCGTCCAAGGCATCCCCCATTTGAAACTCACCCGCGGGAATCAGCGAGAATTCTGCGGGGGGACGAGGTGTCTCGGGCATCTCCACCACCCGCGGTGGCAAGGACCTTGGCGGGGGCCGCAACTGAGCAACGGGTGCGCTCGCTTGAACGACCACCTCATCCCGCAATGCCTGCAACCATTCGCCGGCGTCCTGCCAGCGGTCGGTTTCTTCCACCTCCAGCGATTTATCGATCCCGCCGAGGAAGCTTTCCGTAAAATGTTCCAACCCATCCGCATGACTCGCCAAGGGCACTCGCGGGTCGCGCCGCATGCGGTCCATGGTTTTGGGCGGCGCTTCACCGATGATTGCCTTCTGCAACGTCGCGCCCAGCGCATACAGGTCGCTCCACGGACCGACGTTTCCCCGGCTCTGAAGTTGCTCAAACGGCGTGTAGCCCGGACTCTCAATCACAGTCATTGAACGCTCCGAGAGGCGCTGCCTGGCGGATCCAAAGTCGATGAGCACCGGCACTCCCTCGCTCGTGATCAGGATGTTCCCGGGCTTGATGTCTCGGTGATAGATCCCCCGGTCATGGAGGTAGCCCAGCGCGCCGAGCATACGGGTGAGCAGGCCTTTGATCTCCTCCTCGGAAAACGCCTGCCCCTTTGACCGCCTTTCCGCGATTAACGAATCAAAAGCCACCCCCTCCACAAAGGGCATCACGAAGTAGGCCGTGCCCAGCGTCGAGAAACTCCGCAGCACACGCACGATCCCCGCGTGATCCAGCGATGCCAAGATCGCCGCCTCCTTGGCAAAATTCTCCAGCGACCAGCGGAAATTCTCCACATCCTCGCCGCTGGTGTGTCGCGGGGCCACCGTCAGCGAGTGCGTGTCGCGGAAACAGAACTGCGCGGGCAGGTTTTCCTTGATGACGACTTGCCTGCCCAAGGTAATGTCCCGTGCCAGATAGGTGATTCCAAAACCCCCGCTGCCGAGCACTCGCTCGATCACAAACTCCTCGATCCGCGTGCCGGCGGGGAGTGCTTGGGTGTGGATCGGGGTGGTTTCCATCAGATGGCTGCTTACGGCTTGTCTCTATCTGCTCACTCGCCGCCTGCCAAGGCCGATTCCGCGCATGTTGCTGAATCTCCCGCCCGAGGAACGCGTGACAAACCCGGGAACGCCAAGCCCCAGCTTGGCCTGCTTCCATGCTGGCATTTCGCCGAGCCGGGGCTCGGCGTTCCCGGGATCTAGCAACCATTGACCTGCCATCGCCCGCCGCGCTCCCGCCACTCCATTGCCAGCACTCGTTCCTCTCGCTTGGCTATTGCGTTCCGTTCGCTCCGCTAACTGCTGGACCAGGGACTGAACTGCGGGCAATACGGAACCCGAAGTGGCTGTAGCTGTAGGTCGGGTCGCCGTAGTAGCGGTAGGCGACGCGGCAGTTGCCCGCGATGTTGCGCCAATCGCCGCCCCGGTCCACCCGGTACGAGCCCGCACCCGCGCCGCGTGGATCCGTCATCGTGTCCC
>JBAXPF010000608.1:0-1670 GCA_037132955.1 Verrucomicrobiota bacterium | reverse complement strand
GTACCCGCAGCCAGTCGATGTCGGTGATCCGCTTCCGATAGGCTTGATCCAGGAAGGGTGCGATTTTCGCGAGGCTCAGCTTCCGGTTGTAAGTGTAGTAAAAATAGAGATCCCAAAAGAAAAACGTGGTCATCCGCCCGCGATACTGGTCGGCGATGCGCGGATAGATATCGTTGATTTTCCCCTGTTTGTCGGTGCTGAAGGCGATTGGTGTCCATGGTGTGTCGTAGCCAAGCATGAAGCGGCAGAAGTAGTCGGCGGCGGCGAGGATGCGGTCGTGGAGAAACTCGAAGGGTCCGACGGCATTGGGGGCGGTGGAAACCGTGCCCGCGACCGGGTCCACTTTGGTGCCCTGGGCCATCATCAGGTCGGCGATGGCAACGAAGAGATTGATGTCCTCGGCGGCGTGAGCCTGGTCCCGGCCCATCTCGGCCAATTGCACGACCGGCTTGGCAAGCGATTTGCCGGTCTTGTCGTCTTTCTCCACGAGACGCGCCAGTTGCTTGATCGCGCCGCTCATGCCCTGGTTCTCGGCAGTGCGGTTGACGGTGAACCACTCGACGCGCTGGTTGTATCCCTCGCGCTGGCTGGTGAAAATGTAGGCGGCCATCGCTCCCATGAGCGGGAAGTTGTGCTGGTTCATGAAGTAGCCATTGCTGCCCATGGAATGCTGGATCATCGGATCGATGAAATTCCGGGTCAGCCTGGCGGTGTCGTCAGCCGACCAGACCAGCGCGGGGTTCTCGCAATCCGTCGAACGCAGAAGCTCGGCAGCCACCACCATCATGCGGACCGCCCAACCCGCGCTGATGTGGTAGTCGCCCGCATACTTGGCGGGATCCATCTTCGACCAGACGCGCACGATGCCCAGGGCGTTGGCGCGATAAACCTCGTCGCCGGTGAAGTAATACATGAGCGCCTGTTGCTGCGCGCGCTCGCCATCCATGTTGACGCGGGCGTTGATGCCCTCGCTGTTGAGGGCGTCGGTGTCGGGTTCGCCTGGCCTGCTGGTGCTCTCGTTGCGGGCGCGGGTCCCCTTCCCCGCATAGCGGTGCCGGGTCATTTGGATGTAACCGGAAACCCAGGGCTCCTTGCCGGCGAGAAGTTGGGCACGGGCGGTTTCGAGCATCTCCTTGGTGAGTCCGACACCGGGGTGAACGAACCCATTGAAGACGGTCTCGCGGATGTTGACCCGGCTCGTGGGCACGGGAACCTCCTTCGGAAAGAGCGCGGCGACGGGTGGCTTCGCCGAGGCGCTGCGCGCCGGGAACTCGCGGCGCAGCGGGCTGGGTTCTAGCGGCGGCGCGGCCTGGACGGCAGAAAGCGTGCAGGCCAGAAGCGCGGCGAGGGCGGAATGGAAGCGGCGGAGATGGGGCATCATTGATTTAAGAGTTGGAAGGTTCGGGCGACCGGTTCGGCGGTCTTGAGTTTGCCGGGCAGGCCGTGCTGCCAAGCCACGACTGTCACCTTGACGGGAAACTTCGCGCGCGGCGCAATCCGGGTGAGGCGCAGGTGGTCGCCCTCGATCACGGCCGGGCCTTCCGCAACGTAGTAATAAACCTTGGCGCGCGCATCGGAGGTCGCGTCGAGCCTGACCGTCATTTGCGAAACCGGCTGGTCGGCAATCTCCGGAAAAACGATGTTCTGGTCCGTTCCCTCGCGATTGGGCG
>JBAXPF010000607.1:0-1675 GCA_037132955.1 Verrucomicrobiota bacterium | reverse complement strand
ATGCCCCCCGCCGAGCGTTCCAGCGAGCGTTTCAGCGAGCGCGCCGCCGATTACACCATCTACAAGCCCAACTCCCGCGGCAGCGGCGGGGTGGTTCGCTTCGGCCTCAACCCCGCCAAAGCCGCCCTGTTTGTCGATGGTGCCGCCCAAGTCGGCGAAAAACAGTTCGACTGGGAAAACAAAATCACCATGAAATGGAGCCTCGCTGATATCGGCCCGGTGCTTGCCACCTTGCAAGGCCGCCAACCGCAAGCCAAACTCTTTCACCAATCCGAGAAAGCCAACAGCGCCTTCGAACTCACCTCTCGCGATGACCCGGAGCGCGCGCCCTACGCGCTGAACATCTCACGCCAGGACGCGGCTGACAAATCCCTGCGCAAAGTCTCCATCCCGCTCACCCACGCCGAGGCCGCAGTCCTGGAAGCCGCCCTGCGCACCGCGGTCAGCCGCCTCATCGGATGGTAACCTCACAGTTCGTTTGACTGCCGCCTCAGAAACAGCGCTCGACGATTTTGCGGGCCTCCGCGAGAGACCGTCCCGGCGGCAAACTGTGGATCACGGTGATGTAGGCGCGGCCGCGCGCGGTGTTGGCCGTGAGGCAATGGATGCTGCCGCCGAGGTGGCGAAACACCTTGAAGGACAATGCGTAAACCAAGCCTCCCGTGTCCCTCGTCGTTTCGTAACGCAGGCGGAAATTTCCCGCCGGGGTGGCATCCAGAATCGGCTGGGTGTCCAAGGGGGGCAGCAGAGCCTCATCCGCATCGCTGATGTGCAGGTGATCGCGGATGGCCTGTTCGATGATCCGCGGTAGCTCGACTGGCAGCGCTTGTGCCCCTTGCGCGAGATGGAAGAAATCGAGTGCCAGTTGATGGTTGGCCGCACAAAACAGGTGCGCTTGCCGCAGGGTGACGTGTTGTTCCCACAAGGCGCCGCTGATGCATGCGGCCAGGCCCCGGAAGTCGCACGCGGCCAGACCTAACAAAATCGCCCCGCCGTCCCGCAAAATCGCGGCCTTGGGGCCCGTCTCCGGGTTCGCGGCCAGGCGCAGCAAGTGGGTGCCGAAGCGGCGGGCGTGCCGGCCATACAAACCGCCGAAAAAATCCGCGCCGAAGTCGCGCAGGATTTCCTGTTCTTCGGCGACGTAACCGGCGGAACACAAGGCGAGTTCGGGATCGGGAATGATCTCGGGGTGATAGGTGGTGAGCGCCTTGATATACAATTCACGGGTGTTGAACCAGCGGGCGGGATCGGAGGCTTGCAGCCACCAGTCCTGCCGCTGTGGAGCGCCCGCAGTCATCACCTCTGGGGGTATCCCCATGAGGTGATCCACACAGGTGAACACAAACAGCGTGCGCAACGTCGGTTCATCGCCACACAGGCTCACTAAATCCGCCACCTGTTGCCGGTCGTTGATACCGGTCTCGGCGCGTTGCTTGAAGGTCCGGCGGTGGGTGACCAGAAACTCGGCCACCCGCACGGTCTCATGGCTGAATCCCGCCTCGGTCACAAACGGCGCGTAATATTTCACCAGCGGAATGCCGGAAAACCCGGAGGCATTCCGCTCGTGCAGCGGCAGCGACAGCGACTTGCGGGCAATCTTGTCATCCGGAGTCAAGGGCAGGCGCTTGGTGAGCAAAGCCAACTTCACTGCGGCGACTTGGTCCGCATCGAGCAG
>JBAXPF010000606.1:0-1709 GCA_037132955.1 Verrucomicrobiota bacterium | reverse complement strand
TTGTTACATGACGACTGCGGGTTCGGGCCCGGCGTTTGGGATGACGCGCGTGCGGTCGCGGCGGCTTGGCCGTGTGGGCGGCGTGGGGCGCCGCGGGTTCGCCTTGATGGTCACCCTCGCCTTGATGGTGCTGCTGCTGGTGCTGGCGGTCGGTTTGTTAAGCCTGGCGGCGGTGAGCATGCGCAGCTCGACGCTCGAGCACGCGAAGCGCGAGGCGGAGGCCAACGCACGCCTGGGCATGTTGCTCGCATTGGGCGATTTGCAAAAAGCCCTCGGGCCGGACCAACGGGTGTCGGCGCGGGCCTCGGCGGTGGTGGCCGACGCGCGCCAGCCAAATGTGTTAGGGGCATGGCATGGCTGGCGTTGGCAACCGGTGCTGGGCGGGCGTCCCGACTACTCAACCAAGAGCGACCAGTTTGAGCGTTGGTTGGTTTCCACACCGCAGCCGGAAGATGCGCAGGCCGTTGCCTATCCGGCACAAGAGGCCAAGGGCGTCTGGTTGATCAATCCGTCTAACAACCCGGCGGCGGCCGCCACGCAAGCGCCGCTTGAAATGCGGGCCAGCCTGGTGCCGGTGAGCACCGGCACGGCCAGTGGCGGCACGGCGTGGGCGGTTTTTGACGAGAGTTGCAAGGGGAGTGTGGACATCGAACCGGGAGTGGCCAAGGACAAGGCAGGACGTCTCGCGGCACGCAGCGCGCCGGAGCGGATGCGGGCCGACATCCTCACCGCCACGCTCGGCGGCTTGAAGGAACCCCACCGGCTGTTTACCTTCGATAGCGCCGCCTTGTTGGTCGGCGAAGCGGGCCGGCCGGAGATGCGCAGCCGCTGGCATGACTTGGGTGTGCGCAGCCTCGGCGTGCTGGCCAACGCGGCGGACGGCGGACTGAGGACCGACCTGAGCACATTGTTAGAGTCGAAGCAAACGCTGGCCGCCACTCTCGGCGAGCAGCAGCCGTATTTCGCGGGCATCACCGCCGCCAACGGCGTGCCGCAATGGGAATACCTGCGCTCCCATTACACCAAATACCGGAAGGTCACCGGCAGCGCCGCCGGCCGCTCCACCTACACGCCGGGTACCGATGAACTCAAACCGGCCGACCCCAATGACAAGCAACCCGGGCAACAACTCTCCCCCGCCAGCGAACGCCTGTTGCCAGTGGTGGCCAAGTTGCAGATCCTGTTTTCCGTGGTGTCCCATTTCAACCACCTCGGTGGCCGCATCGATTTTTTCGATCAATACGGCTCCCCCCCGGGCAACACCAACTATGCCGCGCCCCACCTCGTGTATGATCCGGTCATCACTCTGTGGAATCCCTATGATGTGGCACTCGACCTAACAGGCATAAGGTTCCGCCTGTGGGATCCACCGGTGGGTTTCCAGTTCAAGAAGAACAACGACTGGTTGCGCGATGAGTTTGCCAGCGGAGAATTCCAGGGCATCGCGAGGTTTCAAATCCAAAACGAACACAATCCCGAAGGGCGGCGTTACTTCACCTTGCACCTGCGCGGAGCCAACACCGGCAACACGCCCGGTGCCCGCCTCAACCTGCTGCCCGGCGAGGTCAAAGTGTTTTCGCCATGGGTGGAAAGCGAATGGAACTGGGCCATGGAGATTGCCGGTGGTTACTCACCCCGCGCGTTCTTCGATTGGAATGCCAACAGCAACTTCGGCAACATCGATCACCGCACCCAAAACCCGATGGGAC
>JBAXPF010000605.1:0-1735 GCA_037132955.1 Verrucomicrobiota bacterium | reverse complement strand
GCCTCCAACGATTACCTGGGCCTCGCCCGCCATCCCGCCATCGAAGCCGCGTGCATCGAGGGCATTCAGCGCTTCGGTGCCGGTTCGACCTCATCGCGCCTCGTCTGCGGCAGTCTGCCGCCGCACCGCGCGCTGGAAAATGCCCTCGCCGCAGCCAAGCAAACCACGGCCGCGCTGACGTTTTCCTCGGGTTTTGCCACGGCCCTGGGCGTCATCCCGGCCATCGTTGGCAAAGCCGATTGCATCGTGCTCGACAAACTTTGCCACGCCTGCCTCGTCGATGCCGCCCGCCTTTCCGGCGCCACCCTCCGCGTGTTCCCGCACAACGATCTCGACAAACTCGCCCGCCTGCTGCGCTCCATCCGCGCCAAGTCCGCCACCGCCCGCATCCTGGTGGTCACCGAATCGGTCTTCAGCATGGATGGCGACCTTTGCCCGCTGCGCGAACTCGTCGAACTCACCGAAGCCCACGACGCCCTGCTGCTGCTCGACGAGGCCCACGCCATCGGGGTGTTGGGCGAACACGGCATGGGGCTGGCCGACGCCCTCGGCCTGCAGTCCCGCGTCACCTTCCAAATGGGCACCCTCAGCAAGGCAGTCGGCCTGGCGGGCGGTTACCTCGCCGCCTCGCGCGAGTGGATCGACTTGGTGGTCAACCGCGCCCGCTCGTTCATCTTTTCCACCGCGCCGCCGCCGGCCATCGCCCATGCCGCTGTCACCTCGCTGCAACTCATCGGCTCCCGCGAGGGCCATGCCCTCCGCGCCACGCTGCGCAGCCACCTCGCCGCCTTCCAACACGCCAGCGGCCTGCTGGAAAACCACGCCACCCCGATCCTGCCGGTTGTGTTAGGCAGCAGCGAAGCCGCGCTGGCCGCTTCGGCGGCCCTCGAATCCCGTGGGCTGCTCGTCCCGGCGATCCGTTTCCCCACCGTCCCCCGCGGCACCGCCCGCCTGCGCATCAGCCTCTCCGCCGCCCACACCCCCGCCGCCATCCAGCGCCTCGCGGAGGAGATGCAAGACTGCAAGACACAAGACTTCAAGACGCAAGACTTGAAGACGCAAGACTTGAAGACACAAGACTTGAAGACGCAAGAGCAGAAAACTAGACCTAACGACAACATCGGTGGCGTTTCAAGGGCCGCTAGCCGTGGCACCGACACAAACCCGCAAGTCCATTTGTCTTATGGGGTTGACATGTCCGCTGCCGCCGGGCAGTTTCCGCGCATGCGTTTCACCCAAACCTGTCTTCGCGCCATGGCCCCAGCTAGCGTTGCTTTGGCCCTCGCCATCACCCCCAATCTCCACGCCGAACCTACCATGCCCGAAACTCCCGCCGATGTAGCCGCCGCCCCCGCGGATGCCGCCAAAACCGCCTCCGGTCTTGCCTCCAAGGTCCTTAAAAAAGGCAGCGGCAGCAAGAAGCCCGCCGCCGCCGATACCGTCACCGTCCATTACTCCGGCTGGACCACCGACGGCAAACTTTTCGATAGCTCGGTCAGCCGCGGCGAGCCCATCACCTTCGGCCTCAACCAAGTGATTCCCGGCTGGACCGAAGGGGTCCAACTCATGGTCGAAGGCGAAAAACGCCGCCTCTGGATCCCCGCCGCCCTCGGCTACGGCGAAAACCCCGGCGGCGGCCGCCCCGGTGGCCTTCTCGTCTTCGACGTGGAACTCATCAAAATTGAAAAATGACCCGCGCCGCGATCAGATGGATCGCCGCCGCTTGGATTCCGGC
>JBAXPF010000604.1:0-1749 GCA_037132955.1 Verrucomicrobiota bacterium | reverse complement strand
CCTCCTTTTCTTGTCTTCTGTCTTCTGTCTTTCAGCGTAGCGGCCTTCTGTCTCTCCCCTGATAACTTCTAACCTATAACTCTCTCGCCTTTGCACCCTCCCTTCCCACTCCCCGTGCTGATTCCCCTCGCGTTCGCGGCCCTCGTGATAGCGGCCTTCGGCGCGTGGCGGGGAGCCTCCGGCATCACCGGTGGCATGCGCTGGCTGCTTCTCACCTTGCGCCTGGCCGCCGTCGCCACCGCCCTCGCCCTGCTCTTCAACCCCGGCCAATGGATTTATCCCACTGAGACCCAACCCAGCCCTTGGATCATCCTCAACGATGTGTCCTCGTCCATGGCCCAAGCCACCACCGACGGCTCCACCCGCGCCGCTGTGGCCACCTCATTGATCCGCCAAGCCACGGCGCATACCAAAGCGGCCGATATTCCACTCCACGTCCATCCGTTTGCCGCAAAACTCGATGCCGCCACCGCTGCCGCGGATGGCCCACCTCCTAACGGCTCCGCCTCCAACATCCTTCCCGCCGTCTCGCAGGTTCTCCAGGACGCCGCCGCCGCCGGCGAAGCCCTGGCCGGCATCATCATCCTCAGCGATGGCCGACAAACCCTCACCCGCACCCAGGCCGATCTCGACGCCCTCGGCCTTCGCGCCCGCAGCCGCAACATCGCCGTGCATACCATCGCCATCGGAGCCGATGCCCCGGCCCAGGACCTCGCGCTCATCCAGCCCCGTGCCTCCCTAACAGCCTTTGCCGGCCAACCGCTCCGCATCCCCTTCGCCCTCAAGTCCACCGGCCTGGCACCCATCCGTCCTGCGGTCAGCCTGCGCGACGCCTCCGGCAAGGAACTGGCCAGCATCACCGTTGAACTCGAACCTAACAAAACAGTCACCTCCGTCCTCGAGGTCAAGGCCCCGCCCGCCTCCACCCATTGGACGATCGATACCCCCCTCATTCCCGGCGAAGTCCGCTCATCTAACAACACATCGGCCCTCGGCATCCGTATTCTGGAATCCAAGACCCGCGTCTTTCTCGTCGAGGGCGCCCCCTACTGGGACAGCAAGTTCCTCGCCCAACTGCTCCGCCAGCAACCGCACATGGACGTCCAGTCCGTCCACCGCCTCTCGGACGAACGCTACTTTCACATCGATTCCGGCGATGCCAAAAATTCCGAGACCAAGCAACCCGTCTTCCCTAACACCCTTGATGAACTTTCCCGCTACGACCTCATCGTTTTCGGCAAGAACATCGACCCGTTCCTCACGCCGGAACGCGCGGCGATTTTGCGCACCTATGTGCGTGACCGCGGCGGCGCCGTGCTCTTCTCACGCGGCAAACCGTCCACCGCCTCGCTGCCCGCCCTCGAACCGTTAGAACCGGTCGTGTGGGGCGCCGCCAGCACCGCGGAGTTCCGCTTCACACCCACCCGCGATGGCGCGGCCGCCGGCCTCTTCGGCCAGGCCCTGCCCGCGCCCGACGCCTCCCTCTGGGCGGCCCTGCCCACCCTCAAGGACGGCCGTCAAATCGCCATGGTCAAACCCTTCACCCGCGTGCTGGCCGAAGGCGTCCCGGACCGTGGGGCAAACGGCCCGACCAGCGCTTCCGGCAAATTCCCCGCCCTGTTAGTCCGGCGCTACGGCCAAGGGGTCACCGGCCTGGTCAATGGCGACGGTTTGTGGAAATGGGACTTTTTTCCGGATGCCCGCGAACTGGGGAATTGCTACGAAGATTTCTGGACCCAACTCATCCAG
>JBAXPF010000603.1:0-1778 GCA_037132955.1 Verrucomicrobiota bacterium | reverse complement strand
CGTTGGCAATGGTGCTCGTCCCCCGGGCGTTGATGTCGGTATAGCCGGTGTAGGCAGTGATGAAATAATTGCCACTGCCTTCCAAGGTGCCGGAGCGGGTCGCCCAATCGCTGCCGCCCACCGTCGCCCACACGCCCAGAATGCCGCTGCCGTCGTTGGCATTGCTGGTGCTCGCGATGCTTGCCGCGCCAAAATTGACCATGCCCACGCCCGGGCTGATGGCGTTCATGCGCAACACCGGGGTGCCATTGCTGACGCTGACGCCGCTGCGCCCGGCGGTGAGTGTGGTGGAATCGATGATTTCCACATGCGATCCGCTGGCGAGGTTGAGGGTGCCCCCACCCAGGATCAGGGCGCTGCTGTCGTTGAGCTTGCTGTCCGCCACCGTGGCATAATCCAAGGTCAGGGTGCCGGCGTTGACAATCGTGGCGCCCGTGGAGGTGTTAGGGGCCGACAGGGTGAGCATGCCGATCCCTTCCTTGGTGAAGGTGCCGGTGCCGGAAAGCGTATTGCTGATGGTTGATCCGGCAAAGCCGGTGGTGACGATGGCGGGGCCATTGAGCACGATCTGCCCTAGGCCGGAAACCATCGCGCCGTCCACGCCCGCG
Organism: Verrucomicrobiota bacterium; assembly: GCA_037132955.1. Classification (GTDB taxonomy): domain Bacteria; phylum Verrucomicrobiota; class Verrucomicrobiia; order Verrucomicrobiales; family Akkermansiaceae; genus Luteolibacter. The sequence continues at coordinate 1,170 of JBAXPF010000603.1, read as the reverse complement.
ATCAAATTGCCGCTGTTGAAATTGAGCCGGGAATCCGCATTGCGCAAAACAACCCCCGGGGAGTAAGATGCCGTGAGGCCGACCGTCGCGATGCTCATGCCGGTGCCATCGCCCAGATTGAAGGCGGAGTTGATTCCCATGAGTTCCAAGGTGGTGCTGTTCATCAAGGCCCCGCCGAAGACATCCAGATGATTGCCATTGGCTGTGGTGTCGGTCAATGAACCGCCGTTATGAACGCCACCGAGGGTGAGCGGCACGAGAAGATTGATATTCAACAACGAGCCGACTCCCGTGACTCTGGCGTAGTTGTTGTTGGTGTTGTTGTTTACCCCGATGCCAAAATTCCCGTTGACGTGGGCGTTGCGGAGCCACGCGGTGGCGCCATTGGCGACCGTGAAGCTGTTGTTAGATGAGCCGGGCCCAATCCCGATCCGCCACCACGCATATCTGCTATTCTGGTCGGTCCTAAACTCCGAGCCCAGATCGGTGATCAAAACCTTGTTGTTATTTGAAACGCCGCCAGAGTCCCCACCAACCAGAAACCTTGCGATATTCGCGTAGCCTCCATCGCTGACGGTCAGGAAATTGTTGCTGCCGCCATCGCCGACGCTTACCGGGATATCCCCCCTCCAGCGCGCGCCAGCACCGGTGACGGTCACTGAATTTCCGGTGCTGCCGGCAAACTCACCAATCCGAAAGTTGTTCGTGCCGTTGCCGCGATTGGTCTGCAAGTCGGCCCCGGTGGTGACAGTCAGGCTGTTGTTGCTGGAGTAGCCGCCGACCACCCAGTAAATGTTATCCCCATTGCCTGCCAGGGTCGGGGTGGCATCGGTGCCGATGCCGGTGATGTTCAAGCTGTTGCCGCCGAAGGACTCCCGACCGACCTGGACGCTGGCAGTGATCAAACGCCCGGGCACATTGACGATGTTGTTGGACGAAAAGTTGCCGACCAAAAACTTGGAGGTCTGGGAGCCGCTCTGGCCCAGATTGGTCGTGATTCCGCTAATGGTGACCGTGCCGCCGCCATTGAGCACGATCTTGCCGGGAGCCATCGTGTTGCCGGGGTTGCTCAGGATCAGGTTGCCGCCACCCGCCTTGCTGAAGGCGGAGTAGCCCACATCACCCGAGGTGGCCAGGATTCTGGAGGCGATCGTGGCGGTCACACCCGCA
>JBAXPF010000602.1:0-1781 GCA_037132955.1 Verrucomicrobiota bacterium | reverse complement strand
TGCGGGTGTGACCGCCACGATCGCCTCCAGAATCCTGGCCACCTCGGGTGATGTGAGCTACTCCGCCTTCAGCAAGGCGGGTGGCGGCAACCTGATCCTGAGCAGTCCCAACAACACGATGGCTCCCGGCAAGATCGTGCTCAATGGCGGCGGCACGGTCACCATCAGCGGATACACGACCAACCAGGGCCAGAGCGGTGCCCAGACCTCCAAGTTTTTGGTCGGTAACTACTCGGCCAACAACATCGTCAATGTTTCCGGGCGTTTGACGACGGACACCATCCGCCTTGGCGAGGGCACCTTTGGTGGCAATAGCCTCAACATCATGGGCATTGGCACGGATGGATCCCCGACCGTTTCGGGTAGCGGCAGCAACATTTCCTGGGTGGTGGGCGGCAACTCCAGCAACAATAGTCTAACTGTTTTCACCGGGGCGGTGTTGAAAACCACCCGCGGGAACGGCGGCAACACCTTCAAAATCGGCGATGGAGTTGGTGGCACGGGCAATACGGTTACCGTCACCGGAGCCGGCGCGCGGTGGTGGGGCAGTCTGCCGGTGAGTGTCGGTAACGGTGGCAGCAATAACTTTGTGACGGTCAGTGATGGTGGCTACATGAACATGGCCAGGCTTTACGTTGGCAGCGATTCCAACCTGGCATCAAGCAACAACGCGGTGCTGATCACGGATCTGGGTTCGGTGTTCAGGACGGACGTGGATACCAATTATGCGCTGTTTCAGGTGGCGGGAGGTGCCAACTCATTGAACAACAGCTTCACGGTGGCCAATGGTGCCACCGCGTTGATCGCGGGCACCAACCCCGCCAGACCTAACAGTATTGGAGCCAACGCCGGCTGCAACAACAACTATGCCAAGATCACCGGTGTCGGTTCCCTGCTGACGATCAGTATCCCCACCCCGTTCACGGTCGGCGGCTTTGATTACAACAACAACACAAGAATCGATAGCAACGCCAGCGGCAATCATCTCGATATCTACGGCGGCGCTTTGTTGAACGCCAAGACGCTGGAACTCATGGGGGTGAACTCCGCCTTCAATCTGGGCGATGGCACAGGCTTGAGCGTCGCGACGGTCGCCAAGTCAGGTAACTACGCCCCCGGCGTCATCCTCAGCAATGCGGATTCCCGGCTCAATTTCAACAGCGGCAATTTGATCGCAGGACTGGACGGCGCACTGGTTTCCGGTCTCGGTCAGATCGTGCTCAATGGCCCGGCCATCGTCACCACCCCCTTTGCGGGATCGACCATCAGCAATGCGATTTCCGGCAGCGGCACCTTCACCAAGGAGGGCAGCGGCACCCTCGCGCTGTCGCAACCTAACACCTCAACGGGCGCGACGATTGTCAACGCCGGCGTCCTGACCTTGGATTACTCCACCGTGGGGGGCGGCAAGCTCAACGACAACAGTGCCCTGATCCTGGGGGGCGGCACTCTCAACCTCTCCAGCGGATCGCATGTGGAAATCATTGACTCCACCACGCTCCACGCCGGGCGCAGCGGCGTCAGCGTGGGCACAGGCACGCCGGTGTTGCACATGAACGCCATCAGCCCGGGCGTGGGCATGGTCAATTTTGGCGCGGCTGATATCGCGAGCACCAGCAATGCCAACGACACCAGCGGCATTCTGGGCGCATGGGCGACGGTGGGTGGCAGCGATTGGGCGATCCGCTCCGCCACCTTGGAAGGCAGTGGCAATTATTTCATCACCGCCTACACCGGCTATACCGACATCAACGCCCGGGGGACGAGCACCATTGCCAACG
>JBAXPF010000601.1:0-1781 GCA_037132955.1 Verrucomicrobiota bacterium | reverse complement strand
GGGTGATGTTGTCGGCTTGAAACGTGGCGGGCACGGCACCGAGCTTGGCGTCGGGAAGGATGCCGTTTGAATCATCCACCGCCAAAATGCCGCCCTCAATGACGATCTTGCCGGTGAAGGTGTTCGTGCGTTGCAGCGTCAAGGTGCCGGTGCCGAGCTTGTCCAGACTCACCAACGGGTTGCCACTGCTGGCAATCACGCCGGCGAAATTGGTGCTGGCGTTGTTGCCCCCGATGCTGAGGGTGGCCGCCCCGAGGAGCACATTGCCACCGCTCGCGCCGCCACCGGCCAGCGAGCCGAGCTGGATGTTGTAGCCGTTGAGGTCGAGGGCGGCCCCTGCGGTATTCGCCAGGGTGACGGTGGGGTTCTTGCCGAACGGACCGCTGGTGTTAGGGACGTCGGCGACGCCGGCTTTGAGGACGCCGCCGCTGATGGCGGTCGCGCCGGTGTAGGTGTTGGCTCCGGACAAGGTGGCCGTGCCCGCGCCTGATTTTGTTAGGGTCAGCGTGCCGGATATGCCATTGCCGATCACTCCGCCAACTCCGATGGTGCCCGCCCCTCCGAGTGTCAGGGCCTTCACGCCGGATCCGGTCGAACCACTGATGTCGCCCGCCAGGGTCAAGCCCGCGGTGGTGCTGTTGTTGGTGAGGGTGAAGGTCTGCGACGACCCGTCGCTGCCAAGCACCAGCGCCGCATTGCACACTTGGTTGTTAGTCACCGTGGCGTTGAGCGTGATCAAGCCGCCGCTGGCAAGTGTGAGAGTCTGGCTGTTGACCGCGTCGGAACCGAGGGTGTAGGCTCCGGCCGCGGCGGTGTCAAAGGTGATCGAGGCGACGCTGACGCCGCCGAGGGTGAGGGTGCGCGCCGCGCCGCCGGCGCTGTTGAAGATGGCGTTGTCCGCGGCGCCCGGCACCGGTGAGGCGCTCCAGTTGCCGACCGTCGCCCAACTGGTATCGGCACTGCCGTTCCAAGTGAGGGTGCGGCCCGACGGAATGACCGGGGCGGGAACCACCGCATCGATATAACTCTTGAACGTGGTCCAACTGTAGAGCTCCGCAGGATCATATCCGGTTTGTGAGTAAAGCACTTGGTATTGGGCATGGCTGGGCGAGCCCGCGACGCAGGAAATAATCGCAAACTGGGGCACGCCGCCGTTGCCAAACTGACTGTAGGCATTAGCCCCGTTCATCGCCGAAAAACCGATGCCCGCATTCGCCACGAACGAGACCGTGGACGATGGATTGGACCCGTCGGTCTCGACGGCCACCACCTGCACCGGCACCCCGTGCGCGTTGCCGCCGTGCATCGCGTAATATTGCTGGACATAGATTTCGAGTTGCGGCGACGACTGCTTGCAGGGCCCGCACCAATAGGCGAAGAAATCGAGCACCAGGATTTTGCCGGCAAAATCGGCGAGGTGGAGTGGTTGGTTGTTCGCCCGGTTGGTGAGGGTGAAATCCTGCGCGATTTGCACGCCGCTTGCCGTGCCCATGCCAAGCACCGCGACGATGCTGGCCCACCACCGGGGCCGGAATACTTTTGATAGAACCAATCGGACCATGGTTTTGGAGGGTTTTTGACGCGGAACTGTTGGGTTTGTCACACTGCAGGGGCGTGCCTCACGGGACCCATGACGCGCGGAAAAACTGGGTTGGCTTGCCGCGCGACACGGGCACGGAGATAGCGGTTGCGACCGCGGACGTCACCACCTGATCCACTTCGCCCCGATCAACGAGATCCATCGACGCCTCGATGCGGTAGGTGCGGTTGACCTCGCCCAG
>JBAXPF010000600.1:0-1807 GCA_037132955.1 Verrucomicrobiota bacterium | reverse complement strand
CCGCAGCAGTTCGACGCAAGGCATGGTGTGTTTTATCCCCCCGCCAGTAGGAGAATGCGCCATGCTGGCGGGTAGTCAAATAGATTTCAAGATATTTTCTTGAGTCAGGGCGATGGCTCTGGTGACCCTGCCGCCTTTAGTGGTCGCATGCCACTCGCGGAGGGCTTTGGCGATCGCCTGAAGTTCGGTGGGCGCTGCCACCGTCACCTCGTCGCAGTCCTCCACGTCGCCATCAATCCATGAAACCGCTACGACCCAATTCGCATCCATGCGGGAAACTCCACTTAAGAGAAACGATGGGAGACGCCGTGCGTCCCCAGCGATGTAGAGTGTTGCCGCCTCCACTGCCTTGTGTCAAGTTCTATCGCAAAAAAACACACCCCAAAGATGAGGGACAACCGCTGTTCGCCCGTTCAGCATTGATTTGGCTACAGGCCCAGTCAAAGAATATGGGTGCAAAAGACGGAGGTACGACCATGAAGATCGATCACGCACTTGGAGCATTTGAGGCCGCCGCCCTCATGGGAGTTCACTACACTCGCCCGAAGAGGCTGGCGACGGCAGGGGCAATCTTGTCCCGCGTCATCCCGTCCCCCGTCGATTCCGACTCAGGGCGAGTCTTCACCTTGTTCTCCGCTGCCGAATGCGACAGCGACTGGGAGGAATACGAAAAAAAGCGAGACGCCGCAGGCGGCAGAACTGACCGCCGGCCCAGGGAGCACGAAGACCTCCGGCCGAAGGTGCTGAAGTACCTCGCCAAGATAGAAAAACCGATACTCTTTTCTGACGCGATCGGCGTGGCCGAGGTGGCCGACATCCTTGGAATCCATTGGTCGTTCCCCCCGCGGGTAGCACGGGCGGGGCGGATCATCGGCCGTCTTCTCTGGAGCCAGCGCAGCGACAAAGGACGCGCTCCCCGGCTGTGGATTTTCTCGCGAGAGTCCTGCTTGAGAGAGGCGGCTCGAGTACTGAAGGTTGAGGTCGCCGGCCACAAGGTTGGACGCCCGCGAGGCGGCACTTGAATTTGGGTGTTGACCTGTAGCCTACAGGCCGCTACATTGCCTCCACGAAACCGGAGGCATGGATGTCAGACGCATGGAAGCACCAGCGCGAAGCCATTGAGTGGTGTCGGGGGCGGAGAAATTGCATTCTGCACCTCGGCATGGGGTGCGGCAAAAGCCGCATCGCATTGGAGGCACTCAAGGAAGAATTCTCTGGCCGCGTTGGTCGGTTCTTGTTGGGATGCCCGAAAGCGGTGGTTCCCAACTGGCCCAAGCAGGTGTCGCTCTGGTGGCCGGAGCTTCGCGTTCTGCCGCTGACTAAGGGTTCTTCTGCCGAGAAGGACACTTTGGTTTTTGAGACGATGGAGCGTATGGCCGGCCTTATCATGGTCGTCTGCAACTACGAATCCCTGAGCAGGATGAAATCCCCAGAGAAGATTTCTTGGGATTGCTTGGTGTGGGATGAGTGCCATCGGCTGAAATCACCCAGCGGCAAAAATTCCAAGTGGGCCGCCGAGATCGGAAAAAAGAACCCCGACGCCAAGCGGCTGGCACTCTCCGGCACCCTGCTCTCCCAGTCCCCGATGGACGCATTTGGCACTTGGCGGGCCGTTGAAAGCCCCAACTGCACCACATGGGGCAAGTACGTCACCAGCTTCCGCGCCCGCTACTTCTTGCCGATGCGGGGTGTGCCGGGGGCGTTCGACGGCAAACGGATGATCAACGAAACGGAGTTCTCGGCCAAAGTTCAGGAAACGACGTTCCACCGTCGCTCCGAAGATGTTCTTGATCTGCCGCCGATCCTG
>JBAXPF010000599.1:0-1809 GCA_037132955.1 Verrucomicrobiota bacterium | reverse complement strand
TCATCCCATGCTAAATGACCGATAATGTAAAGTTTATTAGTTTACGCCGCCTAAGTGCCGGCAATCACGCTGCTGCCGTAGCCGGTGGACGAGGTGCCGGCGGGGGCAGTGGCCGCAAAGCTGAAACTCACCGCGCGGATGATATCATAACTTTCCTGGCCCGAGACCAGAGCGGTGCTGCCGCTCTTGTTGTCATGGTCCGGGTGGTATTGATGGACAAAGGGGCTGGCGGGGTCGTTGAAGGGTGTGGCGATGCTGCGGGTGAGGGTGGCACCCAAGGCAAAGCTGCCGGTCCCCGTGGCGAGCACGCGGTCGAGCGGCAGATGGGCGGCGACGAGACGCGAGGCGTTGGCCTTCTCCGCCGGGTAGAGAGCGCTTTCGGTGGTGCAAATGCCGGGGTTGTGGGGGGCTGCGGCAAGTTTTCCCAGAAACACTTGCGACAGCACCCGCGCGCTGCCGTCATCAGCCACGTGGATGATGTAGCGCAGCGGATAGGCCTGCGCCGTGCCGGCTCCCGTGTAACCGGCAGTCTTGCTTTCGACGCCACTGACGAGCGCGTCGCCGACCCACAACCCGGCGAGCGTCGTCTTGCGCGCGGTGGCCGGCAGTTGGATGTCGTAGAGGCCCGCACTGTCGGTGAAGCGCAACTGCGAGGCAAACAAGGCGTTGGCCGCGGCGCCCGTCATGCCCGCGCTGCCGCGGTCGATGCCGAAGCTCAGTTCGACGGCGGCATTGGGCCCGATCACTTCGGTGTAGGCTGCTTGGATCGGCGTTTCCGTCCAGCGATTGCTCGATGCGGTGTAAACCCGGCGGGTCAGCGGCACACTGCCGGTGATCGCCTCCTGGCCGCTCGGTGCCGCATTGGAGGCCACCGGCGCGATGCTCACCGTGCTGGCGGTGGCGCTGCGATTGAGCACCCGCACGGTGATGACCGCTCCGCTGCGCCCGTAGTCGAGGCCGGCCCCGCTGCTGAGGCTGATTTCCACCGGCGCGTAAAAGTTGCCCACCACCTCCGTGTCGAACCAATAGGCTTTGGTCGAGTCGAGGGGTTCTGAGGTGGTCGAGAAGACTTGCAGCGGATTGCTCGCTCCCAGATCGCCTCCCACGTATTTGAAAATCTTGGTATTCGCCGCGATGGCCGCCGGAAAGGTTGCAAAGTAGCTGCCAATGGTCGGGTAAGCGCCGCTGAGTTTGCTGGGAAAGCCCATCAGGTTCGCCCCGTTGCGCACCCAATTCGCGCTGGGCGGCAGGACTTTCTGCGGGATGGTCACGTTGTAGGTGTTGGAGGTGGTGCCGCTGCATTTCACCAGATACGCCGACTGGCCGATCATCTGGCTGAGCGCGCTGATCGAGCCGTCGCTCTTCCACAGCGTCCATTCGGCGGTGCCGGCGGAGGGAATGAGCGGCGAGGTCATGAACTGGACTTGGGTGGGATTGGTGTTCCAGCGCCAGACCTCCAGCACCTCCGGATGCCCCGCAAACAACGCCGCCGGCGGCGCGTAACTCGCATCCCCGTGCAGATAGATCGCGTTCCAACCGCCTTTCAGCGCATAGCTCGTGCTCTGCCACTGGCCCTGCGCCACACCCGCACTCAAGCCCGCCAAAATCACCCACAGCCAGCCCCCCAGCCGCACCCGCACCGTCAAAAATGCCATCATTGATTTCAAGTTCATGTGAAAAAAGTTCGTTACTACTCAGGTGTCATTCATTACCTAACTGTAAGCCGGAAAAACTCGCTGGTGGTGGCGCGCGGTGCGGTGAACACGGAAACGATGCCGACATTGGTGGCCTGATAGGCTTCGCTGCCCG
>JBAXPF010000598.1:0-1819 GCA_037132955.1 Verrucomicrobiota bacterium | reverse complement strand
GTTTCCAGTCGCACAGCGCCGAACCGGACGCCCCGAGGGCCTCAAGCGCTTTCCAGAACGAAGCCTTCATGGGAATCATTTGCGAAGTGGCGTGCCTTCAGCCAAGGCTCGATGGCGTCATCGAGGTGGATCCCGGATACTTTGTCACACAGCGGATTGAGAACGACCTGGGCCAGGCGGCGGCGGTTGGAGATTTTGAGGTTGATCTTGGCTTCGAGCAGGATCGCGGTGTGCAATAGCATGGGATTCATTTCCAGAATCCCCTTGAACGCGTCGCCGCCGCCGATGGTGATGTGGTTGCCGCTTGGAAGCGCGATCTTGAGGGACACCAACTCGGCGACCTGGATGCGGGAGTTGATGTCACATTTGAGACACGAGGGACCGTCGCGGAGCGGCTCCAGTGAGTAGCGCTTGGAATGCACCAAAGCGTTTGCCGAGCCATGGAATGCCACTCCGAACGCCTGCCGGTAGAGTTCCTGCAGCTGGGCTCCGATCCCTGAGATTTGCCACTCGCCCGTCAGGTGGCGGAGAGGCAAGGAGCATCGCCCCACGTCGTTCTAAGTCAAGGACTTAATAGGTATGGTAAGAGGGTAGCCAAGGGTCCTTCCGACAAAATTCCTGACAAGTTGACACAAAAGCCGGGGTCTATGACCCGGAAAAAGAAACGTCGCAGCAGTGTGGTGGAGATCGGCAACGGCCCCGCCAGAGTCCGCATCTACACCATGAACCGGAAGGACGGCTACGACGAGTTCACCCTGTCGTGGAAAGAGGGCGGCCGCCGCAAGCTCCGCAGCTTCTCCAGCATGGACGAGGCGAGGATGATCGCCCAGCAAATCACCGTCAAGATCACCAACGGCTGGCAAATCGGCAGCGAGGCGACCAAACGGGACCTTGAGATCCTCTGGCATTGCGAACGTCAAGCAGCACAATTCGGCGTGACCCTGGCCGCTGCCATCGACGAATGGGTGAGCGCCAGGACCGCCGTGGTGGGCATCACGCTTTCCGACGCCGTCCGGTTCTATCAGGCCAACCGCACCGACCTGTTCGCCGTGAAGTCCATCGCACAGGTGGCCGAAGAATTCGTCGAGTCGCGCCGCGCCAGCGGGGTGAGCGACATCTATGTCAGGAATTGTCGGGACCACCTCAAGCGCTTCACGTCAAAGGTGGGCGGCAATATCGCGGACGTGACCGTGGCTGACATGAACCAGTTCCTCACGGGGCTCAAGGGGCTGGGGCCGGTCAGCAAGAACGGCATCCGCCGCAACATCGTGACCATGTTCGGCTTCGCCAAGCGCCAGGGGTATCTCCACCCCGAGCGGAAGACGGCCGCCGAGCAAAGCGAGTCGTTCAAGCAACCGGAAACCGAGGTTGAGATTTTCACGCCCGAGGAAATGACGGCCCTGCTCCTCGCCAGCCATGCCCGGATCTTGCCACTGGTCGCCATCGGGGCGTTCGCCGGAATCCGCTCGGCGGAAATTCGTCGCCTCCACTGGGAGGACATCAAGTGGGACCGCGGTCACATCGAGATCGCCGGCCGCAAGGCAAAGACGGCGGCACGGCGCTTGGTCCCTCTGCCTGAGAACCTCAAGACATGGCTTTCGCCGTGGCGCGAGGAGACCGGGCCGATCATTTCCATCACTGATCCGTCCGGGGCACTCAATGATGTGGCCGTGAAGGCCAAGATCCCCGGTGGATGGCGTCAGAATGCCCTCAGACACTCATTCATCAGCTACCGGGTAGCGGAGACAGGCGACGTGGCACGGACGGCTCTGGAGGCCGGTAACTCGCCGAAGATGATCTTCCGCCACTACCGGGAGGT
>JBAXPF010000597.1:0-1821 GCA_037132955.1 Verrucomicrobiota bacterium | reverse complement strand
CGACCTGGTTTGCGCCCATTCTCAATGGCAGCGGCCCGTTCCGCAGTGCCTACGAGGTGATGAACCATTGGGGAGCCAACCATTGTGTGATGAGCTGCGGCCACGTCGGACACCTTTACATCACCCTCGCCGCGATGTTGCGCATCCCGGTGTACATGCACAACGTCGACGACGCCCGTGTCTTCCGCCCCAGCGCCTGGAATGCCTTCGGCACCGCCAACCTCGAAGCCGCCGACTTCCGCGCCTGCCAAACCTACGGCCCACTCTACGGCAGAAAATAGGTCCGCCGATCTTTGTAGGCGCGTTCGTGAGAACGCGGGCTCTTCGTAGGCGCGTTCGTGAGAACGCGGGCTCTTCGTAGACTTTATGAGAACGCGGGCGATTGAGCTGCTGCGCATTAAGATAACCACTGCAAGAACTGATAACTCTGAGGTCGCTGAAATCATAAAAACTGTTTTCAAATCAGTGCTCTCTGTGGCCTTCAGTGTTTCAGTGGTTTTCTTTGCCTGAAATACCAGAATGTCCGCATGGCATCCTAGCCAAGAACTGATGGGAGAATCCCGCCAATTCCGCTTGTCCGCGCCGCATTCCCTGCTAACTTCCAACCACCCCCCCCGAATACCCCTATGAGCATCCTGAGTTTCATCAAAGGCGAATTGCTAGAAATCATCGAGTTTGTGGATGACTCGCGCGACACACTGTCGTGGCGGTTTCCCGATAACGACAAAGCGATCAAGAACGGCGCGCAGCTGATTGTCCGCGAGAGCCAGGCCGCGCAGTTTGTCTATCTGGGCCAATACGGCGATTGCTTCGGCCCGGGCAAGCACTCGCTGATCACCGACAACATCCCTGTCCTCAACCGACTCAAAGGCTGGAAATACGGCTTCGAGTCACCATTCAAGGCGGATGTCTATTTCGTCACCACCCGTCTTTTCACCGGCAACAAGTGGGGCACTCCCAATCCCATCATGCTGCGCGACAAGGATTTCGGCGTCGTCCGTCTCCGCGCCTTCGGCACCTTTGATTTCAAGATCATCAATGCCCCCGTCTTCCTCAAGGAAGTGGCCGGCACCGACCCACACTTCCAACTCAATGAATTTGCCGACACCATGCGCTCGCGCATCGTCAGCGTGTTCAGTGACGCGCTGGCCTCGTGTGGAGTGCCGGCCCTGGATGTCGCTGCGCGCTACTCGGAACTCGGCGACGCCCTGTTGCCGCTCATCAACCCACAGGTGACCACCAAAAACGGCATCGAGATCACCAGCTTCCTGCTCGAAAACGTCTCCGTGCCGCCCGAAGTGGAAGCCGCTATCGACAAGCGGTCGAGCATGGGCGTGCTCGGCAATCTAACCGACTATGTGAAGTTCCAAATGGCGGAATCCATGACCCACGGCGGCTCTGGCGAGTCCGCTGCCGCCATGCCGGCACAAATGGCCATGGGCTTCGGCCTGGCCCAGGAAATGGTCAAACAAATGCAACTACCCGCCGCCGCCGCAGACAGCCCGCCACCGCTGCCGGGCGCGACTCCGGCCGCCGCCACCCCGGAAATGCTCAGTCCGGCGCAAGTGGCTGAAGTGTTAGGTGTGACCGAGGCCGATGTGATCGCCTCCATCGATGCCGGGGACTTGAAAGGCAAGAAGATCGGCACCGTCTATCGGATTTCACGCGCCGCGCTGGATGCATTCCTCGCGTAAAAAGGGATCCGGAATTTCGCTTTATTTCCACGGGCAGCGGGCGCATCGGGTGGCACTCGTCCCACGCCTGTGCCACCACTCCACCACTCCACCACTCCACCACTCCACCACTCCACCACTCCACCAC
>JBAXPF010000596.1:0-1837 GCA_037132955.1 Verrucomicrobiota bacterium | reverse complement strand
CAACCGTGAAGGCCCAGCAGGAGGCCAGCGACTCGATGCCGCCCGCCTCGAATCCCTCCGCGAACGGCGGCAAGGCCACCGTGGTCGGAATGGTGAAGGTCGTGGAGTAAGCGTCTCCGGGAACGCCGTTCTGGTCTTGGTCCATCGGCGCGTTGCCCACCGTGTCGGCCACGTTCGGACCTATCGCCAACCGGTAGAGTCCCGCCAACCCCTGTGGGGGGGCCAGCGCCACCGTGAAGGTCGTGTGGTCGCCCGAGTCGGACACCGAGCCGACCGAAACGGCCGCACCCGAGGGCGAGGTCAGGCTCACGTCCGCCGCCGTGAAACTGGCCGGTTCGACCGCCTCGTTGAAGGTCACGGTGAAAGAGGCCAGCGGTCCGGCCACGCTCTGGCCCGCCACCGGGCAGGAGGCCACCTTCGGCCCGAAAACGTTGAGCGACCCGCCCGCCGCGACCCGGATGTCGTCGATCATCCAGGTTCGCCCGCCGTTGTATTGGTAGGTGTAGGCGAATCGGAACCTCGCGCTGCGCGGGTAACTCCACCCCGCCTCGATCCGCGCCTTGTCAAGGTCCACCGCACGGTGCAACCACCCCCCCAGGGTATTGTACTGCGCGGTCTGCAATGTGCGCCAAGTGATCCCGTCCACGCTCCAGGAAACGGTTGTGGTCGCGCTGTCCCCACCGCTGCTCGGTTCCAGCGACCAGAAGTCCAGCGTCACCCCCGCCAGCGGGGTGCCGCCCGGTGCCAGATCCACCGCAAACTCCGCCGAACCTCCATAACCCATCGCAAGCGAACGGGTGCCGGAGTGGCCCTGCGTCGCCGCCAGCGTCGCGCCCGGCAACTCCCACCAGGCCCCCAGCCCCGCCAGTTCCGAAACCTCGAAACCTTCCGTGTAGGGAACCGCAGCCACCACGGCCGGCATGACCTGCCCGGCACGCACCCGCACTCCGTCCAGCGCGAAGCCCGCCGCCACCCATGACCCGCTGTTGAGCCGGAAACGGATCCGCACGTCGCTCGTATAGCTCCAGCCCGCCGCGTCGCGTGCCGCGTCCAGATCGATCCAGTGCTGGCGCCACGCACCGGGCGGCCCGCTGATGGCCTTGAGCGTCCGCCAGTTGGTCCCGTCCACACTGAGGGACACCTCCAGACTGCCGCCGTCGACAAACTCCAGCGCCCAACAATCCAGCACCACACCCGACTTGCCCGCCAGGTTCGCATGCAGAACCGAATCCTGATAGTGCGTGCCGCTCAGGGAGGGCACCGCCAGTTCCAGCGCGTAGGAACCCTCCCGGGCGTGGCCCGAGTCGACCCCGATCATTCCCCCATCGGCATTGAATTCCCATGCTGAGAAGATACTGGCCGGGTCCCCGTCGAAAGATTCTTCATAGGGAACGGCATGCGGAGAGACGACGAGCGCCACCACAGAGGTGCTCAGGCCATCGCCCGGGAGGCCGTTTTGATTCTGGTCCATTCGCGTGCCTTGGGCATCGGTGAGGTTGGGGCCCACATTGAGTTGATAGAGACCGGAGACCGGCTCTGGGGTGGAGAACTGCGCAGTGAAGGTGGTGTGGTCGCCGCCATCCACCGGGTTGCCAGCCAACGAGATCACATTGCCGCCGGGCGCGGTGATGGTGACATCGTAGGTCGTGAAGGTGGCGGGATCGATGGGTTCGTTGAAGACGATTTGGATGCCGGTGACGGCGCCGCTGGTGCCGCCGGTGCGCACGGCGGTGGTTGACACGACCTTGGGTCCGAAGACATCGAAGCCGCTGGAAATGCGGATGTCGTCCCAAGTGAAGCCGCCTTTGTAGCGGCTCTTGTGGCGGAAACGGATGAA
>JBAXPF010000595.1:0-1838 GCA_037132955.1 Verrucomicrobiota bacterium | reverse complement strand
CGCAAAACTCATGCCGTTAGAATCACATTTCACCCACGGATTCAGCGGAAGAGGCCAAGAAATAGGAATAGTCATACCCGCTGACGGCAAAGTCGAGTATCTTATGAGTAAGGACGATGGTGGCAAGAAAACCGGTTGTAAAGGAATCTGGTTCAAGCCATTTGATTTCTCTCGTACCAAGCAGCCATTTACACCTCCCCGGCCATGACACCACCCCTTCCCTCTGCCCTGAATCATGTGTGAATATTTTATATGTACTCGACGATTTTGATTCAGCTAATGGTCATCTGCGTGTTTTTCCTGTCGATTCAGGGATGCCAGCGCCATTCTACAGGTGGAAAGGAGGCGGATTTGCCTATTTCTCCACCTGACGATACAGGCGGAATTTCATGGACTGGTCCGTATGCTTTATGTCCACTCGCAGAAATCAACGAGGAGTATGGTGTCTATATGACAGAATCAAGCTCGGAAAGTTTAACTAACCCGGCCGATGTTTTTGGAACAATACAGGTGAATACCTTCTCAGCTGTTGATCGCGCCGCCACCACCGACCAAAAACTCCGGGACTTAAGGTGCATCTTGTCGATCAATTTCCATGGCAAGAGTCCGTATAAGTGGGTGATTGGTCCGGACGAAATCGTCATCAAGAATTCCAAAGAGCGGACAGAGATAAGAGTTGCGAATCCACGCTCCGGCAAGTTCCTAAAGTAAATGTTGCAGGCTGCATGAAAAGTGAACCCACGCTCCAACCGATGGCATTGGTCGTGCCAGCCCATACGAAAAGAACGAAATTGTTAGCGGCCGATTTATCATCGGTCGCGGTAGGGACTCGGGTTTTCGCGAGACCCCCGCACAGATCCCGGCGGGCGGCACTACCGCACCGGGCTCCTAATCCTGAGGAATGAGGCTTCCCCCGCGACTGCCGATCCGCTATTGACAGTCTCAGCGCTGACCTCCGTCCGTCCTTGCCCGGCCCACCGCCCTTTGGGAACTCCCGGTGACGGGTGCCTGACAGATTGCCCCATCATGAAAACATCCTGCCCCAATCCATCCTGTTGCCAGGCCTTGACCGGTCCCAAGGCGCTGATGGGTCGCCGGTTCTCATGCCCGGCATGCGGACACTCGTTCATCTGGACCGACTGTTTCCACGCCGGCGACTCGTTTGTGATCTACGACCTTGAGACGACCGGACTCTATCCGGACTCTGACGAATTCATCCAGATCGCCGCGGTCAGGTTGCGGGCGGGTTGCCTGTGCCCGGCGGAAACGTTTTTCAGCTTTGCGCGTCCGCGCCAGCGCATCTCGTCGTTCATCACCAGCTACACGGGCATCAGCAACGACGATGTGCGGGATGCGCCGCGACCGGAGGAGGTGCTCTGCGGCTTCGCCCGCTGGGCTGGCGACTCCACCCTCATTGCGCACAACGGCAAGCGCTTCGATGGCAAGTTCCTGTCCGCCACCTGCCAGCGCCACCAACTGCCAACCCGCGAGGCGCAGTGCATCGACTCGATCCACATCTCGAAGATGCTCTTTGGCAACACCCGCGGCACCGGGCATTCCCTCGACCACGTGAAGTCACGCCTCGGTTTGCGCGACACCTCCATGCGCCGGCACGATGCCCGTGGCGACGTGGACCTGTTGGGCCGGGCCGTTGAGGAAATGTCCCGCAGGCTCAGCCTTGATGCGTCCTTCAATGGAGTGCCCCGGCATGCCACGCTGCTGCCACACGTTTGAATCTATTGACGCCTGTGGGGAACGAGAGGGAGCGTTCGTTGCGGCCGTGCGTTCAAGTGATGTCAGATCGCAGATCACCAGCGCCACTGGCCCGGACATCTGCC
>JBAXPF010000594.1:0-1849 GCA_037132955.1 Verrucomicrobiota bacterium | reverse complement strand
GTCGTTTCATCGGCGGACAGGCGGGACGCGCTGTCTTCCCTGACAGGCGGGACGCCTGTTTTCCGATCAAGAAGCGCTAAACTGCCAGTATTGGGCGGGACGCCCACGAAATCTCCCCCGCTCCATTCGGTCTGCTAAATCACGAAGAATTGAGACAGGAAGATTTTGAGGCAGGAAGATGGGGAGCAAGACGCAAGGGAGGTCGCTCCCCACCTTCACTTGCCGCCATCTCTGGCCACCATTTCCGCTTCCTCCTCATGCGAGTGGATTTGCAAAGACACCTGGACGCCCTCGCGCTCGGCGGCGGCCTTGAGCACGCTGCGGATGGCGGAGGCGGTGAAGCCGTTGCGGCCGATCAACATCGCCACATCGGCCTGCGCCAAGACCAACTTGAAGCGCAGGCGCTTGGGCCCGACCTCGGCCACTTTCAACTGGGCCTGAGCCGGGTCGTCAATCAACTTGACGGCCACATACTGGAGAAAGTTCCTCAATTTGTCGGTGACGGTCTTCATGCCGGAGGCAGCATGCACTGGCGTCATCCAAAGTGCAAGACCAAGCTTGGCACGCATTTCGCCCATTTCACATCCTTCCCTCTTTACTTTTGCCCTGCCTTCGGCCCATGTTCCCGCGCATGTCACGCACGCACCGCATCACGATCCTCGCCGGCGACGGCATCGGCCCGGAAGTCATGGCCGAGGCGCTCCGCATTCTCGCCGCCGCCGAAAGTCAATGCGGGTTTGCCGTTGCCCGCAGCGAGCACCTGGTCGGAGGTGCTGCCATCGATGCTACGGGCCACCCGCTGCCGCCCGCCACGGTGAGTGCCTGTGAAGCGGCCGACGCGATATTGTTCGGTTCGGTGGGCGGTCCGAAATGGGAATCGCTGCCGCCGGACATCCAACCGGAGCGCGGGGCCTTGCTGCCGTTGCGCAAGCACTTCGGCTTGTTTGCCAATCTGCGACCTGGCGTGTGCCTGCCGGCGCTCACCCATGCCTCGCCGGTCAAACAGGAACTCATCGCCGATGGCTTCGATGTCCTGTGTGTGCGCGAGCTCACCGGCGGGGTCTATTTCGGCAAACCCAAAGGCCGTCACGAGGAAAATGGCGAACCGGTGGCGCTGGATACCATGATCTATCACAAGAGCGAGATCCAACGCATCGCCCGCGTCGCCTTCACCGCCGCCATGGGTCGCAAAAAACGCCTGTTGTCCGTGGACAAGGCCAACGTGCTCGCGTCCTCGGTGTTGTGGCGCGAAACGCTCATCGAAATCGCCAGGGAATTCCCTGAGGTCGAACTCTCCCACATGTATGTCGATAACGCCGCCATGCAGCTCATCCGCCGTCCGGGGTCGTTCGATGTGTTGGTCACGGAAAACCTGTTTGGAGACATCCTCTCCGATGAAATGGCGATGATCTCCGGGTCGCTTGGCATGCTGCCGTCCGCCTCGCTCGGAACACGCAATGACAACGGCCTGTATTTCGGCATGTATGAGCCATCCGGCGGCTCCGCCCCGGACATCGCCGGCCAAGGCATCGCCAACCCGATTGCCCAAATCCTCTCGCTCGCCATGCTGCTGCGGTTTTCGTTAGGCGAACTCGAAGCGGCCGATGCCATCGAGCAGGCGGTTTCCAAAGCCATAGCCGATGGCTTCCGCACCGGCGACATCGCCACCGGGCGCGCCGGTGAGACGCGCGTCGGCACCGTTGCCATGGGCGATGCGATTCTGGCGCGGATGTGAGGAGGGCGGGGGAGCCCGTAGGCACATGCGTCGGAATGCGGGTAGATCGTGGCGGCGGTTTCCAGCCGCAGTGCGCGGGTGAGCTCTTCATTGGCACACGGGCAAGCTGCCCGT
>JBAXPF010000593.1:0-1851 GCA_037132955.1 Verrucomicrobiota bacterium | reverse complement strand
GCGGCAGACCGCAAGCGGGGGCTGGCGGGAATCTGGCCGCGGCGGCGATTTTATCCCGCGGTAGGGCTAGCCCCTGAGTCAGGTGGCGCGGCCTCGATGAGGCCGCATGCCCTGCGTGGCCACAGAGAAGCGCCCATGGCTAGCCCGAGCATCATTCCAGTCCTCGCATGGTAACAATCGTTTTGACACGACCTGAGCCTCCGGCAGGAGGGTTGCATGGCGAGACCCTTGAGGTTTGAGCATGCGTGGCTGACCCCACGGATGAGGATTTCTAACGACCCGAGCGGATCTGGGTGCGGTAGTCGGACGGCCAGCGGCCGGAGCTCCGGCGGAATGCCCGGCTGAACGATGAGGCGGAGCCGTAACCGCACGCGGCGGCGACTTCCGTCACTTGGAGGTCGCCGTTTTCCAGCAAACTGCGCGCCAGCTGCATTCTCACGCGCAGCAGTTCGTCGCTCACCGTCCGGCCCAGCGCGCTGCTAAACCTGCGGTCCAGCGTGCGGCGCGAGACGTTGAGAGCGGCGGCCACTTCCTTCACTCCGATCGCGCCGCTGGCACACCTGCGGATGTGGCGCACAGCGGCCCTGACCAACTCGTCGTCCGTCACCACCAGGTCGGTAGATCCGCGCGCGACCACCCCGTTGGGTTGGAGTTGCATATGGGGCTGGGCCACCGGTCCGCCAGCCATCGCCTGCGCCAGCATTTTTGCCGCCTCCACGCCGAATCGCCCGATCGGGATGCTGCAACTGGATAGAGAGGGCGAACTCAGATCGCACATCAACTCGTCGTTGCCGATTCCGATCACCGCCACCTCGTCGGGCACCTTGATGCCCGCCCAGCGGCAGGCGCTGAGCACCCGTTCGCCTAGCTTGTCGTCGAAAACCAACAGGCCAATGGGTTTCGGCAGACCAAGCAGCAATTTGGTGAGAGCTTCCAGCCCGGACCCTCCCTCCGCAGCGGGTTCCGAAAATGCCGGCATCGATGGATCACCGAGACCCGCCTTGAAACACCGCTCGCGCAGCTCCGAGGTGACCCGCCCCACCACGCCGCAATAGCCGAAGTGGCTGAGCCCGGCCTGCCGGAAATGTTCCAGCGCCAGCCTGCTGAGTGCGTCGTTGTCCAGACTCACGGACATTGGCACAGCGACGTCGCCCACCGCGGTATCGACCAGCGGGATTCCCAAGGATTCCGCTGCCCTCACCAGCGGGGCTTCCGCGACGTAGGCGATGATGCCGTCGGGTGACAGCCGCAGCACCTCGTTTGCAGCGGCCTCTCCGGTTTGCCGCACCATCATGATCCGCCATCCCAGGCTGTGCACCACCTGCATCACCCCGGTCAACCGGTGGCGGGCTGCGCCGTCTCTCGTGTCGATACAGAGGGCTACGGAACGGATGGATGGGGCAGTGACGGGCATGGAATGAACTGAATTTGGCTAGAAGTGTAATGCCAATGATGAAACAAGTCAATGGTTGAGGGGTGTTGGTGGACGCTGGCTTCAGGCGAAGCGCGCCACCATGACCAAATATATCATGCTAATGACCAAACAAGGCAATTGTCGTCATCGTGGTTTTCAGAGTAGTTTCAGGTTTATCGAACCCGAGCCATGCGTTTCAAAAACCAAATCGTACTCGTAACTGGAGCTGGCCAGAACACTGGCTTAGGCATCGCCGGATGCTTTGCTGCGGAAGGAGCCACCGTTTACCTCAACGACCGGACGCCGGAAGCGGTGGAGCGCGCGATGGCGGCGCTGCGTGAGCGCGGATTCCGGAAAATCCACGGTGTGGCGGCGGACATCGGGTTGGCGGCGGAGGTGGAGGCGATGTTCGGCAAAATCAAGGCCAAGTCCAAACG
>JBAXPF010000592.1:0-1857 GCA_037132955.1 Verrucomicrobiota bacterium | reverse complement strand
GCTCTTTGCCGGCTACCTCACGGTCGTCAACCCGGCCTACGCGGGAGCGGTGGGGTATCTGGCCCATGTTGGCGGGTTCGCGACGGGCGCTCTGCTCGCCTGGATCCTGCCCAAGCATCCGATCCTGCTGGCCGACCGGCCGCTGCTCGGGTGATGTGATGGCAGCTCAGCTGAGGTGTCCCGCCTGCGGCGCGGACTTCGACTTCGCCGCGTGGCAGAAGGCGGCGTCCTGCCCGGCCTGCGGCCGTCGCGTGCGCTTCGAGGAGGCGGTCGCGGCGGGCAAGCTGGCCGCGGAGACCGGCGCGGTCGTGCCGCAGGCGATCACGCCGCCGGCCGTCGTGCCGAGGGCCGTCGCGTTCTGGATGTTCACCACCCCCTCGTTGACGTAGGTGGCTCCGGTGTAGCTGTTCGCGTTGGTCAAAACCAACGCACCGGGGCCGGACTTGGTGAGGACGGTGGCGTTCCCCCCATTGTTGGCGATGGTGCCGCTGACGGTCAGGCCGCCGGTGTTGTATTGGTGAACGAGAAGCTCATAGAGACCACTGGCGTTGCCAGCGGTGAGGGTGCCGTTGCTGATGGTGGCCGCCGCGCTGCCGGTGGCCAGCAAACCGCCGGTGGTAAGCGTCAGGGTCTGGGCACCCAAGTTCAACGCCCCGGAATCCAGAAGTTTCAGGGTGTTGCCCGAGCCGCTTGCCGCCAGGGTGGTCCCGGTCGTGGAATAGTTGGTCGTGCTGACGAGACTGCTGGTGGGCAAGGTGGTGTAGCCGCTGTAGCTCCCAAGGGTATAGGGAGTGCTGCCGGAGGCGCTTGTGGCCCAGTCCACGGTGGTGCCGCCGTCCGAGGTGTAAGCGACCCGGCCGCCGTAGATGCCGTTGACGAGGGTGCCGGTGGTGCTGGTGATGACCGCGCTGCCCGAGGCTCCCGCCGCTTTGCCCAATAAAAGCGTGCCGCCCGCAGGGTTATTGTAGTTATCAGAGGTGTTGGTGACCAGAGTGCCGAGTGTCAGCGTAGTGGTTCCCGAAACGTTGGCGGGATCGATGAGGATCCGGCCCGCTCCGGCGGCCTTGGTCACGTTGCCCAGGGTTTGGGTGGTGGTGGCCGCCGCCGGATTTCCTTTGATGAGCAACACCCCCGAGTCGATCCCGAGCCCGTTGCCGCTGTTCACCAAATTCGAGGCTGCGCTCAAGTTGGCGAAATCAAGCAACAGCGTGCCGCCATTGATACACAGGCCCCCGTTAAAGGTATTCGCAGAGGAGCTGTTGAGAGTCAGCGTGCCGCCATCATATTTGATCAGCGAAGCGGCGGCACCGGTGGCGATGGCGCTGTTGATGATGGTGTTGCCTTCCCCGCTGGCTGCCAGGTTGTAGCCCGTTCCGGTGATGCTGGTGGCGCTGGTGAGCGCGAGCGACGCCCCGTAGTCAGCCGAAACGCGCGCGGAACTGCCAAGCGTGATGGTGCCGCTGGAGGTGTTGGTGCCGCTGGTGCTGCGCAGCGCGCCGTCGGCGGCAATGCCATCGCCTTGGAGTGTCAGAGCCTTGGCCAAGGTAATGCCGTTGGAAATCTGCAAGGCGCCGCCCGCAACCACCGAAATGCCGGAAGTGGAGCCAAGCGCGGAAGCATTCTGAATGGCCAATCCGCCGCCGTTCACATACGTGGCACCGGTGAAGGTGTTCACCCCGGTGAGGTTCAAGATGCCCGGACCCGCCTTGGTGAGGCTGGTCGCGTTCGCCCCATTGTCGGCGATTCCAGCGCTGATATTCAAGCCGCCGATGTTGTATTGTTGCACCACAAGATCATAGGCTCCATTGCCACTGCCCGAGAGGAGCGTGCCATTGCTGATGTTGGCCGGAACCCCAC
>JBAXPF010000591.1:0-1862 GCA_037132955.1 Verrucomicrobiota bacterium | reverse complement strand
AGTTGAGTGTCCGGGTGTTTCCCGTGGTCGAGTGAATCCACAACTCAAACCGCATGCCAACCGTGCCGTTGGTAGGGACGTTCAGGACGCGGCTCATGGTTGATCCGGTCAGGGTCACCATCTGGAATGTTCCGTTCGCGGCATCCACGGTGATGTCGCCCGTCACCGCCGTCAGGCCGGTGGCAAAGGGCGGGCCGCTGTGGACCGCAGCGACGGCGGCAGTCAGGGCGGCATGGGTGGCCACGTCCTGCGGGGCGGGATAAGCAGGGTCCGCGCTTTCCGGCACACCCTCGGTGCCACGGTTAACGTCGTTTTCAACCACGACGATGAAGGTGCGCGTGGATGTGGGCGCTCCGCTCCCCTCGCGCCAGGTGATTTCACCCATGAGCGTGATTTCGGATAATTCGGTGCCGGTGGATGAACCGACCTGTAGCGCTGAGTCGAGTTCGGTGGTGTTGAAGCTGGGCGAACATTGATAGACCGGGCTGTCAGCCTCCGGGTCCGGCATCGTCCAGTCGGCGGTGTGGACGAGGTATCCCACGTCGTAGCGGTTGCGCGGCTTGACGCCGAAGTGAATCTCCAGGGCGCCGGGGTCGCCGATGCTCTCATGGGTGGACCCGTTGGCGAGAAAAGCGACCACCAACTTTCCCGCGTCCCCGCGCTTGAACCGCAGTGAGCTGACCGGGTTGCGGAATCCTGGCCCCTCAATCAGTTCAAGGGTTTCGAGATCGACGTAGAGCTTCACGCCTCCTGTGCGGCTGTCAACCGCTCGTCAAACTTGCACGGGTGGAGGAACATCCGGGGGTGATGGATCGGCGGCGTGCGGGTCTCGTGGCCGGGGTTGAACTTCATCGTGCCGCAGTGATAGAGCGACGGGTGGTGCGGGCGGTTGATGCGGCTAATGGTGCCGCCCTCTCTGGCAATGATGCTCGGCGCCGCGATCTCGGTGAAGACTTCGCGGGTTTCGATGGCGGCGGCTTCCCACCAATCCAAGGCACGGGCCGACACGCGAAACAAAGCCCCGAGGCAATACCAATCGGCCCACGGCGGCGTTGTGTCATGGCTGAACCATCCGTTGCCAGGGCTGTCGCTGCGGTGGGAGAGTCGTGTCCACAACCCGTCGTGCGGCATGTCAGCGGTGGTTTCCAGCAGACGCAGCCAGGTGGCGGGTGAAGCGGACACGTCGGCCTCCGCGCACCAGACATGATCCGCCTGGATTTCGTACCGCCTGACGGCCGCGAGGCAGTGGAGGTGGTTGCGATACCAATGCTTCTGGTGGAGCGGGCGCTCGTCGGTGGGCAGCCACTCTGACGGCAGATCAACCGGCAAGGCTCCCGGTTGCGGGCGATCCACCGGGGAGACGCGGAAAAACCGGATGCCGGCGGCGCGCATGGCGCGGTCAAGGATTTCGGCGCGGTTGGGATACCCTGCGGCGTCGGTCATGATTACGGCGACATTCATTGGTTAGATATTGTAGTAGTTGGAGGAATATCCATCGCAACCGGCTTCCATTTCCTCGTCGCCGCTGGAGGTGACGAGTCCATCGTTCCAGTCGATCCGCATCATCTCGCTGCCGTCGCAGTCCTTCCACACCCGCGAGCCCTTTTTGCCGTTGCCTATCACCCGCACCACATCACCGTCGGTCACAGTCTTGATTTGTGCAGTGACGCCCGCGTTAGGATAGTCGCCGGTGTAGCCGCCGCGCCCGCACAACGAACGGAACTTGTAGATGTTTTCCGCCTCGTCGTGCTTCTTGTAGATGCCCGCCCCGGACCCCGTGTTTTCACCGGTCCAGAGCTGCGCGTAATGTTCGATGTCGCTTTGCTGATAGACAATCACCTTTGGAAATCCATCGTCGTCCA
>JBAXPF010000590.1:0-1870 GCA_037132955.1 Verrucomicrobiota bacterium | reverse complement strand
GCACGCAGCGCACATGGAAGCGCTTGGAACCGCCGGCGCTGAGGGTTTCGGTTTTGGGATGGGGGCCGATGCCGCCGCCGGCATTGGTGACCCACACCTTGGTCGCGTCATCGACAGCAACATCGGCCGACCACCAATAGTCCGCGGCCGAGGCGGTGAAATACGTGGTATTGATGGCCGGATTGATGGTGCCTAGGTCCATGATGCTGTAGAGTTCCGTGGCGAAGGCGATCCGCCAGTCGCGGTGCCCACCTAACGAAAGACTGGCGGCATAGGTCACGGCCTGTTCCCAGGTCATTTCGCCGCCGTCCACTTGCTGCCACATCAGTCCGGTGATTCTGTCGGTGATGGTTCCGTCGCCGTTATTCTTGTAGTTCGGTGGATTGATCGTGTAATCCGCATCCTCACCGGTGATGGTCGAATAGCTAGCCACTTGCCCGGTGTCGGGCAGAGCCGCCATCGTGTATGGATGCGATAGGCTGGTGACGGTCACCGAGGCATTGCCGATCACGGCAGCGCTGGTGGCGGTGGCGCTGCCGGTGGCGCTTATGACTGGCGCGGTGAATAATCCGCTGGAACTGATAGTTCCGCCGGTGACAGTCGTTGTCCAGGTGAAGATCGGCTGGTTCGTAAGGGCGGTGCCGAACTGGTCGTTAGCCACAGCACTGAATGACTGAGTGGCGGCAGCAGCGAGATTGGCGGTGGCGGGAGTCACCGCGATGGCCGTCAACGTCTGGGCGACCGTGACGCTAACCGCACTGGTGACGGCCAAGCCGCCTGGGTCCGCGATAGTCACCATAAAGGTGTAGGGGCCCGCCTTGTTGAAGGTTGCCGAGGTGCTTTTGGCGGCGTTGCTGCCGTTGGCAATAATGCTCGGGGTGGTGGCACCGCTGGGCATCGTGGTGGCCGCCCACGTGTAGGTTAGTGTGCTTTCGCTGGTGTCTGCGTCGGCACCCAGTGCGGCGAGCGAAGTGGTCGTGCCGGTCACCGTGGCGGGGGAGGCGGCGGCGGCGCTGGTCACCGTCGGGGCGGTGTTGGAGGAAACTGCCGCCACGGTGTAAGCATAGGTGGTGGTGGGGGCACCGGTCGGACTTTTGGCGGCCTGGCCGGCGTTGTCAGTGGCCGTCAGATAATAGCTGACGAGGGAGCCGAGGGACAGGGCGGGAATCTGGGCGCCATATAGATGGTCGCCAGCCGCGCCGTCCCCATGGGCCCCGTCGTCAAGCATGGCCACGGTGGCGGTGCTGTTGCTGCCGGTGGAGACGGTGACCGTGATTTGATCGAGATTGATCCGTCCTGTGTCCGCCGCGATGGCGGTTCCGGTGAACAGGAAGCGTATCTTCAAAGTGGCGATCAGTTCGGTGCTGGCCAAGTCGTAGTGATACTTCGTCATCGTATGGGTGCTGCCAGCGGCGCTGCCGGTTTCGCTCATGCGGGTGACAAAGCTGCTACCGGTGCCGGTGGCGTCAATCTGAAGCGCCCAACTCTCTGCGGCCCCCAGGGATGTGGTGCTGACATAAAACTCCACATATCCGGAGGTGGCGGCGGCATTGATGGCACTGCTGGTGGTGAGTGATGCCGACATGACCTTGGAGCCATTGAACTGCATGCCACAGGCGGTGCTGCTGGTGGTGTAATTCGCCGATGTCATCAGTTTGAAGGGGTTCGGCGCGCCCACGACTGTCCAGGTATTGTCGGCCGTGCCGGTCCATGTCGAGCCCCCGGGGGTCGCCGTGCTGCCGAAGGTTTCGGTGTAGGGAGTGGTTGTCGCGAGTGTGCCGGTAGTGGCGGTGTAGGTGAGCGCTGCGCTGGCCACACTGCCATCGTCGGTGATGGTGCTGGTGACCCAGACGGCGTCCGAAACCGTGGG
>JBAXPF010000589.1:0-1875 GCA_037132955.1 Verrucomicrobiota bacterium | reverse complement strand
CTCGCGGATGGGATGCTTATCTAACACCGCTCGGCGGGTGACGCAACTGACCATGCTGAAGAAATGATCCCAGGCTGTGGAGACCCGGTTAGGTCCGAAGCAGCGGTCGTAATCGTGGGCATACACCGCCTGGCAATCCGGCCGCGCAACCTGCCGCGAAAACGCCGCGCCAAAGTTGGCAGGATCGGGACACGCGGCCAGCAGTTCGCTTAGCCAGGTGGTGCCCACCGGCGTGGCGTCGGCATTCAGATAGATAAGCCACTCATGGGATGCCGCGCGGCCCCCCTGGTTGAGGACCTCCCCCGGCACATAGCTGCCCAACGGGATTTGGATGAGCCGGGCGGGCTTGGCGGCCTGGATGATTTCAAGGGAGCCATCGCTCGAGCCGGAATCTATCACGATGAGTTCGATCTCCCCCGCAAAGTCCTGCGCGAACAGTTGGCCGATGGTGTCGCCGATGGCCCACGCTTCGTTGAAGCTGCGCATGACCACGGACACGGCGGATGGCAAGGGATTCATCGGTGGCGGGATTCCGCTAATTGATAGATTTGCTCGAGTTGCGCGTTGACCGCAGCCCAGGTGTAGTGCTCGCGCACTTTCGCCTGGCCCGCGGCGGCCAGGGCGCGGCGCAGGCCGGCGTCGGCGGCGAGTCGCACCAGGGCGGCCGTCAGCGCGGTGGCGTCGCCTGCCGGAACATGCAGGCCGTCTTGTTCATGGCTGACGAGTTTGGCCAGGCCGCCGATGTTAGACGCGATGACGGGCAGGCCGGCGGCCCAGGCCTCGAGGATGACGATGCCGAAAGGCTCGTGGCGGGAAGGCAACACGAACGCATCCAGGGCACTGAGCAGATCGCGGTGGAGCGCGGATTCCGCCACCACCGCCGGATGCAGCGTCACCCACGCGTCCAGCTGGTGCCGCCCGATGAGATTTTTCATCTCCTCAAGATAGCCGGGCGCGGTGACCGGCCCGCCTAACAACAGCCTGAACTCCCGCCGCGGCTGCGCCGCCACCAGCGCCGCAAACGCCTCTACTAACAAAAGCTGGTTCTTCTGCGGATCGATGCGGCTGAGGCAACCGAAGCCGATGGCCTCATCCGGCCAGCCCAGCGCCTGTCGGCCGATGGCGCGTCCGCCACCGGCAAAGGCTTCCGGGGTGACGCCATTGGGCAGATGATAGACCCGTTGGTGGCCAAGTGCCGCGGTGGCCTTTTCGTATTCGGAAAATCCGACGCAGAGCACGGCGTCGGCCTCCTCCAGCAAGTGGCGCGAACGGAACAGCGCGCCGAAGGGCTTACCCCATTCGCAGTGGCCTTGCTGGGCCTCGACGATGGAAGCGGCCTCGGCGGCAGGCACGTCAAAGATGTTGCCGTGGAGGGTGACGACGCAGGGTTTATGGCGCAGCCGTGCGGCGGTTAGAACAGCGCCGCCCATGCGCTTGAGGACGTGGGCATGATAGATGCGGACGTCGCGCGCGGTCAGCAAATGCCAGAACAGATCGAGCGAGAGCAGGTTGCCGCCTTTCTTGTCGAGCGCGAGGACATCAGCCGCGGACAACCCGAAAAACGGATAGCAATAACGGTAGCGGCGGATGGGAATGTTGCGCCAGACTTCGCACGGGACGGGGGCAAGAGCGCGCGAGGTGTGGATTTCCGGGTGCTGGCCGCTGGCCTGCTGTTGCTTGCACAGATTGTAGATGACGCTCTCGGTGCCGCCCCATTCATCAAGGGCAAACCGCCGTGGAATATGCAGAATGCGTGGCATGGGGATGGAAGCACTAAGTATCAAAGGCAAATTCTAAATTCCAATTTTAAATTATAAATTATCACGAGTGTCCGGTTATAACTCAAACAAATTCAATTGGTTACAGTTCACATTA
>JBAXPF010000588.1:0-1878 GCA_037132955.1 Verrucomicrobiota bacterium | reverse complement strand
TATTACGCCCTGTTAGCCGTCGTCGCCCGCGCGCAGGGCGGTCATCTCTTCAGCGAGAAGGATCCGCCTGCGGCGGGGGCGACTACCCACCCTGCACCATGATGCCCAAATATTCTGTTAGACACCCCATGAGTCGTACCAATTTGTCCCGGACACCGGGCCTGATGCGCCTGTTTTCAACCGCCATCCCGTGTGCGGCGATGCTGGCCGGAATCGTCTGCGCGCAGCAGGATGTTGCAATCCAGTGGCACAACGTGCAGCGAGTCAACCGCTGTAACGCCTCGCTGCAAGCGGTCGTCACGCCGCTGATGTCGCGCAACTCGCCGCTGCACGACAAAGTCTGGCAGACCCTCAAAGACCTCCATGCGCAGCACGTGCGCTATGTGCCATGGCTGCCATATCCCAAGCTCGCGGTGGCGGAACTCGAGCCGCCCGAGAACGGCAAAACTTCCTGGGATTTTTCGTTGATCGACCCATTCACCATCGACTTTCTGGAGGCGACCAAGGGGCATTCTGTCATGCTCAACTTCAGCACCATTCCACAGTGGATGTTCAAGACACCGCAACCGGTGAGCTACCCGGCCGACCCCAACCACGCCGTGTGGGACTACACACAGGGCACGGAGTTGCGGGATCCTTCGATGAAAGAGTTAGGCGACTATTATGCGCGGCTCGTGAGTTGGTATAGCAAGGGCGGGTTTGTCGACGAGTTCGACAAGCGGCATGACTCCGGGCATCGCTACAAGTGGGACTACTGGGAAGTGTTGAACGAGCCCGACCTCGAACACAAGATGACCCCTCAGCAGTACACGGCATGCTATGACACGATCGTGACAGCGATCCGGAAAGTCCAACCCGCAATGAAATTTGTCGGGCTTTCGCTCGCCGCCCCTAAAGACCTGCCGCAGTATTTCGAGCATTTCCTCGACCCGAAAAACCACCAGCCCGGAATTCCGTTGGACATGATTTCCTACCACTTCTATGCCTCCATTTCGGCCGAGGCGGCGCAGCAGGAATCCTGGGAGGAAACGGTATTCGACCAGACACGGAAGTTTCTCGACACCGTCAAACGCATCGAAGCAGTCCGCCAGCGCCTCGCGCCGCAGACGGCCACCGCCATCAACGAGATCGGCGTGATTCATCCCCAGGATGGCGGCCAGAGTCAGCCCGACTATGTGTTCAAGCCGTTCCCGGCCCGCTACTGGAACCTGTGTGCGGCGCAGTTCGCACTGCTCTATGGCGAACTGGCCAACTTGGGCATCGAGATGATTGGTCAATCGGCACTCATGCAGGTGCCCGAGTTCTTTCCGAGCGTATCGATGATGGACTGGCAGACGGGCCGGCCCAACGCACGCTATTGGGCGCTCAAGCTGCTGTGTCAGCACTTTGGCCCCGGTGACAAGCTGCCGCCGACCACCACCGCGGTGGCGGGCGTGTATTCCCAGGCGTTCCTAACAAAATCAGGCCAGCGCAAGATACTGCTGGTCAACACCCACAACCAACCGGCCGCCATAAGCATCGCCGGCTCCGCCGGGGGAACGCAGGAGACAGTCGACCAGACCACTGGCTTCGATCCGCCGGCAGCGCGGCAACTGGACTCCGACAAGCTCAATCTGGCAGGATTGGCGGTCCAGGTGATCACGCTACCTTAGGCGCTGCAAACAAATATCCCCCACCTTTGGAATAAAACAAAAAAAACGCCATGCCCCCCCCTTCCCCAGCCATGCAAGCAAGATCATCAGCCGCGGCAACGGACCCGTTAGAATTCCCGGCCCATTCCCGGAGAAAATTTCCCCCTGCCCATCCATCGGCTCGCCACGCGTCGTTCCTAACGATATGGGCCCTTTGCGCGCTGGCGGCATCGGCGGTGCACGCCGG
>JBAXPF010000587.1:0-1881 GCA_037132955.1 Verrucomicrobiota bacterium | reverse complement strand
TCGATCGCATTCCATAACAAGTCCATGGTGTGGCTGCCCATGTCGCCGATCTGGCCGACGCCGAAGTCCCAGAACATGTTCCATTGCAGGCAATTCGCGCCTTCGTCACCGGAGAAATAGCCGGGGTTGTAGGGATGGACGGGCGACGGGCCAAGCCATAGATCGAAGTTGAAGCCGGCGGGTGGCTGGCCTTCGGCCGGCAGGTAGCCCTTGCGGCGGATCTGGCGATCACCCCAGGCCATGGCCGCCTGCACCTCGCCAATTGCGCCATCGCGGATCAATTCGCGCACCCGGTTGAAGTTATCGAATGCGTGGCGTTGCATGCCCACCTGAGTGGCGAGCTTGCCCTTTTTGGTGAGCCAGTTGGCTCTAACCGTCCGGGCTTCCTCCACGGTGATGGCGAGCGGCTTTTCGCAATAGACATGGAGATTGCGGTTCAACGCCCAGTTGGCGATGAACGCGTGGGTGTGGTCGGTGGTGCAGATGACCACCGCGTCGAGGTCCTTTTGTTCCAGGCATTTGCGCCAGTCCACGTAGGTCTTGGCATTCGGAAAATGCTTGAGCGCATCGGCAAAGCGCGTTTCATTGACGTCGCAAAGGGCCACCACATTTTCGTTGGCGAGCGATTCGTAGTGGGCGCAGCCACGGCCCCACACACCGAGGAGGGCCACGTTGAGCTTGTTGCCGGGGGAGTTCTTGCCGTTGAGGACACCGCTGGGCAGCAGGGTGAGGCCGGCACCGGCAAAGGCGGTCGTGTTGAGGAATTTGCGACGGTTCATGGTATGGAGGGGTTGGTTTTCAGCGTGAAACCTTGCTACGGATTGTCCAGATCTAACATTTCAATTCAAAACGCGCGCACAAAGATCCGCGTTGTGACCACGCCTGCAACGGCCGTGTTGATGAATTCACGCCGGTCCATAAGGGTGGTGGTTGGGGGTTATCCACCTGCGCCATACACCTCGACCTCGATGTAGTGATTCATCTCATTGGTGGTATTGCCCTTGCTATAGAGGCGGACATAGCGGCCCTTGGTGCCCTTGCCATCGACAACCTGACCGAAGCGGCTTTCAACGTAGGGAGCGTCAGTGCCCTTGCCAAAACCCGAGGAGTTGTCATAGTCGTTGTTATAGACGGTGGTGACACCGGTCTTGAATGCCGGATCGTCCGAGATTTGGACGATCACATCATGATAGGCCCGTTTTTGGGAATGGAAGTGCCAGGTCCAGATGGCGTGGATGGCAGCGCTTTGTTCCAGATCAATCTGGACCCACTGGGTGCCCTCAATAAGTTCCACGAAGTAACCATCGTCGCCCTTCTTGTCACCATCGGTGATAAAGTCGAGACTGCCAAGGATCGGATTATCATCGCTGCTGGTCACCTTCTTGCCCTTGGACAACAGGACGGTGCCTGCGGGAACGCAAAACTCCGAGGGCTTGGCAAGAGCCATCACCAACTTGGGAATATCCTTGATGGCTCTCTCGGTGCCGATAATCACTTCCGGCGGAAACTCGATGGCGAGTGGCACGCCACCGGGCGCGCCGCCGGATCTGCCGTCGGCGGAAACGCCTTTGGACTTGTCCTCACAGCCCGTGATGAGCAGGGCGGAGGATGTTGCAAGGATCAACGTTATCAATTTGTGTTTCATACCTTCTGTTGTGGGTTGGTTGTTGAAACGGATGGCCTGGCAGTGAGCACAAGTCACCCCACCGATGGGACACATGGGACCCAGGGGACGAAACGGGAGTCTCGAAAAGTCATCCTTGCTAGGGAGACTCCCAACAATACGCGGGAAAACGCTTACTGTGCGACGCCGTAAACCTCGACCTCGATGTAATGGTTCATCTCGTTGGAGGTGTTGCCATTGCTATAGAGGCGGACGTA
>JBAXPF010000586.1:0-1882 GCA_037132955.1 Verrucomicrobiota bacterium | reverse complement strand
GCCACCCGCGACTACCAATTGCACCACGACATCAAACCGCTCCCCAACGGCCACGTGCTGGCCCTGATGGTGGAACGCAAAACGCTCGACCAAGCCGTCGCCGCAGGCTTCACTGCCGAACAACTGCGCGACGGCTACCTCGTGCCCGATGCAGTGGTCGAAATCGAACCGATCTATCCAAAAGGCGGCAAAATCGTCTGGGAATGGCATGTCTGGGACCATCTCATCCAGAACAGCGACCGCGCCAAGGCGAACTTCGGTGAGATCGCCGCGCATCCCGAGTTGATTGATGTCAAATGCAACGGCCGCGCCACGCCGGCGTTCTGGAACCACATGAACTCGCTCGCCTACAACCCGCAGCTCGACCAGATCGTGCTCAGCGCGCGCGGCTGCAACGAGATTTGGATCATCGACCACGCCACCACCACCAAGGAAGCGGCCGGTCACAGCGGTGGCAAGCAAGGCAAAGGCGGCGACCTCCTTTACCGCTGGGGCAACCCGGCCGCCTACGGCCGCGGCACCGCCGCCGACCGCCAGTTGATCCAACAACACGACGCCGAATGGGTCCCGGATGGCTACCCCGGCGCGGGCCACCTCACGATTTTCAACAACGGCTATGAACGCGGTTGGTCGAGCATCGAGGAAATCGTCCTGCCGGTGGACGCCAAGGGCTCCTATCAACTCGCCGCCGGCAAAGCCTACGGTCCTGACAAAACCGTCTGGCATTACGAAGCGAAGAACTGCAGCGACTTCTTCTCGTCCGAGATTTCCGGCGCCCATCGCCTCCCTAACGGCAACATGCTCGTCTGTGCCGGCGTCATCGGGAACCTCTTCGAAATCACTCCGATCGGCGAAACCGTCTGGCAATATGTCAACCCGATGGTGCGCGGCGGCATCCTCGCGCAAGGAGAAATACCGGGCAAGGACATGCGTGGCCACCTCTGGAACGCCGTCTTCAAGGTACACCGATACGCACCGGACTATCCCGGCCTGAAGGACAAGGACCTAACACCCAAAGGAGTGATTGAACTCCCCGCGTCCCAAAAAGGCAAAACCGGCCTTGAAAACATGGTTGAACAACCCCGCGACAAACACGAACGACCCTGACCAGGGGATCCAACCAAAGACCCGCGCCGCGACCGAGCCGAATCCCCTTCATGAAGCAGGCATTGTAGACACGTCTAACAGTCTGGCCGGTCCGACAAGGTTCATGCCGTGCCCGCAGCCTTTGGCCGCCACGTCGTACTGGGATGCCCGACATCAGCACCGGTCCAAGCCGGCGCCTTCGCCCCGGACCAAAGCGGAACGGTTCATCACTAGTACGGCGCTCTATCAGGATCCCATACCAACCAAGCCGCCATTAAATTTTTTGGCCGCTTCATGAGAACTTAATGTTAACTGACGTAAAATCGCCACATGAAAACTTGCACCCAACCATTCACTCGACTTTTGGCAGTCGGCCATGACTGCCAGGCGGCCGCCCTTATGAACGTGTGGACGTTGACGCTTCGCCGGGCCTTACCGGCACTCCTGGTCACCGGCACCCTTCACGCCTACGATGCCCTGACGCGGCCCACCGAACTGCAATATTGGGACGCCACCCGGGCGCAGAACGGTTATACCTTCTTCGGGGTCGGAGGCACGTCATACCTGTTGGACATGGAAGGACGCATCGTCCACTCCTGGCCGGTGGGCAACAATCCACACTTGCAGGACGACGGCAGCATCCTGGATGCATCAACCGATGATCCGAGCGGGTTCGGGGGCTTCAAGATAGTGAGCTGGGACGGCGTCACCACATGGTCATACACTGAGCCCCGCTCGACTTATCATCCGCACCACGATTTCACCCGCGTTTTCAACAAGAAGCTCAACGCCTACA
>JBAXPF010000585.1:0-1888 GCA_037132955.1 Verrucomicrobiota bacterium | reverse complement strand
CCAGTATGTTCCGCGCCGTGCGTCGCCTATGGCCATGCAGCATGCGCCGCCTTCTGCTGATGGCACGGTGAGAATCGATGGCACGGCCACAGCGGGGCATCCGTTAGCCAGGGCGATACCTTGTGCTTCGGCTATGCCCACGCGTGTGCCGCTGTAGCTCCCCGGTCCACTGCCCACCAGCACGAGACCGATTGCCTTCCGCCCGCCCACCTGCAGCAACTCGCGCAGTGGCTCGAACAACATCGCATTGTGGTTGCGGTTGCTCCAAAACTCGCGCACTTCCAGTCCGCCATCCGGCGCCACTCTTGCCACCGACGCATGGGGCGTGGATGTTTCTAGAACCAGCGAGAAGTCGGAGGGCATGGAGTGGGCGTTTCCTCTATCGGGATATGAGAGCCTTCAAGCGGTTACATACTTCCTCCACGTTGGCGCGGGAGTTGAAGGCGGAAACGCGGAAGTAACCCTCGCCCCCGGAGCCGAATCCTGAGCCAGGTGTGATCACCACTTGGGCTTTCTCCAGCATATGGTCGAACATGTCCCATGAGTTGAGACCATCCGGGCATCCCACCCATACGTAGGGTGCGTTTTCCCCGCCGAAAACCGGGAGCCCTACTGCGGCAGCGGCTTCGCGGAGTAATTTTGCGTTGCCCATGTAGTGGTCGATCAGTCCTGTGACTTGTGCCTTGCCCTCCTCCGAGAAAACCGCCGCAGCGGCCTTCTGCACCGGGTAACTCGCTCCGTTGAACTTGGTGCTATGGCGGCGGCTCCATAGCTGGTGCAGTGGCACTCGCGTGCCGTCGGAGGCTGTGCCACTCACGGACTTAGGGATGATCACATAGGCGCAACGCACGCCGGTGAATCCACCGTTTTTCGAGAATGATCGGAACTCGATCGCGCAATCTCTTGCCCCTGCGATTTCGAAGATCGAGTGCGGTATCTCCGGGTCGCGGATGAATGCCTCATAGGCGGCATCGTATAGGATGATGGCGTCGTTCTGCCTCGCATACGCTACCCACGCCTCCAGTTGCGCGCGCGTGGCCACAGCTCCCGTGGGGTTGTTGGGGAAACACAGGTAGATAATGTCAGCCTTTTGTGCGGGCACATCCGCCACAAAGTTGTTAGCCGCGTTGCACGGCAGGTACAGCAGCCCCGCATAGGCACCTTTTTCATCGGCATCGCCGGTGTTGCCGGCCATCACATTGGTGTCCACATAAACTGGATAGACCGGATCGGTGATAGCGATGATGTTACCCTTGCTGAAGATGTCCAGGATGTTGCCTGTGTCGCACTTGGAGCCATCGGAGATGAACACCTCGTCCGCTGAGATGCCGAGGTCTGTGAACTGATTGTCCACCACCGCTTGGCGGAGGAATTCGTATCCCTGCTCCGGGCCATATCCTTTGAAGGTGTCACGGGAGCCCATTTCAGCCACACCTTCATGCATCGCCTTGACCACGGCCGCTGGTAGCGGCTCGGTTACATCGCCTATTCCGCAGCGGATGATGCGTGCCGCCTTGTCTGGATTAGCCTCGGTGTATGCCTTTACTCTCCGCGCTATTTCGGGGAAAAGATAACCGGCCTTGAGTTTGAGAAAGTTGGAATTAATGGCTGCCATTGAGGGAATTTAGAATAGTGAACAGTGAATTTTGAATTGGAAATGAAGAACGTTTCGTTAGAAATCATCTCATTTCAGCCCCTTGGCGATGTCAGCGGCGAGGCGTGAGAGCAGGCGGGACTCGGCGGCTACCAACGGTTGATAACCGTCGGCGGCCAGCGCCTCACGATCCACGAATGTGCGCGCCGCCTTGAGCTTCCGGTCCGGCAGTGAATAGGCGCGCCAACCAGCTTCTATCACGGCATAACCATCGCCACCACCGTGAAACTGGCG
>JBAXPF010000584.1:0-1898 GCA_037132955.1 Verrucomicrobiota bacterium | reverse complement strand
CTGGCGAATGTGTGTGGCGCTGTAGCGGCGGTCACTGGCCGCCGTCTGGCGAATGTGTGTGGCGCTGTAGCGGCGGTCACTGGCCGCCGTCTGGCGAATGCGTGGGGCGCTGTAGCGGCGGTCACTGGCCGCCGTCGCCTCTCTGGCGGGGGGCACACGCATCCTGCGTGTTTTGTTCCGCATCCTGCGGAACAATCTTTGCCAATGATCGACCATGCAATGCCTCACATCCGCATCGACGCTCATCGAGCGCCGCACCAATTCGCCCCTGCGAAGAGCTCAGCGGACGGTCCCAAGGCTCAAGGAGTGTGGGCATCCTGCCCAATACTGTCAGTTTAGCAGGAGACAGGCGGGACGCGCTGTCTTCCCTGACAGGCGGGACGCGCTGTCTTCCCTGACAGGCGGGACGCCTGTCTTCCCTGACAGGCGGGACAGCGGCTGGAAGCCGCAGTTATCCCCAGGCGAAATCGACGACCGCCTTGCGGGCTTCGGACCAATCGAAGCGAGTGGCATGGCTGACTTGAGCGGTGTGATCGCGGCGGTGTTCACCCCGCTGCCATGCGGCGGTCACGGCCATGCCCGCCGCAGCGGGGTTGGCGATGTCGAGGGCGAGCGGATATCCGCCGCCCACTTCCAGCAAGGCGCCGCGGCCGGATGAAAAGCAGGGGGTGGCGCAGGCCATGGCTTCCACCAATTGCATGCCGAACCCCTCATGGAGCGACGTTTCGAGGTAGAAATCGGCGGCGGCGTAGAGGCCGGCGAGGGTCGGGAGCTCCGCCTCACCAAGAAAGGGCATGAATTGCACGTACTGCGCAACCCCATGCGCTTGGAATGCCTGCTTGAGACGCGCGGCATAGGGGAGATCGTCCTTGAGTCCTGCGATCACCAGCGATCCGGGATACCCACAATTGCGTGCCGCGGCCCAAAGTTGTGGGAGAATGTCATATCCTTCCCGCTCGTCGCCGGTGGCAAAGGCGAGCAAAAACCCTTGCTTATCGATCCGTTGCCGCATCGCACCCGCTGCCGCAGCGCTTGCCAACTCGGGAATCCGCGGATCCACGCCGCAATAGCCCACCTCCGTCTTGCCAGGATCCAGATGGAATTGGCGGGTGGCCGCGTCGCGGATGAATTCCGAATTGCACACGACCCGCTCGCTGCACCGCAGCGCCCGTCCCCGCAGGAATTCCCAGCAACCATCGATGAGCCGCCGCTTCATCGGGCGTGCCGGTTGCACCGCCCAGATCATGGGATTGACGTCGTGGCAAACGGTGAGTGTAGGCACCCCATAGCGGGTCCCGATCTTGTCGGCCGGACGGATGAAGGCATCCGCCCCGGCGTCCACCAGCAGGCGGGGAAACACCCGCAGGCCAAGCGCCAGCTCCGAGCTGTAGGGGAGCCGGATGAATTCCCCGAGGAAGCCCTCGCGAAATGCCGGCAAAATTCCATCGAACACGGCAATCATCAAACGCCCGCCGGCGGGCAGCTCACGCTCCAAGGCATCGCAGAGTTGCCACGTGTAACGCCCGACCCCTTTCATCCGCGGGTGCAGGGCCGTGCCGTCGACCATGACGCAGTGGTGCCTAACAAATTTGGAAGTCACATTCATTCGGCACAAATTCACGCTTCATTCGTTTCATCACCCCAGGCAGCCTGTCCGGCGGTCTGAAAACCGATCCATGTTGCCGCTCACACAACGGAGTGGCGGGAATCCGTGGATTGCAAGATGCCAAGCGGCTCCTGAATCCGGCTTCTGCGCAGCCATCGGCTCTCAAGGAAGTGCCACGAACCGAGCGCGATGACAAGAGTGATGGCGAAGGAAATCGTGCCCATCAACCAAGGTGTCTTGATTCCGGTGGTGGCCACCACCGCCTGTTGGATGGGAAAGGCATACAGATAGA
>JBAXPF010000583.1:0-1901 GCA_037132955.1 Verrucomicrobiota bacterium | reverse complement strand
CGCCAGCACGGCCTGCGGCGGGACGCCGCAGCCACACCGCGCAATCCCGTCCGGCGTACCCATAATATACCCAGTTTTACAGGTTGGCGGGGGCCGCGGGGGGCTGCCACCCTCGGCGCGCTCGATCTTTTGGCAACACCTCCACATACCTCATCCAAACTCAATCCTCAATCCTCCGCACGTCCTCCCACCACCCCATCATGAAACCCCGCACCACCCTGCTCGCCCTTTGGGCCGCCAGCCAAATCGTCGCCCATGCCCAAGTGGGTGTCGGCACCACCACTCCGAACGCCAGCGCCCAGCTCGACGTCACCTCCA
The DNA here is from genome assembly GCA_037132955.1 of Verrucomicrobiota bacterium. Taxonomy (GTDB): domain Bacteria; phylum Verrucomicrobiota; class Verrucomicrobiia; order Verrucomicrobiales; family Akkermansiaceae; genus Luteolibacter. Next base: position 1,583 of record JBAXPF010000583.1, on the reverse strand, counting down.
CCACCCTGGGATTCCTGCCGCCGCGCATGACCTCAGCCCAGCGCGAGGGCATCGTCAGCCCCGCCGCCGGGCTGCTCGTCTATCAGACCGACGGCAGCCCCGGCCTGTATGGCTATGACGGCAGCGTGTGGACCACGTTCAGCGGCAAGGAAAGCGCGCTGACATTCGGCACAGGATTCAGCCGAGACGGCAATACCATCACCACGACCCCGGCCAGCGGCACGGCCTCCGGCGCGCTCGCCAGCGCCGATTGGACTCACTTCAACACGGCCTACGGCTGGGGCAACCATGCCTCGGCGGGCTACCTCACCAGTTTCACCGAAACCGATCCGCTGTTTACCGCCAGTGCCGCGCATGGCATTGTCGGCACTGACATCACGGCTTGGAACGCCAAGGTGCCCGCCACCCTCACCCTCAGCACCACCGCCCCGCTATCCGGCGGCGGCGACCTCAGTGCCAACCGCACCCTCGCGATCGCCCAGGCCAGCAGCACCGCCGACGGCTATCTGTCCAGCGCCAACTGGAGCACCTTCAACGGCAAGCTCGGCGGTGTGACCGCCGACAGTCCGCTGGCCTCCAGCGGCGGCACCTCGCCGAATCTGACGATCCTAACCGCCAGCGCTTCCCAGGCGGGCGCACTCTCCAGCGCGGACTGGAGCACGTTCAACGGCAAGGAAAGCGCCCTGAGTTTCAGCAGCCCGCTGAGCCGCAGCACCAATACCATCTCCCTGCCCGCCGCCACAAGCTCTGCCAACGGCTACCTCACCAGCACCAATTGGACCACCTTCAACGCCAAAATTGGCGGCAGCGGCACGACCAACTATGTGCCCATGTTCACCGCCGCCGGCACCGTGGGCAACTCCGCCCTGTTCTCCGACGCCAACGGCAACGTCGGCATCGGAACAATCACACCAACTGGAAAGCTGGAAGTTATTGATAACGGGGCCAGTTCAGGTGGGAATACCGCCCGGTTCTACAACCCAAGCTTAGCCGATGCTGGGGTTCATTACATTTCGATAGGAAAAAGTTCCGTCAACAATGAGTGTGCCTTAATGGGTTTTAGCAAAGAAGCCACAATTTCCAGGGCATGGTTAGGAGTGACTGGGGATGACATTATCGGTGGTATCGGGCTTACAGTGCAGAAAGGAGGCAACGTGGGCATTGGAGATAACTCACCGGCTTATAGATTTAGTGTTTTTAATAATATTTATGGCGACTACGCTGCGCGAATCTATAATGGCAACAACTCAGGTTCCGCTCATGGTCTTCTTATAAGGGCCGGATCAAATGGTAATCCTTTTGGCTCTGTTATGATTGGTTTTCAGAATATTGATGGTTCGGCAATTGGTAGTATCAGCCAAAATGCTGCATCCACTGTTTCTTACAGTACCTCTTCCGACCGGCGCTTGAAGGAGAACATCACGCCCACCCACTTTGGCCTGGCGGATCTGATGAAGCTGCAAGCGGTGGATTACAACTTCATTGCCGACGCGGCCAAGACCCCGCAAACCGGCTTTATCGCGCAGGATTTGGACGCGGTATTTCCCGACGCCGTGACCGAGGGTGGCGACGACGCCAAAACC
>JBAXPF010000582.1:0-1913 GCA_037132955.1 Verrucomicrobiota bacterium | reverse complement strand
ATTGTCTCTTTATCAATTAGTCTGCCGCGAAGTTGTTCATAGCTCGAAATGAACATCCAAACAAAAGGAGACATCAAGCCCAGGCGGCCATGCTGCTTGCTAAATGTAAAGTTACGGTCGATGAATGCGGAGAAAACATCTTTCTCGTAGCCATCATAATTGTCGTGAAGGAACTTTTTGAGTATCGGAATATGATACTTGCTCCCAATATAAGGAGGGTTTGCCACCACTGCATCGTGTTGAGTTGCCAACATTTCAGCCTGTTTTACTAACGGTAACAACAGGGTAGCAGAGCGATGCTCCCAGAGCTGACCCTTGGCGATCATGGCCTCGATGCTCTGCCGCGCTGATGGCAGTTGCGCGGCCAGGTCAGGCGGCACGCGGATAAGCGAGCCAAATGTTTTGCCGTGCTCGAACAGTTTGATGAGTTCGCGCAGGCACGGTTCGACCGCCGCCAACGGACTTTCCTGATTCGGTTTGGTCAGCGTCAGTTGCTTCTCCGTTTGCGGGAACAGGTCGCTGTCGGCAAACGGCAGTTCCCGGACGCCTTTGGCCGCAGCGGGATCGGGCCGCAGCAGGTTCTCCAGTCCCTTGCTTTCCTGGATGGCGATGACGTTGGGCTGGACGTGGTCGGCGAAGATGCGGCGGTCGTCGGCCCGCGCCTTCATCAGCAGGGCGAAGGCGGCAAGTTGGGCGGCCCGGTCGTCAATCTCCAGGCCGAACAGATTCTTTTCGAGAATGAGCCGGGGGATGTCTTTGCTGCGGTAGCCGCGCTCCTGGTAGATGGCTTTGAACAGGTCGTAGGCTTCCACCAGGATGTGGCCGGAGCCGCTGGCGGGATCGAGCAGCGTGAGCGTTTCGGGATCGAGACTCTTGGGCGTGATGGCGGCGAGCTGCGCCTGCACGTCGTCGGTCTGCGCGGCTGGCGCGATGTAATACTCCATCTGCTGGCGGAGCGGGGAGTCGGGATAGGTGGCCAGCCACTGGCGACCGAGCGTGTTTTGGACGAGGTATTTGACGATCCAGTTGGGCGTGAACAGTTGCGTGGCGGCGGGGATGTCCTCGCTCTTGACCACCTTGCCGATGACTTCGTTCTTCTTGTCCGAGATGTAAAACTGGTAGAGCCACCCGATGATTTCGACCTGTTGCCAGTCGGCTTCGTCGAGTTCGGTGACGAGCTTGCGGATGAGGGAGTCGGAGTGCAGGAGGTTGTCGGGCAGGAGCAACTCGGTTTCGTCGGCGATCTTCTCGAACAGGAACGGCATGGCCTCGTGGAGGCCGTTGCACTGGGCGACGAGCAGCAGCCGGTAAAGCTCGGCGTCCTGGCTGCCATCCAGCTTGAGATTGATCACCTGCTGCGCGTCCAACCCCGGCAGCGTGACGTGCTCGGCGTGTTCGAGGATTTCGGGCGTGGGCTTGCCTTCGGGATGACTGAGGACGCGGTAGCCGTGTTCGAGGTAGCCGTGCAGTTCCATGTAGCGCAGCGCCACGAAGCGATTGAACCAGGTGTAGGCCATCGCTTCCATGACCTGGGCGAAGCCGTGCTGACTGATGCGATCTTGAAGTTTCTTGCGCTGTTCCGCCACCCGCCGGGGAAAGGGCTGGCCGCCGATGATGACCACGTCGCCTTTTTGCTCCATCGGCTCGGCGCGGTCGGGCGTGAGGCCAACGAACGCGGCGCGATCCGTGACGGCGCGGATGAAGTCGAGCCGCGCTTTCGGGGCGTAGGATTTAAGGGCGGTGCGGTTCATGGAAATTTGTCAACGAATCTGGATGCGCTCGTTCTTGGCAATGGCGGCGTCGAGGCGCTGGCGCAGTTCTTTGATGAAGGCTTCCACGTCCTCGGCGGTTTCCAGATACGGTTTGGTGGCAACTTCGGCTGGCTTGATGACACAGCGCGCTTTAACCACCGG
>JBAXPF010000581.1:0-1925 GCA_037132955.1 Verrucomicrobiota bacterium | reverse complement strand
GACAACCCTCAGCTCATTTTTGAGAGCATGAACTCCACGGGCAAGGAACTTAGCCAAGCCGATCTCATCCGCAATTTCATCCTGATGGGCCTGGATCCGGTGCTGCAAACGAAGCTCTACGAGCAGTTCTGGCGGCCGATGGAAATCGACTTTGGGCAGGAAGCCTACGGCACGCACTTTGACAGTTTTATGAGGCATTACCTCACCGTTATGACGGGCGAGATTCCCAACATCAACGCGGTTTACGACGCCTTCAAAGGCCATGCACGCACCACCCGGGCCGACTTTGAGGATGACAAGAACCACATCGAAAGCCTCGTCCGAGAAATCCGCGACTATGCCCGGCATTTTTGCGCGATGGCGCTCGGCAGCGAACCCGATGCCGACCTCAAGCTAGCCTTCCACGACCTGCGCGAGTTGAAGGTGGATGTGGCCTATCCGTTCCTGCTTGAGCTGTATCGGGATTACAAAGCCGAACTGCTCTCCAAGGCCGAACTGCTCTCAAGCGTCCGGCTGGTCGAAGCGTATGTGTTCCGCCGCGCTATCTGCGCTATCCCGACCAACTCGATGAACAAGACTTTTGCCACCTTCACCAAGGGGCAGGAGAAGGAACGCTATTTCGAGAGCGTGCAAGCGCAGTTTCTGGTGCTGCCGTCTTACCGCCGATTTCCCAGCGACGAAGAGTTTCACCGTGATTTACACACCCGTGATCTCTACAACTTTCGTAGTCGCAGTTACTGGTTGCGCCGCTTGGAGAATCACGGACGCAAAGAGCGGGTGGCGGTGGATGAATACACCATCGAACATATCCTGCCGCAGAATGAAAATCTCTCGACCAAGTGGCGCGATGCCCTCGGTGAGGATTGGCAGCGCATTCAGCAGACGTGGTTGCATACGCTGGGCAATCTCACTCTGACCGCCTACAACAGCGACTTCAGCGACCGGGCGTTTCCCGAGAAGCGGGATATGCCCGAGGCTCCGGAGAAGGGGCTGAAGCAAAGCCCGTTGAAACTCAATCAAGGGCTCGGCGCACTGGAGAAGTGGGACGAGGCGGCGATCAAGACACGCGCTGACAAGCTCGCGGATTTAGCGGTGAGTGTGTGGCCGGCCCCTAAGTTGGCGGCAGCTGTATTGGCGGCTTATCGGCCAAAAGCTGCCGCGGCGGTCAGCGGCTACACCATCGGCGACCATCCGCACCTGCTCAACGCAGTTATGGGGGCAGTTTGCTCGCCTCCGTGGACAAGGCGCTGGCGGTGCTGCCGCGCCACCGCCACCGTGACGCGGGTGAGTGGCTGGCTGCATTGCAGGCGGCCTTGCCGTCGGTTGTCGTCGTGGCCGAAACTGTGACGGTGAAAGCGTCAAGACAGGAGGCCGCTGAGCGCATCGCGCGGGAGCCAGCTGAGCGCATCGCGCGGGAGTCGGCTGAGCGCATCGCGCAGGAGTTGGCTGAGCGTGATGAGGAAATCAGGAGAAATCAGGAAGTGATCGCGCGCGAGAAAGTGAGAATGGAGGAGGATGCCAGACCGCAGCATACAGAAACTCCAGAGGGTTTTTCGCTTATTCCGGCGGGTGAGTTTCAGATGGGGGACTCATTAGGACGTCTGCTAGACCCTCCTGCACGCACGGTGCATGCGAGCGTGTTTTATATGGCAAAACACGAAGTAACGAAGGCGCTGTGGGACGTGGTGCGGGAATGGGGAATAAAGTATGGATATGCCGACCTACCTATTGGGAAAGGCAAGGCAATCGATCATCCGGTGCATTCGATTGACTGGTATTCGATGGTGAAGTGGTGTAATGCCATGAGTGAGAAGGAGCGTCTGACACCATGTTATTCAGTAGAAGGCATGATCTATCGTACTGGCACAATCGATGCTGTGGCGTGCAACTGGAGGGCAAGCGGATACCGTCTTCCGACAGAGGCC
>JBAXPF010000580.1:0-1927 GCA_037132955.1 Verrucomicrobiota bacterium | reverse complement strand
GGCTTGAATGGCTTGTTGTTGGGGCACTTCGAGGATGTTGGACATGCTCCCCGATTCAAGCACATCGGCAGTGACTTGAGGGAAGCGGTTTTACATCCGCAAGTGGTGCACTTTGAATCCTAACAAGTGACCATTAGGTGGTGCACTTTGGGTGACCGCCGACAGCCTCCAAATCCATCTGAAAACTTTTACGGAAGATAGTTGCGTGGCCAATCCTGTAATCCGTGGTTGTCTTTGGCTAGCGTACCCAACGCTTGTTGCGGTGCCTGAGGCTTCACCTCGTTAGGTGCTAAGTAAACAGTATTGGGCAAGATGCCCGGGCCAGTGTGGCGCGGGCATCTTGCGGCTCGGCTGAGCTCACCAAACGGCTGCCGCCTTTCTTCCCATGGACTCATGCCATTCGCTTCGAGTTCAGGATGTCTGAGCCCGCGCTGTCACCGCGCTTCCTACGAAGCGTCTTCAGTAACGTCCGCAGTCATGTCCACGGAAGTGCCCTCGGAAGTGCCCTCGGCGACGTCCTCGGACAGACTATCAGCCAATCCCTCGGCATCTTCGCCGTCGGGGATGACGAGGGAGATGTCCTGGAGATTTTCGCCTTCCTTGAGGGTGAGGAGTTTGACGCCCATGGCATTGCGGCCGGTTTCGCGGATTTCCGCGACGCGGATGCGGATGCTTTGGCCGGTGGAGGTCATGAGCATCAACTCGTCGTCGTTGGTGACGGTGACGGCACCGACCACCGGGCCGGTCTTGTCGGTGACCTTCATGGTGATGATGCCCTTGCCGCCGCGGGATTGCCTGCGGTATTCCTCGAAGTCGGTGCGCTTGCCCAAGCCATTCTCAGAGGCGACCAGCAAGGTGCAACCTTGGGTGACCAGGGCGAGGCCGACCACGTAGTCGCCCTCGACGGGGCGGATGCCCATGACGCCGGCAGAGGCGCGGCCCATCGAGCGTGTGTCGTCCTCATGGAAGCGCAGGCTCAGGCCTTGGTGGGTGACGAGCACGATTTCATCGGAGCCGGAGGTGAGGCGGACGCCGATGAGTTCGTTAGATTGCTCGAGGATGATGGCGATGATGCCGTCTTTGCGGTAGTTGCGGAAGTCGTTGAGGGCGGTTTTCTTGACCTTGCCGGTGCGGGTGGCGAAAAAGACAAAGCCGGCGCCCTCGCGGAAGGTAATGTCATTGCCGGATTCATCGACGGTGCGCTCGAGGCGCAGCAGGGCGGCGATTTTTTCCTCGGGCTTGAGGTTGAGGACATTGCGGATGCTGCGGCCCATGGCGGTGCGGGCGCCTTCCGGAAGTTCATAGACGCGCTCGACATAGACGCGGCCGGTGTTGGTGAAGAACATCAGGTAATCGTGCGCCTGGACCGAGAACAAATGCTCGATGAAATCATCCGGCTCGTCCTTGCCGGTGGCGCGCGTCTCCATGCCCTTGAGGCCCTTGCCGCCGCGCCCTTGCAGGCGGTATTCGCTGGCCGGCGTGCGTTTGACATAACCGCGGTGGGACAGGGTGACAATCATCGCATCGTTGGCGATGAGTTCTTCCATGGCGACTTCCCCGGCTTCCGCTAAAATCGGGCACTTGCGCGGCGTGGCGTGCTTGTCCTTGATGGCGCGCAGCTCGTCCTTGATGATGGTTAGAACACGTTCCTCGCGGGCGAGGATGTCGAGCAGGTCCTTGATATCGACAAGGATCGAGTCGTATTCGCCCTTGACCTTGTCGCGCTCCATGCCGGTGAGTTGATAGAGGCGGAGTTCGAGGATGGCATTGACCTGGCGCTCGCTGAAGACATAGCGCTCGCCCTCGATGGCGGCCTGCGAGCGGATGAGGATGCCGAGGGACTCCGCGGTGGCAACGGGGAAGTGATAGGCGGCGAGCCGCTCGCGGGCCTCGTCGCGGTTTTTCGACTCGCGGATGATCTTGATGA
>JBAXPF010000579.1:0-1931 GCA_037132955.1 Verrucomicrobiota bacterium | reverse complement strand
TTGATGGCGTGGGCCCAGTCGATGGTGAGTTGGGCCTGCGCGTCGGTGTGCGGCTCGTCCACGAGCAGGAGCATCACTTGGTCTGGTTGGAGTCCTCGCGATATCGCATGCTTCGCCACAAAGGCAGTCCACTGGGCCACGGCGCGGTTGAACTCGGGGCCGGCCCGCTCGAATTTCCCCAAAGTGTTTGGCACCGCCAGGTGGATCAGATACTGCTTCGCTTTGGGCCAGCGTTCGAGCCAGTGATTGAACCGGCTCATGTCAGGAGGCACGGTGAGGTTGCCTTGGGCGTCGTATTGCCCTCTTCCGATCAGATGAGGCGAGCCCCATGTCCGGTCCACCCCATACGCCTGGAGCAATGCGATGACTTGAGCCCGGTTCTGCGGGGTGATTCCAAAGGATTGGTCCGCATCCGTGTAATCCCATCCTCCCATGTGGAGGGTGGGGTGAGGCGATGGAAAATCCCGGTTGAAAACCTGGACGGCGATTGGCACCTGGGAGGAAATGTTTCCGGCCGCATGGGCGACCAGTTGGCCGTGATACATGCCCTTCGCGCCTTCCCCCGGTTTGAAGCCGAACCAGCCCAGGGAATTGAGCCACCCCTGCCACCTGCCGGGCGCGCGTTGTCCCGGTTTGAAGTTGAGCCAGACTTGGCGGGTCATGCCGGCTGGAATGGCAGTCGCATAGCCATTGGCCTCAGGTTGCAACTGGTGCATCGCGGAGGCGACGGGGGTTGCGACTTCGGTATCGGTCCAAACGATTTCATAGACCTCCTGGAGCCCGGCTTCGGGCGGGAATCCCTCAATGCCAAAATGAACGACCATGGGCTGCGCCGTCGCGTTGGTTAGATTGATCGTGACCGGACGGGTCTCACCCCGCATGAGGGCGACCCGTGCCGGACTGTCGGCCGGATGGTTGGGCACGCGGACAAAATCGAGGTAATCCCACGGATTGGACGGCTCGGCCATGAGGGGAGGCAGGCCGTGCGCGCCCAAATATTGCCCATGAGCTGCCATGATTTCGCGATGCAGCCCGTTCAACGGGAGGATGGCGCGGCCGCCGGGCAGAGCGAGAGCTGCCGGGTCGGTGAGGCGCGCCTCCAAGTCCTTGAGCCGCGCCAGAAATGGCCCGGCGGGTATGGTTTGGGCCGTGGCCGCTACCCGTGCACGCGCGCTTTTCAAATCCCGCGCAAGGCGCAGGCCCACACGTCGTTGGACTCCGGTCTGCCAAAAATACGCCGTGGCATCACCGACCGGAGCGCCCGCGAAAGGCAGCGCAGCCGGGGGGGCGTCACCTTGCCTCACTTCGACTTCATCCGCCACGATGTAGCGCGCATCGCCCGCGCTTTCGATCATGAACTTCACAAAGCGCCCGTGAGTTTGCAGTCGATTCGTCGAATACCAATGGGTGGCATAGCCGGGTTTGGGCATCGCTTGGCGGCTCATGGCAACCAGATCGCCCGCATCGTAGAAATCCTTCCCATCGTCGCTGGTGAGAATCAAAATGCGCACTGGCCACTCGGTATTGGCAGCCCCGGCGGCCAGGTGCAGGGCGACCCCGGAAATCGACTCCATCTTACCTAGATCCACGGTCATCGCGGCGGGAGTCGTGAGCGACCATCCCACGGTGCCCGGTTGCAGCCACATCATCTCTTGTCCTTCGCACAGATGGCCGTCAGTTAAAACCGTCAGGTCTTCAGCTCCCCTCTGAACGCTCGGGTAATTCGGGGCGGGGTCAAACGAGACCGGGCAGTGCAGCGCGAGGTTGTTGGACGCGGCGCGGGCGTCCAACTCTTCCCCACAGGCGACCGTCGGCCCCGCCACCACTCCACTCACCAGCGCGAGAACTAACCCGCGAGCAAGCAGGCGCTTGACCCACGCCTGCCTGGGCATCCGCCAAGCGAACTCCGACAGCTGAGGATATGGGGAAAT
>JBAXPF010000578.1:0-1941 GCA_037132955.1 Verrucomicrobiota bacterium | reverse complement strand
TTGATTCCGGTGGTGGCCACCACCGCCTGTTGGATGGGAAAGGCATACAGATAGAGGCCGTAGGAATAATCGCCCACGCGATTGAAGAGCCGGATTTTGCCACCGGGCAGGTAGGCGAGGCCGAGCACGATGAGGGGCAGGAGAAGTTGGTAGGCCACAAAGAAGGCATTCCGCTGGCTGCCGCAAGCGACGAGTAAAAGGCAAGCGCCAAGCACCAGGGGTGTGGAAATGAGAATCCGCTTGCGGTTGGCGTAAACCGCGGCACCCACAAAAAACATGGACCCAACCTGCAAGGCCTCCCGTGCTGCAAAATGAACAAAGTGATTGGTCACATTGGCGGCGACAAGAGCCGCCGCCAGCAGTGAGACCACAACTTCCAGCCGGATCCAGCGTGCAACCATTGACAGGCCGCGGGCGCCAAAGCCGATGCCGGCCAGAATCAGATAGAGCCGGACTTCCTGTGGCAAGGTCCACAGCGACCCGTTCACGACGTTGGCATGGGGCAGGGATGAGAACACGCCGGGAAGCTCAAACGCAGCCCCCGCCAGCAACAGCACGTTCTTGAGGAAATATTGCCGGGTGGCCGCGGCCGCCAGAAACTCCGACGAAGTCAGGGTTGTGAAGAGGAGGCCGATGCCCAGCACACAGAAGACCACGCAGGCAATCAGACCGGGCATGACGCGCCGGGCCCGCGCCCCCAGAAACCCGCCGACCCCGCCCCGCTTGATCAGACTGCCGGTGACCAGAAAGCCGCTCGTGAAAAAAAACACGTCCACAGCCACGTTGCCCAGGGTCATCCCGACAAGCTGTTCGAGAGGTTCCGCACCGCCCGGCCCCAGGCACAGCGCAAAGCTGTGGCTGACCAACACCATCAAGGCCGCCACAAAGCGGACCAGGTTGTAGTTGTTGTCACGCCCCCCGGTGAATGTGTCCAGCGGGCAGCCAATGAGGAACGGAACACTCACGGATTGAAAATCATCTAAACACTCTTGGCTGTTAGAAACCGCTGCCAGGTCCGGGCCACGGTCCGGCCGATGGAGAAACTCCGCCCCACGCGATCCACGCCTTGCGCGAACATGGGGTGCGGCGAGCGGACTTTATGCTGCAGCGATGCGGGCAGCGGTCCGAAGCCCTCAAGCAGGGCCTGCCGCCACCGGGACAGGGACTTCTTGTGTATGGCATAGACGAAGTCGTGAAGCACCATGAACGGCAGATGGCGTGCCTGCTGCCAGGCGCTGCCATAGTGGCGCATGAACCAATAGCGGTTGCGCGTTTCATAGTAGACTCCCATCGGCGAGCGGGCCGTGCCGGAGCCACAGTGCAACATCAGCACTTCGGGCAGATAGAGCAGTTTGTAGCCGGCGGCCCAAACCTTGGCCTGGACGAAGAGTTCGGCCCCGTAAAGGAACACGTCCTCGTTGTAATACCCCACCGTGTCCATGAGCGCCTTGCGGAAGGCCACCCCGCCGGAATGGAATCCTCCGGTGGGAAGCATGCCTTGCCTCTGGTCTTTCAGCCGCTGTTGCCCGACATCGTCCACCCCCTTGCGGTGCTCGGCCACATGGGTGGCCATGACCGCCACATCCGCAGTGGCCTGCTGGAACGCCGCCACCACATAGGAGAGCACGCTGGCATCCGGCATCAGCGAATCATTATCCATCTGAAACAGAATTTGCCCCTGTGCCGCCTGACAGGCAAGCGTGTAACCGTCCATCCCGATGTTCTTTTCCAAACGGATGCAGCGCACTTCCGGAAACTCCGCTTTCAGCATCTGTTCCGATCCATCGCTGCTGGCATTGTCCACCACGATGACCTCCACCGGCTCGTGGTCCTGCTTTCTAACGGATTCCAGCGCATCCCTCAGGTCATCCCGCCGGTTGTAGTTCACAATCACCACCGTCACCAGCGGTGCTTGATCTTTCGGTTCATGGTTGTCCATTT
>JBAXPF010000577.1:0-1949 GCA_037132955.1 Verrucomicrobiota bacterium | reverse complement strand
GCCCCGTATCGCGTAGGTCAGAAAAGGTCGTCCCAGCCGTCCCAAGTTGGCTCAGATCAACCACGGTTCCGGCAACCTGCGGCAATTTCGCACCGGCAGGACGACGGACACGCACCACACACGCGCCGCGTTTGCGGAGCACGGGATCGCTTGCGAGTGTGAAGATCCGCTGCCGGTGTTTGTGTCCCTCCTTTCCCGGATTGGCGATGCAGGCAAAACTACCATCGGGAAAGATGGCCAGGTGATCGCCCTTTTGATCGTGGTTCTGTTCGGCACATGCGGGACAGCGGGCGAAGATCTTGCCGATCCGTTTCCTCACGTTTTCAAGGCGTGACAGGTCAAGGCTCACGGCTGGTCCTCCGGGTTGATCAACGCCACGCCACGGAAGCCACGAGCCGCCTTGCCGTCACGCTGGCAACTGTTGGCCCTAACCGCCTGGAACAAATCCATCATGAGCGAGGGAAGCTGGTAGGTGATCTGCGCGTCTTTCATCGGCTGCCACCCCTTGTCGGGGCAGTAGTCGGCATAGGCCTGCATGATTTCGTGCACGCTCAGGTCAGAACCCTTCTGCTGCTTCACCATGTCTGTTAGGAACCACCGCAGGCTGTCGCTTTCGGCCAACAACGAATCGACGACGCCCATCTGACGGTCGGTGAGCCGGATGGTGCCGGTTTCCTCGATGTCCTTGAGCAATAGGTGGAGTCCTTGCAGCGCCCAGTTGAGGATGCCGGGACCTTCCTCGCGGATGAGCAGTTCAGCGAAATCGAAGATGATCCGTTTGGGCGGCGGTGCCTCGTAGCGCACGATCAGCATGCGGCGCCGCCATGCACCCACGTCGCCCTGAAGGGCCACCTGAAGCCGCGCATTGGAAGTCATCAGGATGTTGAACTTCCCCTGGAACTGGAACGAGCCGGTGCCGCCCTTCTGCTCCGCGTCGAGCCAATCGCCGCCGCACAGGGCCTTGATGACCGGCGCACCCTTGGACTGGAGGAAGTCCTTGTTCACGTCCACGCCGACCAGCAGCGTGCGGCGGATGAAGCGGAACAATTCAAAGCGTTCGCCCAGGTGGTCCGTGCGAAGCTGGGTGACGTTCTCCTGGCCGACAATCGCCTGGAGGACATTGGCAAGCTGAGACTTTCCGCCTCCGGGCGTCCCGTCGAGGATCACGAACCGCTGGAGGATGTTGGTGCCCAACAGGTATTGGCCGGCCATTTTCTGGAGCAGGATCGCATCGTCCGGGTGAACGGCTGGCAGCAGCAGTTCGTTGAGGAAACGCGGACACTTCGCGGCCGGGTCGAAGGCGATGGGCGAACGGTTACGGCTGCGGAACTTCGGTGAGAAATCCTCGCGGATGCAGGTGCCCCCCTCGATGCGGAGCATGCAGTTGGCGAGGTGGACGGTGCGGGGACGGTCGGTGAACGCGTGGCGGTGTTCCGCGATGCCGCGAAGCTGGGCCATGACAGCATTGAGGTTCCTGTCCGTGCGCAACTTTTCCAGTCCATCTAGCAGATCGTCCTGCCGCGACATTAACAGCATTCGGTGGGATACGACCTGCTTTATGGCATCGGGGGAGATGATCGAGTAAAGTCCGGTTGTCTGCTCATACTGATAGAAAGCCCGCTCGTCCGGTTCATAAAGCATGATGAACTCGGCGGCATAAAGCGCCGCCCAATACGCCTCGTTGATCTTGCTGACATAGAGACCACCGGTCGGTGTCTCTGAGTAATACACGGGCGTGCCATATTGCCTGATGATGGCGTCGTCGGGTTCGGTGTCGTCGTCGGCAGGTTCCCCGGCGGCAACCATCTGTGGCGGATTCATGTCGTCGGGCCAATTGATGGCCTCGAAAGGCATGATGACGGGCGGCACCTCGGGCGACCGTTCATAGTTCATTCCCTCGGGGTGAACGCCGTGGATCATCGTGCAGACGCCCGTGGAGCGCCATTCGC
>JBAXPF010000576.1:0-1992 GCA_037132955.1 Verrucomicrobiota bacterium | reverse complement strand
CGGCCGCGCCCACGGTTTCGGACGCCGTCTGGGTCACCAGCACCATCACCGACGACGGCAGTGTGGCCGGCGCCGCGCTCACCTACACTGCCTCAACCGGCACTCTTGCCACCACCACCCCCTTCACCGAAACCTTCGGCAGCACGGCGACCACTGCGGGTTCGACATGGACCGGCACGGCCGACAATACCTGGACTGTTGTGGGCACACCGAATCCCTTCAAACTGATGACATCGGCGAATTACACCACCAGCAGTACCGCCTGCGGCATGCAGTTCAATTGTTCCAAAGTCACATCGGCATCACTCACCACCAGCAGTGCCATCAATGCCGCCGGCACCTCCGGTTATGTGGAGTTTTATGTCAGCACCACCTCACTGGGAGCCGCGGAGAGTTGGGCGTTGCAACTTGACTCCACCGGTACCGGCAGCAGCTTTGTCACCCGCCTGAGCGAAACCGGCACCGTCGCCGGCACCACCCATGCGATGACGAAGTATCACTACGACCTGGCCGGCACGGAACTGGTCGGCACTTTGAAGATGCGCTTCCTGTTCAACGGAACCGCAGTCGCGGCAGATTCCGGACGGATCAATTTGGATCAAATCACGGTGACTGTCACCACCGGCAACAGCAGCACCGCCACCGTGGCCATGCTTGACGATGGCACACATGGGGACGGTGCCGCAGGCGACCATGTGTATGGTGCACAAATTCCCGCCCAGACCCTCGGCACCATCGTCAGCTATTACCTGACGGCTACCGATAACTCCAGCCAGATCGCAAAGGATCCGGCGGCCGCCCCAACCACTACCTATTCCTACACTGTGGCGGCGATTTCCTCCAACACCGCCCCGACCGTCGCCACCGCGGCATGGGCGACACCCAACCCGGCGACGGGCACAACCACCACGCTCGGTGCCCTGGGTGCCGACGCCGATACCGGGGAAAGCACACTGACCTATACCTGGATGGCCACCACGCTGCCCAGCGGTGCCACCTCCCCCACTTTCAGCGCCAACGGCAGCAATGCCGCGAAAAGCATCACCGCCACCTTCAGCAAAGCCGGCACCTACGGCCTAACCGTGACCATCGCGGATCCCGGCGGTCTAACAGTCACCAGTCTGGTAAGCGTCACGGTCGCCCAGACTCTCACCAGCATCGCGGTGACTCCCGCCACCGTGAGTCTCGCCGCCTCCGCCACCCAACAGTTCGCCGCTGTGGCAACCGACCAGTTCGGAGACGCACAGGCGATCCAGCCGGGATTTACCTGGGCAAGCACCGTGAATGGCGGCACCATCAGTTCCGGCGGACTTTTCACCGCGCCCTCCACAAGCGCCAGCGGCACGGTCACCGCAACCAGTGGTGCCGTGAGCGGCAATGCCGCGGTCACCGTCGCCAACACTGCCCCGACCGTCGCATCCGCGGCCTCGGCGACACCCAGCCCGGTAACCGGCACAACCACCGCGCTCACCGCCCTAGGCGCCGACGCCGACACCGGCGAAAGCACGCTGACCTATACCTGGGCGGCCACCACGCTGCCCAGCGGTGCCACCACCCCGAGTTTCACCGCCAATAGCAGCAATGCCGCGAAAAGCACCACGGTCACTTTCAGCAAGGCCGGCACCTACGGACTCACAGTGACCATCGCGGATCCGGGCGGACTAACAGCCACCAGCTCAGTGAGCGTCACGGTCGCCCAAACGCTCACTGCCATCGCGGTGACTCCTGCTACGGCAAGTCTCAATACCGCCGCCACGCAGCAGTTCAGCGCCGTGGCCAATGACCAGTTCGGCAACGCTCTAACGACCCAACCGGGCTTCACATGGGCGAGCACCGTCACCGGCGGCACCATCAGTTCCGGCGGACTGTTCACCGCACCCGCCACGCCCGCCAGCGGCACCATCGCCGCAACCAGTGCCGCGGTGACCGGTAGCGCTTCGGTGACCGTCACCAGCCAATTTCACCCCTACACGATGACGGCTTTGCCCGACA
>JBAXPF010000575.1:0-1993 GCA_037132955.1 Verrucomicrobiota bacterium | reverse complement strand
CTCAAAACACAGCCGCCTCCCGGTATCGCTATGGACTGGAAGCACTCAAACGCCATCTCGGTGGTGCCCGCCGCCGCGGCGACCTTTCCATCTGAATCACCCCATCCCATGTCTAACGATCTCCAGCAACTGGAAGCCACCCTCGAGGGCCTCCATCCATCAGCCCTCGACCGGGATTTGTTAGCACGGCTTGAAGACGCAGCCAATGGCACCCTCGGCACCTCCAGCCCGGCCGAGATGCAGTTGGAAACCTCCCTGCGGCGGATGCGCCCGGCGGCCTTGCCTCCCTCCCTCATGGCCACCTTGGAAGCCACGCTCGGCACCACCGCCGCCACGCTGAATTCCACCATCATCCCCTTCCCGCAAAGCCCCCCGGCAGACGTCGTGCGTACCCGCCATGGCAGGCGCCCGATGTTCGCCGCCGCCGCCGCCGTCGCCCTGCTCGGCGCGCTCGCCGCTTTATACTCGCCCGGCAAGGGGCCACGGCCGCTGGCCACCTCGGCCGCCACCTCGCCGCAAGCCCCGGTGCCAACCGCCGCGACCCCGTCCCCGGCCTCACAAAACTTCGTCCCCGCCGGCTTCAATACCGGTCTGAGCCAGGCCAGTGACGAAGGCGTCGTCTGGCAAACCAAAGACCAACCCCGCCGCGTCGTCAAAGTCGTCTATTGGGATCGGGTCACCTTCGTCAATCCCGAGGGCAAGAAAATCGAATACGAAAAACCCCGCGTCGAATACCTCCTGGTCCCGGAAAAAATCGATTAGTTTCATCGCCTTGAAACAAATTCCAGAAACTACTACGCTTCTAGTAACAACGCCATGAACTCCCCCCATTTCCAGGTCATTCCCGTCGGCATCGCCGCTCTGCTGGTCCATCCGGTCCTGGCCATTGAACCACCCGCCGACAATGCCCCGCCACCTCCCGCGGCGGAAGCTCCCGCCGCTCCCGCCGCCCAAGCAGAGGCACCCGCCCAGGCCATGCCCTATCTTGGCGTCGGCACCTCGCCGGTTCCTGAAGTGCTGGCCGCTCATATCGGCCTCAAAGCCAATGAAGGCATCGTCGTCCGCGTCATCGATCCGGCTGGCCCTGCCGCCAAATCCGGCCTTGCCCAACACGACGTCATCACCCGCGTCGCGGGTCAGGCGGTCGGCTCGCACGCCGAGTTGGTCAGACAACTTCAAAGCCAGCACCCGGGAGATAAAGTCGCCTTGGATGTGATTCACCAGGGCAAGGCGGTCACCCAGTCGATCACCCTCGCCGCCCGTCCCAATGGCGGGGGCATTGCCGCCGCCCCACAGGACCTGGACCATCTGATGCTTGATGGCATGCCTCAGGATCAGGCTGCGCACATCCGCGAGGCGATCGAACGTCAACTGCGTGCCATGCAAGACGGGGTCGCCATCCCCAGAGGCATGCTGGCCCCCCTCCCGCAGATGGATGAAGCCATGAAGGAAATGCGCAAACGCATGGCCGATGGCGCACCACATGCCATGGATCTTCCCAAAGGCGAAATCAGAATGCAAAACAGCGCCGTCTTCCGCATGATGGACGAGCAAGGCAGCATCGAGATGAAATCCGTGGATGGCGGCAAGGAGGTCACCCTCCGTGACAAAAATGACAAAGTGATCTGGAGCGGCCCGTGGGATACCCAACAAGACAAGGCCGCCGCCCCGCCCGATGCCCGCGCCCGCATCGACAAACTCAATCTCGACAATAACTTCCAAGGCGGCGGGTTCCGTCTGCACTTCGGCCCCGGTGGGCAAGGCGCGATTGTTCCTGATGCCATGGCGCCGGCCGCCCCGGCCCCAGGCGATGCCGACGGCGAGTGAGGGTGGCCCCGATTTTCCCAACGAAATTTCTTGGCAAGGCGGTTCTGGCAGCTATTTTCGCGCGAGGCGGATTGCCTCGTGGCCACGGCCTCCAATTTGCGTCCCTTGGCCACATCCGCCGTCCGGAGCTGGCTGTCTCTTGTTAGATACCGACACACCGCCCTTC
>JBAXPF010000574.1:0-1995 GCA_037132955.1 Verrucomicrobiota bacterium | reverse complement strand
TCCTTCCGCTTTTCCACCCTGGAATCCGCGCTCGCCGACCTCATCCCGGAGGCTTGATAGGATTGATGGACGGGCTCTCTGATCTGGCGCTTGCGTGTGCGTTCTTCCGGCAATCTCTATTAGCAACCAGTAAGTTAGCTAAAGTTACCCATTGCCGTCTTCACTGCCGTAGGCAGATTGACAGACCCCGACCCACCAAGTTGCCGGTCGATCTCCTCCAGCCGCTGGATCAGATCACGAACTAAATCGCGGGGCGCGGGACCACCGGCTGCCACACAAAAATGTGTACGGCACCCGAACGGGCGGCCATCGTAGATACGGCACATGCCGGTGCATGGATGCAAAAACGGACAACTCCCATCGGTCATTGCAGCCACATGCTTGCGCCCGGAGGCGCGCCACGCTCGGGCCGCTACCAAGGCTTCCCCACGTGTAAGATAGGGGGTGCGGCCTGTGAGTTTGAACCGGCAGCAGTCCGCCATCCCGGTGCAGCCACGATCGAGCGGGCGCTTTTGCCACTCGCGGTAAATTTCCATCACCAGATGGGCGGCATCTTCGGTATCCACACGGGTTTTCAATTTGACGATGGAGTTGGAAAGGTTCTTGTCAGGCGATCTTTGCCGCGCTCCGCTTGCGGTCAAGCGAACTTCCCGTTACTCTCATACGCCTCACCTCCATCACCCCATGCCCACCATTCAGGAATCCATCCACCAAATGGGCCGCCAGGCGCGGGCCGCTGCATACCGTCTCGCCCAGCTCACGTCCGATGAAAAAAACCAGATCCTGCGCGCCATGGCCGCCGCCATACGCAGGAACACAACGGAATTATTAGAAGCAAATGCTCTGGATCTCGCTGCCGGAACTGAAAAAGGCCTTTCCGCAGCCATGCTCGACCGCCTGCGGCTGGACGAGACACGCATAGAGGCCATGGCCGCAGGCATCGACCAAGTAGCCTTGCTGTCTGATCCGGTGGGACAGATCATGGAGTCGTGGGAGCGCCCTAACGGAATCAAGATATCCCAAGTTCGAGTGCCCATTGGAACCATCGGCATCATTTATGAAAGCCGCCCGAACGTCACGGCGGACGCTGCCGTGTTGTGTTTCAAAACCGGGAATGCCACCATCTTGCGCGGTGGCAGCGAGGCCATCCACTCAAACCGCGCCATCGCCACGGCCCTCGCCTCCGCAGGCGCACCCGAACACGCGATCCAGCTCATTCCCTTCACCGACCGCGAGAGCGTGGCCGCTCTTGCACAAATGGACCAGTGGCTGGACCTCATCATCCCTCGCGGCGGAAAGGGGCTCATTGAAACAGTCGTCTCGCTCGCCCGCATGCCCGTCATCAAACACTACGACGGCATCTGCCACCTGTTCGTGGACAAGGCTGCCGACTTTAGCATGGCCGTTAGGTTGACTGTCGATGCCAAGACCCAAAAATGCGGTGTATGCAACGCGCTGGAAACCCTGCTCGTGCATCGCGACGTGGCCGCCACATTCCTGCCGCAAGTCGCATCGGCATTGCGCGCAAAACGCGTCGAACTCCGCGGCTGCCAGGAAACACAAACTATTCTAACGGATATCATTCCCGCCACCGAGGCCGATTGGACCACCGAATACCTCGATTTGATTCTCTCCATCAAAATAGTCAACTCGCTTGATGAAGCCGTCAGCCACATCAACCGTTACGGTTCTCACCACACGGACACCATCGTCACTGGCGACGATGCCGCGGCAGAACAATTCCTGCGCACGGTGGACTCCGCCTGCGTCTTTCATAACGTCTCCAACCGCCTCGCGGATGGCGGGGAATTCGGCTTCGGCGCGGAAATAGGCATCTCCACCGACAAACTCCATGCCCGTGGCCCCATGGGCCTGCGCGAACTCACCAGCTACCAATACCGTGTCCGTGGCAACGGCCAGACCAAGGTTCCCTGATAGATATATAGGTTCTAGGGGGAACTTGGAGTTATCCGAAGGTTGAGCATATTAGGACGG
>JBAXPF010000573.1:0-2009 GCA_037132955.1 Verrucomicrobiota bacterium | reverse complement strand
TGGCCTGCAATTTCCGATAGATGCGCTTGATGTGGGTATGCACCGTGTGGATGCTGATATGGTAGTTGGCCGAAATTTCCTTGTAGAGCTGGCCCTCGGCTAGCAGATTGAGGATTTCCACCTCGCGAGTGGTTAGGGGTTCGTCCGCCTCCTCCTGCTCTGGGATGCCGTAGAATTTTTCCAACAACATCATGGCAATGCCCGGACTGATGGATGCGCCGCCAGTGGCCAGCGAGCGCAACTCGGCGACGAGCACGGCAGGCGCACTGCCTTTGATCAGGTAGCCGACGGCCCCGGCGGCGAGCGCGTCAAACACGTATTGGCGGTCGTCATGAATCGTGTAGGCCGCCGCGATCAGGCCGGGAGTCGTTAGTTTCACCTGGCGGATCAATTCGACACCGGACAACCCGGGGAGGTTCAGATCGCTCAGCAACAGCGTGGCGAGCGGCCAGTCGGCCTGGGCCAGGGCTTCCTCCGCCGTGTCGTAACTGCCGATCACCTCCACCCCGGGTTGGCGGGCCAGCATGGCGGTCAGATTGAGGCGCAACTCGCGGTCATCCTCGACGATGATCACACGAATCGGCTCAACATGGCTGGCGGGGGTGGTGTTGATAAGAAAGAAGTGCGGGAAAGAAGTGCGGGTTGCGGTCACCTGTGCAGGCAAGGCCCGCAAGTTATGCGTTCACCACCGCCCGTGTCAAGGGTTCGACAAGGAGGATTAGAATTTGTAACGGGTGCCGACTTCCAGCAGGCAATCGTTACCCAAGGCGCTGTGAATCCAACGCGCCCCAGCATAGACATCGATGTTAGCTGTCACATTGAAGTTCACACCACCGCATACCTGAGTGGCCAAAACCCAGTCGCTATCAGACATCTTGCGGCCATGAATGTTGAGTTCAATCTCGGTCCAAGCCGCACCGATGCCCGCACCGCAGTAGATGTTGAGGGAGTCGGCGAGCTTGCGCTCAAACTTGACGTTGCAGGTGAGCGGTAGAAACTCCAGCTCGTAGCCGACGTTGAGACTGCCGCCATGGCGCTGTTGCAGGTAGTCCTCGTTTTTCTGGATGTAACCCACTTCGCCGAAAATCGCGATATTCCAGCCGCCAAGTGTCCAGCAACTGTTGCTGACACCGACGTGGAGGTTATACATCGGTTCTTCCAAGCCGGTTAGGTAACCGATGGAAGCGCCGCTGAACCAGCTGACAAGGCTGGGCGGCGCGCAAGGAGCGATGGTTTGCTTTGCGGGTGTGTCGGCGCACACGGGAAGTGCCAATACCAGTGAAATAGTCAGGACGGCTCGCATGCGCGTGGGAGGTAACGGGCACCACCGCCACCGTCAAGCGGAATTTTTTTCCGTTCGTACATGAGGACAGAGAAATAGTCTGTTCAATCCGGATTATGATATATGATCTTCATTGGCACACGGGCAAGCTGCCCGTGCCCCTCTTGGTAAGTCCCGTTCCTAACTTGCCGCGCGGCGGAGGTGGTCCATGATGGCGTCACCAAGGCCGGTTTCACTCACCGGCTCGGCGATGATGGCATCGAGTCCGGCCTCATCGAGAGTGCGCATAACAAAGAACAAGCGGATCGCCGCTTCGGCAAGCTTGCCACTGCCGGGGCTCAGCGCTTCGATGCATTCCCAGTCGTGGAGGGTCACATACGGGTCGCCGTTGGCACCGGTGTAGCTGAACAACACGTAGCGCTTGCTCTCCTCGGGGCGAATATTCTCCGGTTCTTCTAACAATATCAACGGAGTCTTTGGCGCATAATGACTGGCGAGCTGGCCGGGAGCTAACAAAACCTGGTGAGCACTCTGGCGGACCGCCACGGTGGGCAAGCTTCTGGTGACGAGGTCCGGGATAGGTAGCCCGGGAATACCGGACTTTACTAACAATTTGCTGAAGACGCTTCTCTCCTGGCGCATGAAGCTACTCCAATTGACCGTTCGGCGGCGGCGATCTCCCCGCGCTGAACGAACAACGGGATGATCGCGGCGCGAAACGCTGCCT
>JBAXPF010000572.1:0-2013 GCA_037132955.1 Verrucomicrobiota bacterium | reverse complement strand
CGGCCTCTGCCAGCTGCTGATCCTCAATCTGCCCGACCACGCCGCAGTGAACGAAACCGTGGAGGCCGGCAAGGCCAACGTGCGCAGCCTCATCAATGCCGTGTTGCGCCGCGCCACCACGTCCCGCAATCGCTTGTTAGATATGCTGCCGGACCTCCCGCCGGCCGTCGTCCACTCGCATCCGGACTGGCTCTACAACCATTGGAAAGCCGCCTTCGGCAAGGCCAACACCCTGGCCTTGATGGAGTGGAACAACCAACCGGCGGAAACCTACTTCCGCGTCAACCCCCTCGTCCCTCCACCCGCTTCACTCCCCGGCACCCCGCTGGTCGGTGCCCCGGGTTTTTTCAAACTTGAAGGCCCCCTGCCCACCGCGTTGTTGGCCTCCGGTGTGGTCTATATCCAGGATCCCGCCACGCGGCATGCTGTCGATCTGCTAGACCCGCAACCCGGCGAGCGCATTTTGGATGCCTGTGCCGCGCCCGGCGGCAAGGCCTTTCTGATTGCCGCCGCCCTCGGCTCGGCCAAGAACCTGGTCTGCACGGATTCTAACGAAAAGCGCCTGCCCCGCCTGCAACAAAACCTCGCGCGCCTCAACGCCGCGGACGCCACCATCGCCGTCCACGATTGGACCCAGCCCGCGCCCACCGCTTGGCACGGCGCCTTCGATGGCATTCTTCTCGATGTCCCCTGCTCCAACACCGGGGTGATCCGCCGCCGCGTCGATGTCCGCTGGCGCCTGCAAGCCCCGGACATCGCCAAGCTCGTCGCCACCCAGCGCCAAATCCTCACCCACGCCCTGCACTGCCTCAAACCCGGCGGCCGCATCGTGTATTCGACCTGCGCCCTCGAGCCCGCCGAAAACCTCGGCCAAGTCGAGGCGTTCCTCGCCGCCCACCCCGATCTAACACTCCACTCGACCCGCGAGGCACTGCCTTTCCGCGACCACACCGACGGTGCCTTCGCCGCCCGCATCGGATGGCTTTCCGAGGTCTGAAGCCTGCGCAACTCGCCAAGGCATGGGCCTACGTGAACACACACCGGGTGAAAATCGATGCCGATGCCGCCCTGGCCGCCCACGCCGAGGCTTGACCCCTAACAAGTTCGCGGATGACCCGGTGGTACTCGAACGAATACTTTCCCCGGCGTATCTTTACAAAGTGACAGATATATTATAAAGAATTTGCTTGGCATTGGGACCAATGGTGGTAGGGTGGCGACATGCGCAAGGCAAGGTGGTTGGCGAACTGGCAGCATTCGACTTCGAAACCGGTGATTTATCACTGCATTTCCCGGGTCGTGGACCGGCGTTTTGTGTTTGGGAAGCAGGAATGCGAGGCATTCCGAATGTATATGCGGATGTATGAGAACTTTTCCGGTTGCCGGGTTCTGTCCTACTGCTTGATGTCCAACCATTTCCATCTACTGCTGGAGGTGCCGCCGATGGCGGAGGGCGGACTGGGCGACGCGGCGCTGCTACGGCGGCTTTCATCGCTCTATTCCGAGGCGTATGTGGCCGGCGTGGCGGTGGAATTGGCGGAAGCAAGAAAAGTTGCAGTTGGTGAGACTGGAGCTGCCGCTGAAACCCGCGCGGCGGAGATTGGCGCCCGTTTCACCTACCGGATGCATGATTTGAGCCAGTTCATGAAAGGCCTCTTGATTCGCTTCACGCGTTGGTTCAACCGCACCCATTCGCGGACGGGTACGCTGTGGGAGGAGCGATTCAAGAGCGTGATCGTGGAAAGCGGCGTAGCGGCGCGGACGATGGCGGCCTATATCGACCTCAATCCGGTGCGGGCGGGCATGGTGAAAGATCCGGCGGACTATCGCTGGAGTAGCTACGGAGAAGCCGTGGGCGGCGGGACGAAGGGGAATGGCAAGAAGGCGCGAGAGGGCCTGGTGCGGGCGTATTATTGCGATCAGGGCGTGGGTTTCGAGGCGGAGAAATGGCGCGATGTTAGCCGATTATACCGGCGATTGATGGGCTTGGCCCTCGGCCGGAGGTCGGGAAGG
>JBAXPF010000571.1:0-2030 GCA_037132955.1 Verrucomicrobiota bacterium | reverse complement strand
AGGCCGCGAGAGCCTCGTTTTCCGGTGGCTGGAGGCGGACCGATTGGAAGCGGGTTTGGAAGCGTTCCGTTAGGCTTGACAGGTCAAGGTTGGTGGTACCGAGGAATGCGTGTCCCGGCCTCATGCGGTCGAGGTAGGTGAGGAGCATGTCCTGGGCATCTTTGGAACAACGGTCCAGCTCATTCACGACTTTGATAGACCACGGGCCGAACATGGAGGCATAGGCAAGCGAGCGGGTCCACTCGCGGGCGACTTCCAGGCCGACTTCCCGGCCGTTCACGTCCTCGATGGCTGCGGGGTGGGCTGCGAGCGTGCGGGCGATCAGGTTGACCAGGCTCGTTTTGCCAATGCCTGGAGCGCCTGAGATCAGGAGCCTGAGCGGTTGGTTTGGGTGGGCTTTCAGCCGTTCCGCTTTCCACAATAGCACTTCAGCCACCTTGCCCGCCTGCCCGACGAAATCCGCAGGACAGGACGGGACAAAGCAGGTGGGCGGGACTGGCGGCTTACGCGGCATCACCGGCCTCCTTTCTGCCGCGCATCCGCATCAGCATGTCGGCGATGGCCACTGCGCCCTTGCGATAGACGACCACGGCTAACAATTCGCCATCCACATACACGGCCCAATGGCGGGTGTGGCGGTATTTGCGAATTTCGATCATGACCATGCCTCCCTTCTGGCGCGGGCTTTGAGTTCGCGGATTCCGATGCCGTATTTGGCGGCGGTCGCCTCCGGGTTGCCGTAGCGGCGGAAGTGGCGTTTCACCAGATTCCAGTCCGGTTCGGCGGCAGGTTCCGGCAGCGCGGCCAGCGGATCGAAGCGGGTGACGGGGGCCGGTTCTTCCGGCGTCTGCTCCAGCGTGGCCAGGCGGCGCAGGATTGGCTGGAGGCGCTCCATCACGAGGGCTTCCACGTCGGCGGGCACGGGTGTTTGGAGCGGGGCTCCGCCGGCGAGTTCGGCAATCCTGGCATCCACGATCTCGCGGATCAGGTCCACGGGAATCTCGGTGATGGAATAGACGATGCCGCTCAGGCTTTGCAGCCCCAGCAGTTTCTTCATTTCCCGGCGGGCATCGCGGGGGCTGTCGGCTTGGAGGCGGTCGTCAAAGACAATCTCGTTGCCGCGACTTGCTATCAGTTTGTAGGTGCGTTTCATGGTGGTATCAGTTTTTGGTTTCAATGGTTAGGGTGGAGAGTGCGCGTTCAACATCCGAGGTGCGGTAGCGCACGGCCCGGCCGATTTTGATGTAGGGGATGAGTCCGACCATGCGCCAACAGAACAAGTTGCGTTTGCTGACGTTCAGCCATTCACACAACTGCCGTTCAGTGAGCAGTTGCGGTGGCGGCGGTGGCGGGAACCACGCGGACGAATTGAGGGATGCCGTCTCAGTGGCGGCGATGCGGATGGTTGTTTTCATATATGTCGTTTGTTGCTTCATTGTTTCGTTTGTGGGCTCACTTGCGGCGCCTCCAGGTGTCCGGGGTGCCGCAGGTGGCGGAGAACTTGAGAAAGGGCTGTGGTGAACGGGACGGCCTGTCAGATTGCACGGGCAGGAAATAGAGGTTGCTCGCCCTCATGCCCTGCCACTCGCGCCAATCGCCGTAGAGTTCGGTAAAATCCCGATCAAAAAGCACCCAGCGGCCGGGGAGTCGGTCGAGCGCTTCGGTGCCGCAGAGATCGACCAGCGAGGCGGCGACGCGGGTGTCGGATAGAAGTCCGTCGGGCCTGCGGTGGCGGGGCATCCGGCGCAGGGTTTCGCGCCACGCGCCCCATGTCCCGTTGTGGAAGAGGACGGCGCGGGCGTGGCCGGACAGGCGCGTGGTGGCGCAGGCGGTCACGGGAAACGGATGGCACAGCCGCGGCGTCACTTCCCCGACGCTGGCGATGCGGAAATGGATCACGATCTCGCCCGATAGACCGTCGATCAGCGCTTCGAGTTCATCCGGTTCGAGTCCCTTCATCCAGCGCACCTCGCCGTCTTCGCGCCACGCCACCCCGGCTCCATGGGGGTTGGCGCGGTGGCAGGCATCAA
>JBAXPF010000570.1:0-2040 GCA_037132955.1 Verrucomicrobiota bacterium | reverse complement strand
GTGGCGGCTTGCCTAACGACGTGCGCAGCTTGCCACAGCTTCGCAAAACCCCGCCAACACCCCCCGCCACGCCCCCGCACGACCCGCCAGAAAATTCTAAATCCCAAGCATTAAATTCCAAACGAAGAGCAGATGACCCCGGCCACGCAGCCTCTTCTCTTCCTCTTCCGTTTAGAATTTCGTGCTTGGAATTTAGTGCTTTGAGCTTTCGTGCTTAGAATTTCGTGCTTTCTCTCAAGCGCCGCTCCTTATAGTCCAACACGCTGCCGAGGTCGATGCGGTATTTCCCGTTGCCCCGCGTGCTGGCGGGCTTCCAGCCCTTGATTTCCCCGCACTGGATCAGCCCGTAAATGGTCTCCGCGTCCTTGAAGCCCAGCAAGCCCGCCGCCTTCGCCGCGCCGACCTCCTTGCCGTCCACCAGCCGCCGCGGCCGCAGCAGAAAACATCCGTCGGCGCGGGGCGTCGTATCGGTCTCGAAAAGCATCAGTTGGCTGGCCATGCACGCATCATAGCACGGGGCCGCCAAAACCGCCCGCCAGGCCCCCGCCGCAGACCCAAGACGGCAAGACCCAAAACGCAAGACAAGAAAAGCGCCGGTTGGCTGGATCAATGGCGATCCTCCGCCGCTTGCTGCGCATCCAACAGCCGCAACATCATCCGTTCCAGCCGCGCTACCTGGTCGCGCAGGTCATGCACTTCTTTGGCCGTGGCATACGCCCCCTGTGGCACCGGAAGATTGTTTTCAGCGCCTGGAGGAAATTCCTTAACCTCTCCTGAGCGAAATACATCTCCGGGCTTTTTCTCCCCGAGACCGGCGGCCTGTTCGGCGCGTTCTAATTTGATCCAGACCTTCCTACTAATCGGATGTTTTCCTGATCGGTACAGATAAAACATGGAAGTGGAAATTCCGATTTTTTTCCCCAAATCGGAAACGCAGACGCCGATTTTGGCCGCAAGCGATTCCGATCTTTCCGAAAATTCAGAAATTCTTTCCGATTTATCTTGCATGTATTCCGATTTCTTCCGATTGTTCTCTCGTTCGCGGGCGAACCGCCAAACCTTCCCCAATCCCGACCATGAAGTCAACGCAAAATACACCATCTGCAAATGCTGCCAAGCAGCACTTGCAGGCGGCGGGCTGGACCTACCGGGAGGCGGCCCCGCAACTGCACGTCTGCTATCAGCACCTTTGCGACGTGCTCAACGGCAAGCGCATCAGCGCCTCACTGCTGCGGCGGGTGCTAAGCCTGCCGCGCAAATCCTGATCTCATCAGTAATACACCCCCACCCAGCAAACCAACCCCATGAATCCGATCACCCTGACCCATCCCGAACTCAACGCCTCCGTGCGCATCATCGAACGCGACGACCAACCGTGGTTTGTCGCCAAGGACGTCTGCGACGTTCTTGGCATCCTCCAAACCGGCCCTGCAATCGAAAAACTCGACACCGATGAGGTGACTCAGATTCACCTCACCGACGCTCTCGGCCGGGAGCAAAAAACCTACATCATCTCCGAAAGCGGGCTGTACGCGCTGATTTTGCGTTCGGACAAAGCGGCGGCGCGAACCTTCCGCAAATGGGTGACGAGCGAGGTGTTGCCTTCCCTGCGCAAGGACGGGTTCTATGCCAGCCGCCTGGAACCCGGCGAGCGCGAACTGCTGGTGCTCGAATACCGGATCAAGGCCGCCAAGTTGCGCGAAGAAAGCCGCTACTGGGACCACAAGGCCGCCGCCGTGAACCTCCTTCCCGGTGCCATCCCGCTCTATGACTGGGTGGTGGAGCAATTCCCAGACCTCGGCCACCGCCAGCAAGCGAACATGACCCGCCAGGTGAAACGCGATTTGCTCGACCTCGGCCTGCCCGTGGGCATCGCCCGCGGCGCCCGCAAGCAACTCACCGCCCTGCCCGCCGACCTCGCCAAGCTCACCCCCCGCGCCCCGCGCAACTGAAGCCTCTTCCCTTCATCCACACCCCCCAAAAACACGTCCATGAACCGCCACGCCGATACGCGAGAAAACCGCCTGCTCCACGCCATCC
>JBAXPF010000569.1:0-2048 GCA_037132955.1 Verrucomicrobiota bacterium | reverse complement strand
GCGCCACCCCTGGAAGCGGCGCCACCCCTGGAAGCGGCGCCACCCCTGGAAGCGGAGGGCACCACCTGGCGGGGCAACTTTCCGGCGATGTGGCCTTCGAGCTTTATGACACCTTCGGGTTTCCGGTTGATCTAACAGAATTGTTGTGCGCTGAACGCGGCCTCATGGTGGACATGCCGCGCTTTGAAAAGCTCATGGAGCAACAACAGGAAAGATCCCGCTCCGCACGCAAGTCCACGCTTGTGCGCGCACTCGATATTGCAAGCGACGCCGTCACAGAATTCGTTGGGTTTGAGGTTGATCAGGTTGAGGTCACCATCCTTGAGGTCCATCCGCAGGAAGACGCGCTGTTTGTCATCACCGACAAGACCGTCTTCTACGCCGAAATGGGCGGCCAAGCCGGCGACACCGGCACGCTCGTGGCCGGCGACTCGGAACTCCCCGTCACCGCCGTCCAACAAATCGGCAAGGCCCGCGCACATATCATCGCTTCATCCAGCATCCAAAATTCAAAATCCAACATCGCCGTCGGCGAGCAGGTCCTCCTGCGGCTGGACACCACCCGCCGCCGCCCGATCGAAGCTCATCACACCGCCACCCATTTGCTCCACTGGGCGCTCCACGAGGTGGTATCCAAAGATGCCGTGCAGCAAGGTTCGGCGGTCGATGAGAACCGGCTGCGCTTCGACTTCAACAGCGCGGCCGTCACTCCCGCCCAAATCGCCGCGATGGAGGAAGAGGTCAACGCCGCAATCAAGGCCGATGAGCCGGTGTCCTGGACCGAGGTGAAACATGTCTCCATCAAAGGCCGCGCCGACATCATGCAGTTCTTTGGCGACAAGTACGGCGACACCGTGCGCGTCGTGCAAATCGGCGGCAAACCTAACAATCTTGACGGATTTTCGATGGAACTTTGCGGCGGCAGCCACGTGCGCCGCACCGGTGCGATCGGGCTGTTCAAGATCAAGAGCGAAGGCGCCATCGCGTCGGGCGTGCGGCGCATCGAGGCGGTGTGCGGCGAAGCCGCCTGGGACCACCTCAACGAGATGGTCGGGAAATGGGACCACGAACTCAAATCCGCCGCCACCAAATTGCACGTGGCTAACGAAAAACTCGCGGCCCTGGGTGAAGCGCCTGTCACCGTGCATGAATTCCCGCACATCATGAGCGCGCTGTTAGTGGAACGCGCGGACATTTCCCAGATCAACGCCCTTTTCGCCCACGGCCAACGCACGCTGGAAGAAACCAAGGACGCCGCCATCGAGGCCGAAAAACGCCTCAGGAAAATCCACGCCTCGCAAGCCGCGCGTCTCGCCGATGAGGCGCTCGCCGAACTCATCGCCACCGGCGAGCCCATCATTGCCAGCTTCGAGGCCGACGCTGCGTTGCTCCAGGAACTCCAGAACGGCCTCAAGAAAAAGAATTTTGCGGGCCCCGCCCTGCTCATCGTCGATGATGGCGATAAACTCCACCTCGCCACCCACTGCGGCAGCGTCGCCCTAACAGCCGGACTCAAGGCCGGCGATCTCCTGCGCGACCTCGTCGCCCTCGCCGGCGGCAAGGGCGGCGGCAAGCCCGACCAAGCCCGCGGCGCCGCGCCGGACCGCGAAAAACTCGCGGCAATCAAGGCTGCGGCAGGAAAAATGCTAAAAATGTGAAAATCGCCTTGCTATTTTAACCTGGAGGTTAATTCCTCCCGTGGAAGACTTCCTTTACCAATCGGGTCCCGCCTGCCGGATTTACCTGCTCGCCGACGGGTCCAATTGCCCTGCGCAAGCCGCAAACCGAGTGAGATTCATCGAAGACATACCATGAACACCCGACTCCCCTCCTTGAAGAAAGCGGTCGAGACCGCCCGCCAATCGCATGCCTACCGCGTGGAAGGTGCCTCGATTCGTTTTACCGAGGATCTTGTCGCCTGCATGAAAGCCAGCGGCCTGACTCGCACCGCGTTGGCCGGAAAAATCGGTTCGTCGCCCGCCTACGTCACCAAGATCCTCCGCGGCGATACGAACTTCACTCTTGATTCCATGGTCAAGATCGCCAAT
>JBAXPF010000568.1:0-2050 GCA_037132955.1 Verrucomicrobiota bacterium | reverse complement strand
CCAAGCTCGTTTTGCGCTTCGGGAAGTCCACCGGTAGCGGCGGCCAGCAGGTGACTATAGCCAAGCAGCATCTCCGGCTTCTCGGCCGACAGGCCCTTGACGGCGAGACGGTAGTGAGCCACGGCGCTGCCGGCTTTAGCGGCGTTTTCAAGCAGGCTCAACCCACGACCGGGATCCTTGTCGGTGCCCTTGCCTTGGATATAGGCATCGGCGGCGCGCAGGATACAATCGACCTGACCGGCGTCTTTGCCCCGTTCGTAGAGGGCGAGGGCGGCCTTGGGATCTTTCTTGACGAATTCCTCAAAATCACCCAGGGCCAGATAGGCAGAATACTCCTTGATGTCGATGGCCTTTTTAAGCCACTCGCGGCCTTTTTCCTCATTCCGGTTGTCCTTGTCGCCATTGAGCAGACGGGAGCCGAGGGCCACCATGGATTGGGCATCGCCCAGCCCCGCAGCCTTGGTGTAGAAATCCATGGCCTTTTTGGGATCCTTCTTTTCGGCAAACCCGAATTGTCCTTCATGGAGGCGGGCGAGCAGCAAGAGTGCGGGAACGTCGCCGGCATTGGCCGCTTGGGTCCACCAAAACACGGTCTTGTCAAAATCCGCTTGTTTGGTGAGGCGGGCGCGCAGGTAGGCTTCGCCGAGGAGGCGTCCGGCTACCGAGGGATCATTCTTGGCGGCTTTCTCAAGGATATCGCCGCCTTGAGTGCGTTCGGCCTCGTCTTCGGCGGCAAGGAGAATGGCGGCCAGCCGATAGGTGGCATCCTTGTAGCCGGCGGCAGAGGATTTGCGGTAGTTCTCAATGGCGAGCGTGCGGGACGCCTCAATGCCCTGGCCGGTTTCATAGGCGTAACCCATCAGATAGATGGCGGCGGCGTTGCCTTTCTCCACAAGGGGCTTGGCGAGTTCGATGGCCTTGGCGTGGCGGCCTTCGCGAAAGGCGGTGAGGGCCTCCTTGGCTGGCCCCTCGGCATCGGTGGCAATCGCCTCAGTTCCAGTCCCCATGGGGAGTGATACGGCAGCTTGAAGCTGTGCGACAAGCAGGACGGAACAAAACGACAGCAGGGATAATTTCATCAACATGGGCGGCAAGCTAGCAAGGGATCCGGCCTAGGCAAGGAAAATTTAAAAATTTCCCGGGGGGTAACTGGGGGTCAGGATCCGCGGTGGGGAGCGAGCGAACGCAGCCGGAGTTGGTCGATGCAGGTTGATAGAATGGACTCGTCCATCTGATGGACGTTGACGCCTACGCCGAGGTCTTGGAGGAGCAGGACGGTGAGTTTGCCTCCCAAGTGTTCGCAGAACTCATCCAGGCCGGCAAAAACACAGCGGCGGCCAGAGGCGTCTGTCCAATCCAGGGCCGGATGGTAAGTGATGAGTTCAAGCGCATCGAGCACCCGCAGGATCCGCCCGGCGGCTTGCTCCGCGAGCCGCCCGCAATGCATCGAGTAAAGCGTATCAAGCGCCAGTCCGATGGAGACCGCGGGTGCATGGGACAGCGCGTAGCCGGTGAGGGATTCCAGTTTGTGAGCCGCCCAATGCCCGAAATCCAGCGGGCGACTCGAACCGGATTCGAAGGCATCGCCACCGGTGGCAATGTGGTGGGCGTGCAACAGGGCGGAGCGCTCCACGCAGGGATGGAGGGCCGCCGGATCGAGTGCGGCCAGAGCGGATAGATTTGCCTCGATCCACAGGAAAAACTCCGGGTCTTTGACCAAGGCGACCTTGATCGCCTCGATCAAGCCTGCGCGGCAGATTTGAGGGTTTTGGCTGCGGAGAAATTCAAAATCATTGATCACGGCAAAGGGCACGGCGAAGGACCCTATCCAGTTTTTTTTACCGAAGCCATTGATGGCACATTTGACGCCGACGCCGCCATCGTCTTGGGACAAGGTGGTGGTGGGAAACCGGATGAGACGCACGCCGCGGTGTGCCGTGGCTGCCGCAAACCCCACCGCATCCAGAAACGCGCCGCCGCCGATGACCAGCGCATAGGAATGGCGATCAATATGAGCGGCATCGATGGCATTCCAGATGCGGCGCACCAG
>JBAXPF010000567.1:0-2051 GCA_037132955.1 Verrucomicrobiota bacterium | reverse complement strand
CATTTCCGAAATATCTTTGAAAAGCAACCAACCGGGGGAACCTGAATAGTAACAATCCTGAATCCTAAGCCCTAAATTCCAAATCAATCAGTGCTCTCAGTGTCATCGGTTCTTTTCAGTGGTTTTCTTGGCCCGCAGCCCCCCGCCCCCCGTTCTCATGATGTGGCTACGAGGGAATGGCCCGCGCCACAGGGGGGGAGAAATTTCTGATTTGCGAAACATCGGGAAAATCCTGCTCGTATCTCCCAAGCATGAAGCAGCGCACACAGCCCCAACTGGAGATCGTCGCGGAATCATTTGGCTCACTTTGGAGCCGGGCCATTCCTAAAGCCGGCTGGACCGAATTTCTGTTGGGTGCGATCCCGGGAAGCGGGGCATCCCCCAAAGGCTGGCTGGCGGATTTGTCCGACTTTGTGAAACAGACCGGTGCCACCTTGGTGGAACTCGATGCCTTCGGCGATGAACTGCTGATTGGCGAAGTGCGCGAGGCTCTGGCCGCATCGATCTTTGCCACGTTGCCGGTTTCCCTGTTGGTCAACGACAGCAATTGCAGCCCCATGGGAGGTGGCTTGCTGGTGCGTGCGGTGCTCGGGGTGGCGGTCGAGCCGGTGGTGTATCACGGTAGAACCCTTGGCTTCCACTTTGAGGATGAAAACGCGACGTATGCCTACCTCGGCGGTTTGGTTCCGGATGATGGCGGCCAAGACGGCGCGGGACAAACCACCCAAGTGATGGCGGACATCAGGGGCGGTTTGCGTTCGGTGGGCATGGGGTTCCGGGATGTGGTGCGCACCTGGTATTATCTGGATGGAATTCTGTCTTGGTATGACGACTTCAACCGCGCACGCACCGAGTTTTTCAAGGAGCACGATGTGTTCTCAAAGATGATGCCCGCCAGCACCGGCATCGGCATCGCCAATGCTTCCGGCAAGCTCGTGCTGGCCAAGGTCCATGCCCTGCGCCCGAAAAATGAGCACTGCCAGGCACGCGTGGCCGACTCGCCCTTGCAAGGCTGCGCTTATGCCTATGGCAGTGCCTTCAGCCGCGCTCTGGAATTGCGCTCGCCGGATGGACGGACCTTGCACATCTCTGGCACCGCCAGCATCGCTCCCAGCGGCGAAACCGAATATGTGGATGACGTCGTGAAACAAATTCAACGGACCTTGGAAGTGGTGACTGCCATCTTGCATCATGCCGGTATGGATTGGTCCGACACGGTGCGCGGCATCGCCTATTTCCGCGATGCCAAGGATATGGCCCTGTGGGAGGCTGCACGCCAATCCCTCAACTTGCCAGCGCGGGTGGAACTCGTCGTGCATGCCGATGTTTGCCGGAATGACTTGCTATTTGAGCTGGAGTTGGAATCCTCCACCGCATGAGATGCCTTGCGCCGTGCTTGCTGAGCTTGTGTGCGGCGCTTGCGCCCGCTGCAGCCTCCGCAGGTGCCCCGCTGCCTCGCGAGCCTTTTGAAGCCAGCTCGTTTGCCGTTCCGCAAAGCCGGATTGATTCCATCATCTTCGCCCGCCTGGCTAAGGACGGCTTGGCTCCGGCACTGCCCTGTAGCGATGCGGTGTTCATTCGCCGGGTTTGCCTCGATCTGATAGGCACCCTGCCGACCGGTGACGAGGTGGCCGCCTTTCTGAGCGACAAGGCCTCTGACAAGCGCGGCAAGTTGGTGGAGTCCTTGCTCAAGCGCGATGAATTCGCCGATTACTGGGCGATGAAATGGTGCGACCTGTTGCGCGTCAAGGCGGAGTTCCCAGTCAATCTCTGGCCCAATCCCGCTCAAGCCTATCATCGCCTCGTGCACAAGTGCCTGGCCGACAACTTGTCGATGGACCGCTTTGCCAGGGGTTTGCTCACCGCCTCCGGCAGCAACATGCGCGTGCCGCAAGCGAATTTCTTCCGCGCCGTGCAAAACCGCGAACCCCGCTCACTCGCCGCCGCGGTCTCGCTCGCGTTCATGGGTGTGCGCCAGGATTCATGGACACCCGCCGAGTTGGACTCGCTGGCAGTCTTCTTCTCCCGCGTCGGCTATAAAACCACGATGG
>JBAXPF010000566.1:0-2063 GCA_037132955.1 Verrucomicrobiota bacterium | reverse complement strand
TCCTCGAACAAGCAGCCCGCGAACTGCTGGAGGAGGAATGGACGAAGCGGACCAAAGCCAAACTCCCCCAAGCCGCAGACTCCCTCGCCTCCGGCGGCATGCTCGGCTAATCCAAGCCCACCCACACGATGGCCCGCGTCCCCTCACTCCGGGGGACGCGGGCACTTAACGCCTTACCATTCCAGCCATGACTGATCCCACTACCAATCCGCCCAAGGAAAAACAAACCTCACTGGGACTCTATGTCACGGCAAGGGAGGCCTACGAAATGTGGCAGGCCGTTCCTGATAAAGTGATGATTCTCGATGTCCGCACGCCCGAGGAATATCTCTTTGTCGGTCATCCGGCCATGGCCTGGAAAATCCCCGTCATCGCTCAGTCATATGAGTGGGATGCCGAGAAGGGCAAGTTCCCCATGAAACTCCTCCCCGACTTTGTCTCCCGGGTGAGCCAGGTCGCCAAACAAGACGACACGATCTTGGTCACCTGCCGGTCCGGCGGACGCAGCGCCATCGCATGCAACCTGCTCGCCCAGGCCGGGTTCAAAAACGTTTATAACATCATTGATGGCATGGAGGGCGATGTGCATGGCGACTCTGAGAGCGTGGCCCAAGAACAGCGACTGAAGAGTGGCTGGAAAAACGCGGGTTGTCCGTGGACAAAAAAGCTCACTCCAGAGCGGATGCTGCTGCCGAAGTAATCTCGATTTTTTCAACGCCATGCAAATGCCACCCTATTTCCGCACTGTCCTGCTCGGCCTGACTCTGATCGCCGCCAGTTGCTCCAACTACTCCACCGTCAGCGAGAAGCAACCCACCTACCAGTCCCACACTCCAGCCGGAGAAATGATCGCCGGGGCACTCAAGCAGCCCGCGAAGCAGCCCGCAGCGAAGATCGGCCAGTATCTGGACGCAGCGGCAGCAGCAGGTGCTGTGCTGGCGAAAACCCCCGGCGACTTGCAGGCGCGCACTGACTACAATTTCGCTGTCGCCCGAATCTTCGAAACCATCAACGATGCCGGCCTTGAACCGTGGAATGCCCCGGTGCTGTGCCCTGGTGCCAACCAGCAATGGAACCTCTCCTTTAAGAAGATCACCGCACTCCAGAATCTCAGTCTGTCGAGCTTGTGCATCCGGCCCGCCGACCGCTATCAGTTTGAGGGCAGGCTGGTGGTTAAGCAGGCCGATAAGGAAGGTCTCGGGGCACCGCTGGTGATCAACACCAAGGATATCGACGTCACCAAGATCGATCGCTTCGCTCAAGGAAAACATGCATACTACGGTGTGACCGGGCTGGTGGACATCAAGGGGCACGACTGCACCGCCACCTTGCTTGATCCCCTGGAGGTCGAGACCGTGGCCATGGCTGGCCGGACCTATCCGCTCGCGGCCAATTTTACGGCACCTATCGCCCTGGCCCTGGCGGAATTGCAACCCCGGAATAAGGAACTCGGCGGCTTGTTCAAGCCCGACGAGTTTGCCACAGGACCACGGTTGGCGCGGCTGCAACCCTATGATCCGAAAAAAATCCCCATCTTATGCATCCATGGCCTCGGAGACTCTCAAGCCACATGGGCACCCATGATTGAAAGCCTCCGGGCCGATCCGGTGATCCAGGCCAATTACCAAATCTGGTTTTTCAGTTACCCATCCGGCAATCCCTACCCTGCGAGCGCGGCGTCCTTACGGCACCAGATGGATGCCATCAACTCGCGCTACCCCGATCACAAGAAAATTGTCGTCATCGGGCACAGCATGGGTGGCATGATCAGCCGCACACTGATGACCGACAGCGGCATGAAACTCTGGGACGCCGTCTATGACAAACCGCCGGCAGATATGCCCTTTTCCGTCGAGACCCGCAAGACCATGACCGACGCGCTGATTTTCAAGCACCGGCCCGAAATTGCCCGCGTGATCTTTTGCTCGCCATCGCATCGCGGCGCCGACATGGCCACCAACTTTTTCGGGCGCATGGGCTCCAAGATAATCGGCGCTCCAAAAAAATTATTGCCTCTTCCGCTGAATCCGTGGGTGAAATGTGATTCTAACGGCATGAGTTTT
>JBAXPF010000565.1:0-2069 GCA_037132955.1 Verrucomicrobiota bacterium | reverse complement strand
CTATCCATTTTGTGGTTTGCATGGATTTTCGGGTTGTGCCTTGGCTTGGAAAGTATTTTTTGGGGTTCACTTGGTTTTGAGCAGCGGCCGCTCTAACAACGGTTGCAGCCGCTGGAGGATGTTCTGCGTGTCGGTCTTGCCCGCCGTCCAGACGCGCTCGGCGAAAATCGGCAGGCGCGGTGCGGGGGTGCCGATCGTGATCTTGGGTTCCTGGCCGAAAAGCAGTCCGTGCGCCTCGGTTTCAGGGTTAGCCCACGAGCACATCTGCGCACCTAGCAACTTGGGCGTGGGCTCCACCTGATACCATTTCTCCTGCGGCTCGGGGCACGGGTAACGGCCGAAGCGCGTCAGGTCCCAGCCGGCGAGCATCTCGGGCGGGGCTGCCTTGAAGTCTACCACATACAGCGGCGTCCACGCGGCGTTGATCACATCATGGCCGCCGGCGAGGTATTCCTTGGCGGTTTTGCCCCCAAACGAGTCGAAGGGCATGACGATGACGTCCTTGTCGACGAACGGCTCGCCGCTGGCGATGTTGAAGCCCTCCCACACGATCATGCGTTTGCCCTTGCTCTTGACGAGCTTGTTCATGCGGTTGATGAAACTCCGATAGAGGGCCGCCGCATCCTTGAGCTTGGCTGTCTGCATCGCCTGCTTGCAGGCAGTGCAACTGGCGTAGTGGCCGAAGTTCACCTCGTCGGCACCGAGGTGATAGTAAAGGCCTGGAAACATCTCGATGGTGTCGCTGATGATGGCTTCCACGGCCTTGAGCGATGACTCGCTGCCCATGCAGATTTCCCAGCCGCAGTCGGCGGACGCGCAGTGGGTCTGCGGCAGCTTGGCCTTGATGCCCCGGGCGTGGCCGGGCATGTCGAGTTCCGGGATGAGGGTGACGTGATACCTGGTGGCGCAGTCGGTGAGCTTCTTGATGTCCGCGCGACTGTAACACTTGTCTGCGCCCTCGGCGGGCCGGATCCCGGGAGTGGGTAGGGTGTAGCTCTCGTTGTCGGAAAAATGAATTTGATAGGAGTTGAGTTTGAAGAGCGCCAGCGCCCGGATCATGCGCAGGTGGAAGTCCAGCGAGTAGAAGCTGCGGGCATTGTCGATCATCAGGCTGCGGTAGCCCGCGGCGGGACGATCACTGATGGAGACATTGGGCACCTCGGCGTCAGGCCCCGCCCACAGCAATTGCAACAAGGTCCGGCTGCCCCAGAACAAGCCCGCTTCGGTCTTGGCGGTTAGAACGACCTCCTTGGCCACCTGCAGGCGATAGCCCTCCTCGCCGAGGGTGGCGTCGTCGGCAAGCTGCAGCCGCACCGCCAGCGCCGGGCCGTCGGGGGGCTTGTCACCCACCGCAACGGCAAAGCCCAATTCCTGGAAATCCTCCTTGCACACCTCGGCGACGCGCATCGCCGGCGGCTTGTTGTCAGTTAGAAAGGCCAGCTTCGCCCCGGGCTTGAGCTGGGTCTTGGCGATGGAGATCTGCGTGGGCCAGGGGACCAGGTGCAAGGGCCGATCCTCCGCGGGCGTGGCGGACGGCTCTGCGGCGCTCACCCAGGCGGCGGCACTGAACAGGGCCATGACCCCGGCAGTCACTATCAATTTTGTGGTTTGCATAAGAATGTGGGGTTGTACCTTAACTTGGAATTCACTTTTTCGGGTTCACTTGGTTTTGAGCAGCGGCCGCTCTAACAACGGCTGCAGTCGCTGGAGGATGTTCTGGGTGTCGGTCTTGCCAGCCGTCCAGATGCGCTCGGCGAAAATCGGCAGGCGCGCTGCGGGGGCGCCGCCCGTGATCTTGGGTTCCTGGCCGAAAAGCAGTCCGTGCGCTTCGGTTTGAGGGTTAGCCCACGAGCACATCTGCGCGCCCAACAACTTTGGTGTGGGTTCCACCTGATACCATTTCTCCTGCGGCTCGGGGCTCGGGCCATGGCCGAAGCGCGTCAGGTCCCAGCCGGCGATCATCTCGGTCGGGGCGGCCTTGAAGTCTACCACATACAGCGGCGTCCACGCGGTGTTGATCACTTCATGGCCGCCGGCGAGGTATTCCTTGGCGGTATGGCCCGCATACG
>JBAXPF010000564.1:0-2072 GCA_037132955.1 Verrucomicrobiota bacterium | reverse complement strand
GGATCGCCTGGGCCTGGGCCCTCCAGTGGCCACCCTTGCGGCGCGGCTATCACTCAGCCTCGCGCTGGATCGACGCCCTCTTCGGCATCGCCCTGGCCACGCTGGCGGCACGCCTGCTTGGCGGGCTGTTTTGACTCAGTTGAAGCTCGGATCCTTGTGACGGGTGAAGTAACCCTCGCCGACATACATCGTGCCCCCATAATCCGGCAACGGGCCGGCATCGGGTGGCAGCGGGATATTGCCGGCGCTCGCGTCTTCGGGTTGCGAATAGGCGATGTTGACCGGCGTGCCCACCTTGACGAGACGGAAGAACTTCGGCGAGAGGTTTTCATGCATCCGGATGCAACCGTGGGTGCAGGGTTGGTTTTTGAGCCACCCGGTGTGGAAGCCGTAGTTCGGCTTGAACTCGCACCAGTAGGGCATCGGCGTGCCCTTGAACAACCAGCCCGGGGGTTTCTTGGCCAGGAAGGTTTGTGTCACACTGCTGCCGCTGTAGGCGTAGCCGTGGGTGGCCGCGCGGTGCTTGGCCTCCTTGTTGAAAATGCTGAAGCTGCCGGTCGGGGTCGGCGTGCTCGCGGTGCCCACCGAAACGGGCATCGCCAAGAGCACAGTGGAACCTTCCATGACATAGGCCCGCTGCTTGCTGAGCGACACCTTGACCTTCACATTGTTAGGGTTGGTGGGAAGTTTGGTGGGCAGGTCGTAGGCCTGATAGGCGGCGAGGTTGCCACCGCCTGACTGGAGGGCGCAGGAGGAGAGCAATGCGGCAAGGGAGGCTGCTGCGGCGAGGATGATCGGTGATTTGATGCTCATGATGGTGTGGAACGGGCCGGGAGTGTTGCAGATCCGGCCCCAATGACAAGCCGGGGTTTTCGGAAACTAGCGCAGACGCTCCCACGCATCGACCCGGTTGTTGACGAACCACACGCTGGACTTGTGGTAGGGCAAATAACCGATCTCAGGGGCGAAGCCGATGCCATAGCCATAGCCGCGGTAAGGAGAGCCATAGGGCCCGTGATGCCCGTAGCCACCATAGCTGTAGCCACCGAAGAAGGTGCTGGTGTAAACCGGAGAGGCAGCGGTGTAGTCCCAACGCAGGGCTGAGCACCCGTTGCGAAAACCCTCGTAGCGCATGGATGGGGCACCCCACGCCAGGAGCACGGCATTTTGTGACATTCCCTTGGCCAAGGCACCCTGCTGGACCAGTTGTTGCTCTTTGGGACTGAGAGCCGCAAACACCGCCGGGCTTTGCTGAATCCGCGCTTGGGGGGTGGTCGGCACGCAGGAGCAAACCGCCAAACCAACAGTGAGTGTGACGAGCAAGTTTCGCATGGGCCTATTCTAGGCACATCTGTGAGCCGATGCAACGGGCGATGAAAGAAATTTTTGCAAAAGAATTGAAACGGGCGCTTGCCAAGTGCGGAACAGCGGCTTCACTCTCGGGTCGAACCGCCGCCCCCTTCACCACACATGTCTGAATTGCTCGAAGATGATGATCTGCCCGTCGCATTGAAAAAATGCCCCGAGTGGGAGTATGAAAAAAACGCCATTACCCGGACCGTGGAGTTCGAGGAGTTCATGGACGCCATTGATTTCGTCAATGACCTTGCCGAAATCGCCGATGAGGCGCAGCACTATCCGGACATCATCATCCGCCACACCAAGGTGACTTTGCGCCTGACCACCGATGACAAGGGCGGAGTGACCGATCTCGATATTGAACTGGCCCAGCGCGTCGATAATCTCGCGGATTGAGCCGCCGTGGCCTTGTAGCGGCCTTGTAGCGGCCGCCTGCGACCGCACGGTGGCCCGTGCATCGCGCAGCGCCTTCGTACGTAAAGCCACACGATCGGTGTGGAAAACTCTCATGAAAAATCTTGCCCTCACAGGTCGCTTGGCACACAAAGCCACAGACAAATAATAGAAAGTTTGTTGCGTAGTCAGCGAAGGGGAGTAGGGTAGCAGCATGAAGGCAACGAAAGAGCAAAGAGCCCACAGTCATCATAAAGGGACGCGGTGGCTGGCGCCGTGGAAGGATTCGGCGGAAAGGCCGGTGATTTATCATTGTGTGA
>JBAXPF010000563.1:0-2077 GCA_037132955.1 Verrucomicrobiota bacterium | reverse complement strand
TAGTCGGCCAACTGGTTGAGGGTGGTGGTGCCATCGGTGACGAATTCATCGTCGTTGATGCGGGTGAAGGATGAGCGCTCGTTGTCGAACTCATCCTGGATATCGCCGACCAACTCCTCGATGACGTTGTCGAGAAAGACCACCCCGGAGGCATGGCCGAACTCATCTGCCACCAACGCGAGAGAGGTTTTTTCCTTGAGAAAAAATTTCAGCAACATGTCGAGCGGCATGGTTTCCGGCACGACTTTCAGGTCGCGCTTGATGAGCATGATGTCCGGTTTGGGTTCGCCCACGAGCCTGAGCAAATCCTTGACGTGAATGAAACCGATCGCGTTGTCGAGGTGGCCTTTGACCAGCGGAAAGCGGGTGTGCTTGGTGTTGCGCACCAGATCCAGCGTGATCTCGAAGGATTCATCGGCATCGACCACCACCACCTCGCCGCGATGGGTCATCACATCGCGCACCCAGACCTCGTTGAGTTCGAGCGCGTTTTCCAAAATCTCGCGTTCGGTTTCGGTGACTTCCTGCGAGCGCTCGCTTTCCGCCACCAACAGGGCGAGTTCCTGTGCGCTGTGCGCCTGGTCGTGCTCGGTCATGGGTTCGATGCGGAAAATCACGCGGGCCAGCCAGATGGACGAGCCGTTAAGCATGCGGATGGGCAGTGAGCAAATCTTGTAGAACAGGCGCATGGGGCGGGCCAACACCAAGGTGGTCCCCAAGGCCTTGCGGATGGCGATCATCTTCGGCAACTGCTCGCCCACCACCACATGCAACACGGTGAACGAACCAATCGCCAACACCCACGACACCGTTCTAACCAAACCCTGCGGGAACCAGCCGGCCTGCTGCAACAGCGGCCCCACCAAGGTTTCAATGAACGGCTCACCCAGCGCACCCAGTGCCAGCGAGGCGATGGTGATGCCGAGTTGGGCGGCGGATAGATACGGGTTGATGTCGTCGGCGATTTTGCGTGCCGCCCTGACGCCGCTGGATTTGGGCTTGCCCTCCGCCTCGATCTGGCTGGGCCGGACTTTGACAAAGGCGAATTCCGCCGCCACAAACAACGCGTTCAGGACTAGGAACAACACGATCCCGCACAGATACATCAGCGTTTCGCCCAGCGTCGGCCAGTGGTAATCCGTTGCCCCTGTGCCGGTCAATGCCAGCAGCACCATGCATATCAGGTTCATCAGTTAGAGTTTTTCATAGACCCCTTGATCGCGTTTTTGCAGCACCGTGAACCCCGCCTGCTTGGCGGCGCTCACCGACAGCGGTTTGGTGACGGTGGGGGTATGGATCCGGGAAATGACTTTTTTCACCGGGTTTTTGCACAGCGGGCAAACGAGCAAGGGAGCCCGGTCCACAGGACGTCTGAGTTCAAAACTGCGGACACAGATCCGGCACGAATGCTCAGGATCCCCCGGGGTTGCGGCGACGTATTCGTAGATGGGCATTGCAAAGACGCGGGAGCGGGTGGTTGCCGCGCCACGTCAAGATCCACGCCGCCAGCCTACCAACTGGACTTGGTCACGCCAGGAATCATGCCGGCGGAGGCAAGTTCACGGAAGCTGATGCGGGAAAGCCTGAAACGGCGCAGGAAGGCACGGCGGCGGCCGGTCACCGCGCAACGATTCACCAAGCGGGTCGGGCTCGCATCGCGCGGCAACATGGCCAGACCGATGTAGTCCTTCTCCTGCCTCAGCTTCAGGCGAAGCTCAGCGTATTTCTCAACAGTTTTTCTTTTGCGCTCGTTGCGTGCGATCCAACTTTTCTTTGCCATAATTCGGGAGGCGAGAAATACTCGACCCCACCGCCGATGCAAGCCCAAAGTCGAACTTTCTGCAAATTTCCCGCCAAATCGTCGCAATCGCCTGAAATCCCCGCTGTCACCCACCCCGCGCCTTACCTAACAAGCTGCCGACATGGGCCAAAATCTCCTCCACCGGGGCCAGGCGCCCCAACCCCTCATAGCCACACGCCAAGTCTCCCGTGACCGGGCCGACAAACCCGCAACCATCGGCCACCAGGCGTGCGACGTTGCGCTGGGTGGCCGGATGCAGCCACATTTTCCCGTTCA
>JBAXPF010000562.1:0-2081 GCA_037132955.1 Verrucomicrobiota bacterium | reverse complement strand
GGGCCGCCTGTGTCCCTCTTGAGGGAAGAGATCACAGGCGGGATCGCCGGTTTTGCAGGTCAGAACACGGCCAAGCTGGCCGTGCCCCTCTTGAAGATGCCCCTCTTGAAGAAGCTCCTTCACGCCCAACACCGGCGCACTTCCTCGGCGATGGCGCGCAGGCCGTCGCGGACGGTGGCCTCATCCATGGCGTAGGAGACGCGCAGGCATTCGTGGCGATGCGGCCAGGCTGGCGCCTCATCGCCGAAGAAAAAGTAGTGGCCGGAGACGACGAGCACGCCGCGTTGTTTGAGCCGTTCGTAGAGTTGGCGCGACGTGATGGGAAGGCCGGGAAACCACAGCCACAGAAACAAGGCTCCCTCGCTGCGGTGGATGAACCACGCGAAATCATCGCCGAATTCCTCTAACGCCGCCAGCCGCGCCAGCCGGCATTTGGCCTCGTAATACGGCCTCACCACCTCGCGGCTGAGGCGCAGGATTTCGCCGGACTCGAGCAAGGGCAGGATGATTTGTTGGCCGATGTTGGGGTTGGCCAAACCGATGATGGCGCTCATTGAGCCGAGCGCGCGGATGATGTCGGGCGGGCCGATGACGATGCCGGTGCGGGTGCCGGGCAGCCCGAGCTTGGATAGGCTGAGGGTGAGGATGACGTGCTCGGCCCAATACGGGGTGGCGTCGGTGAAGATGATGCCGGGAAACGGCGCGCCGTAGGCGTTGTCGAGAATGAGCGGGATGCCGTGGGTCTTGGCCAGGGCGGACAGGCGTGAGATTTCCTCGTCGGTTAGGACGTTGCCGGTGGGATTGGTCGGTCGCGACGCGCAGATGGCGGCGATGTCCGGGGTGACTTCCAGCTTGTCGAAATCCACGCGGTATTTGAACTCGTGCGGGCCGGTGGGTTCGATGAGCGGCGTGACGGCGCGGAATAGATCACCGCCGCCGCCCTGATTGGCATAACCGATGTATTCCGGCACCAACGGCAACAGGATTTTGCGGCGGGAGCCATCCGGCATCGGCCCGGCCAACAGGTTGAAGAGAAAATAGAACGCGGTTTGGCCACCGCTGGTGACGGCGATGTGGTCCGAGCCAATGTCCCAACCGAAGGTGCGGCGGAACAAGCCGGCCACCGCCTCCAGGAAGCGCGGATTGCCGCGCGGCGGGTCGTAAGAGGTCAGGGCGCGGTCGAGGCCGCCGGGTTCATCCACCAATTCCAGCAAGCGGCGGTGCCACACGGCGTTGATTTCCGGGATGCGGGCGGGTTGGCCGCCGCCGAGCATTTTGACGTCAGGTCCGCCGCGGGCCAGGGCGTGGCCGAGGTCGTCCATGAGTTCCTCAATGCCGCTGCCGCAGCCGAGGTGGCGGCCGACTTGGGAAAATTTGTCATTCATGTGCGAGTG
Organism: Verrucomicrobiota bacterium; assembly: GCA_037132955.1. GTDB lineage: Bacteria > Verrucomicrobiota > Verrucomicrobiia > Verrucomicrobiales > Akkermansiaceae > Luteolibacter. Next base: position 687 of record JBAXPF010000562.1, on the reverse strand, counting down.
TCGGTTGACCGACTGGCGTTAGCCTCTATAGTGCCGCGACAAACATCAACCCCCAAACCACCATGACCCTCCAAACCGGCGACGCCGCCCCTGACTTCACCCTTGTGACCAAAACCGCCGAAGGGCCGCAACTCGTCAAATTGAGCGAGCAGATCGGCAGCGCCAACATTGTGCTGTTGTTCGTGCCGATGGCCTTTACCGGTGTATGCACCAAGGAGTTCTGCGATGTGTCCTCGGGTATCCTTGAATACGCCGCGCTGGATGCCAAGGTGTTCGGCATTTCCGGCGATAATCCCTTTGCCCAGGCCGCATGGGCGGAGAAGGAAGGCATCCGCTTTCCCTTGCTCAGCGATTATGAGCACACGGTGGCCAAAGCCTATGGCGTTGCTTACGACCAATTCCTGCCGGAAGCCAACCTCATCATGGGCGGCGTGGCCAAGCGCTCGGCCTTTGTCATCGACAAAAATGGCGTCATCCGTTACGCCGAGGTCCAAGACCATCCCAAGGATCTGCCGGACTTCGATGCCGTTAAAGCCACTCTCCGCGAGCTCTGAGCCGGCGACAGGGAAGTGGATAGGGCCGCACCACCGTGGCGCGGGCATGCTGCCCAATACTGTTCACTTAGCCCCTAAATGTTACGGGCCGAATTGATACCGTATGAGATTTCCGAATTGAGGTCGTAGGTTT
>JBAXPF010000561.1:0-2094 GCA_037132955.1 Verrucomicrobiota bacterium | reverse complement strand
GTGGTCCGGATCGGCGTAAGGCAGCGCGCTGTCTGCGGTCAAGCCGCTTGCGGCGGCCCACAGGTCATAGGCGGTGCCGACGGGCACGAGATCGGAGGTGATCGCCGCGCCGAGGCGGCCGAAGAGCATGCCGCCCGCAGCCTTGGCGGCCGGCACGGTGATGACAATCGCGTCGGTGGCGGCATCCAGAACACTGACCGCGACGTCCACGCCGCCAGTGGAGGAACTCGACGCCCCCACCGGCACCGTGTTGGCCGCCGGGAAGCTCAGATGGGTCGACCACTGGAAGGTGAGGTCCGTGCCGCTATTTGATAGATTTTTGCGGTGGAAGGTGAAGAGCATGTCGCCATTCCCATTGCGCGAAACCACCGGCAACAGACTGCGCGAGTTGGAGCCCGCGTTGGCCGGATTCGGTTCGCCGCCCAGCACAAACTCAAGGCTGTTAGGGATGCCGTCGTGATCCGGATCGGCCGCAGGCAGCGCGGCATTGCCGGTGAGCCCCTTGGAGACGATCCAGAGGTCGTAGGCATTGCCGGCGGGCGCCGTCCACTTGAGCATCACATCGTTCTTGCCGGAGCCATCGGCCACCCGGGTGACGGCAAAGCTGCCGGCCGGGCTGCCGCTGCCGCCGCTGAGCGTGCCCAGCGTGAACACGGCGGAGCCGCCATCATCTGTTAGGCCGCTGTCCAGATTAACGACCAACCATGATTGGTCGGTGGTCCAGAAGCTGTTGAGAAAATTGACCGAGGCCCCGAAACTCAAATCCATGATGGCGCCGTTGGCGATGGCAAAGGTGCCACCGGTGACGTCCACTGCGCTGAAAGTGCTGCCGCGACCGCTGCTGTCGTTGTCGGCGAGTTGCCATTGGAGACGGGCGGTGGCGGCATACGCCAGGCTGTTAGAAAAGGACTGGATCCCCGGAGAGCTGTCCCCGGGGGCGTGGATGCCGGCAATGGTGGTGGAACCGCCGATGCTGCCGCTGCCGCCAAGGGTCGCGCCGCTGGCAACGTTGACCGCGCCGCTGCCGGTGATGGCACCGTTGACTAACAGCGTGCCCGCGGTGACGGCCGTGCCGCCGCCGTAGCTGTTAGTGCCGGCCAGAACCTGGGTGCCCGCGCCTGTCTTGGCGAGCATCAGGCTGCCACTCAGGCCGCCGGCATAGGCGACGGTGCTGCCCGTGCCGGGACTGAGGGTCAGGGCGATGACGTTGGAGGGCAGGGCCAGATTGTTGCCGCCGCTCAGGCCGCCAAAGGTCGGGGCGTTCACGGACGTCGCATCCAGGGCGCCGGAGCCGGTGGTGTCCAACACGCTGTTTTGCAGGGCGAGATTGTGGCCCAGCTTGAGCGTGCCGGCACTCATGACCGTGGTGCCGCCGTAGGTGTTGGCCCCGCCAAGGGTGAGCGTGCCGGCCCCGGATTTTGTCAGGCCGCCGCTGCCGCCGATGCTTCCGCCCAGACTTGTGTTGCCCGTGCCCGCCACCGTTAGAGGGTAGCCGCCATTGTCCACGCTGCCGCCAACGCTCAGGAGATTGCCACTGCTGTTAGACCAGGTCTGGGCCATGCCGAGCTTGATGGACGGATTGAGGGTAACGGCACCCGCGCCGGCCTTGATGGTGATGCCGGGATTGCTGTTGCTGCCGAGGGTGAGAGTGTACCCCCCGTTGGCCGCGAGGAGCAGCGGGTTGGTTTCAGCAGGTGCGCTCGCCCCGTCGACCGTCAGGCTGTTGATGGCCATGTTGGCACCCAATGCCATCGCATTCTGGTTGACGGCACCGGACGCCGAGAAAATCACGTTGGTCGCCGCCCCGGGCACCAGCGAGGTGGCAAGCGAGCCGGACGCATTCAGCGTCCAGTTGCTCGCGCTGAAGCCGTCACTGGCGGCCCACACGCCAGGGGCTGGCGGCAGCGAGTTGACGCCTCCCTGATAGTCCCCCTGATAGTAGGCGGTGGCAAGTTGGGTGACGGCGGTGACGGCGACTTTCAGGGTGTTAGAAGTGGCCACCGGCGTGCCGACGGTGAAGTTGCTGGCATTGTAGACGGTGCCCAGGGTATAGGTGGCACCATCCAGGGTGCTGGCTCCCGCACCGGTGAGCAG
>JBAXPF010000560.1:0-2100 GCA_037132955.1 Verrucomicrobiota bacterium | reverse complement strand
CGCGCGGGACGCTGACGAGGCCGGAGGCATCGGTGGTGTGGTTTGCTAGAATGGCGGCGTCTTCGCCGAAAACATCGATGCTGACGCCGGGCAGGGGTTTGCCGGTGGCGCAGGAGAACGCGTAGATGAAGGCGTCCTTGGCAGTGGTTTTCCAAGCGAGGCCGATGTCGGTGAGTTGGACGATGGCTTGGGTGGAGCAAAGGCCGTTTTTCTTAAGCTCCGGATGCAGGGTGCCGGTCACGTCGAGGAAGAGAACGGCGTTGGCAAGGTTTTTCGGCAGCACTTCATCCCAGTGCAGGGTGATTTCCTTGGCGGTATCGATCGGATTGCCGAGGGCAAGGGTGCGATCAAAAAGGGAGGTGCCGGCGACCAGCGCGTAGGGCAGTGCCGCGGTTTTTTCGATGGTGGCGTAGTCCGGTCCGTCGCCGGAGTAGTTGCGATATCCCTGATAGGCGCGGATCGCGTCCAAACCGCTGAGTTGCTTGATGCGCACGTGAGCGCTGGCAAGATTGACAGTGCGCACGCGGTAGCTGCGGCTGCCGCTGGCAAGCTGGGCTTGGTCGTGACTCGGCAGGACCAGTTCGGGGTCGAGACGCTCGAAGATGAATTCCTTGGCCGCGGGCGCGATGAGCGGGTGGCCAACCTTTGATGCAAACGGTGGCTTGATGGTTAGAGTGAACTTGTCGGTGGCGGCGAAGTTGCCGTGGAAATGGATTTCCTTGTCACCCACCTCGGCGCTGAGGTCTGCCGGACGCGGCTCTAGGACCACGCATTGTGTTAGAAAATCCGCCGGCAGCGGGTCGGGAACGTGTTGGGAGAAGCTGGCGATGATTTCGCGCGGGCTGTCTGCGGTGACGCGGGGGGCGATGGCCTCGACGCGGAAGGGGGCGATGGTGCCGATTGGCAGCGTTGAATCGGCCTCCACGCGGGCGCTGGCGGATTTGTTAGGCAGGCCCTTGCGGAGGGTGAGGCACCATTCCACGCCTGGCGGGAGCGGGGTGAGCGGGGTGGCGACGAGGGCGTTGGCCACCGGTGCTTCCGGGGCTGGAGTGGGGGTAGTAGCCGGTCCGGTCACAGGAGGTTGTTTGCCGCGTGCGGCCCACGGCCGGTAGTTAGAGGTGTTGGATCCGGCGCGGGCAACGGTGGCCTGCGTGAGTTTGGCGGCGACTTTCTGGCCGTCCCTTGAGGTGAATGCCACACAGGGAGTGGCAGTGGCCGGATCAACATCATCATTGAAAACGACGAGCCATTCGGCAGTGGCGGGCGAGAAGTCTTGGGACCAGCGGTTGTCGGTGCTGTGGGACTTGGCCTGAAACGGCTCGCTGGCGCAGCTGGCGAACACGCCGGCCGGAATGGCCGAGGCGTCGAGATGCTGCTGGTTTTGGGCGATTGAAAACTGATAGGTGGTGCCCATCACGGGGATTTGCTCCGGCACGAGTTGGGCGATGTTCTGGGCTTTCCATACGAGTTTCCCAGGCAGTGCCGGGCTGACTTCAAGCCACGTGTTAGGCAGGACTTTGCCGAGGTCGGCCGGTGCGGTGACCGGCAGGTCGAAGACCACCTGGATCTCGCATTCCGGGGTGATCGAGGGCGTGGAAACCCTCAGCCGGGGGGCGGCGGTGGAATTGAGTGCGAGCGCCAAAGAAGCAACAAGGGCAGTGTGGAGCGTTTTCATAATTCATGAGGCTTGTGCCTTGAGTATGGTAGGTAGGACCATTGGCCTGGAAACGCAAGCCCCATGAACGGCAAACCCCGCTTTTTATGTCCTAGCGAACCATCGCCCGACCTCGCGGTGGGCCTCGGTCCATGCCGCGGAATGGGATTCTTTGGTTGACCGCGACAATCAAATGCCCAATCGGACACAGGATTGTCGCGGGAGTCCGGTTCATGTGAGTGGGGACAGCAGATGGGAGAGGGTGTCCGGGTCGATTGATAGTTTGGAAGTGTCTTCGGAGAGCAGCGCTTCGACGAGGGCGGACTTGTGTTTTTGGAGGTCGAGGATGCGCTCTTCGATGGTGCCGCGACAGACGAGCTTGTGGACAAAGACCGGCTTGGTCTGGCCGATGCGGTGGGCGCGGTCGGTGGCTTGGTTTTCGGCGG
>JBAXPF010000559.1:0-2103 GCA_037132955.1 Verrucomicrobiota bacterium | reverse complement strand
GACGACGACGACGACGATGATGATGATGATGATGACAGTGGTAGCGGTAGTGACAGCGACTCCAGTGGACCGAAGGCGCCGGTGGCGAAGAAGGCCAAGGGTGCCAAGCCCGTTGTGCACGCCAGTGAATCTGAGGATGAGGTGGACAGTGATGGCGATGGCTTCAACGACGCTGAAGAATGCGCCATCGGCACCAACCCGCTTCTCGCAGATAGTGACGGCGGCGGGTGCAACGAGCTCAAGGAAATCCTGGCTGGCACGTCATCGACGAATCCCGATACCGATGGGGATGGGATTCCCGACAACATCGACGCGAACCCACTGGTCCCCGACCGGTCTGATTTCACTGCCGCCTTGTTGATGGTCATCAGCCCGCAACAGTGAGTCCGGGTTTCGCCATGTTCATTCCCTCCACCCAGCAAACCATGCCTTCCTTTCAATCCCGCTGCCGGACCGGACTGGCCATCGCCTGCCTATTTTTGCCAAATCTGGCATTAGCTGTGGACGAAGCCAGCGCTCCCGCTGCAATCAGCGAGACGAATGAAAGTCCCCTTCAGCGGTGGCAAAACGCCAAGTTCGGGATGTTCGTGCATTGGGGTGTCTATGCGGTTCCGGCAGGTGTTTACAACGGCAAGCCGGTCCGCCATCTTGGGGAATGGATCATGCATCACGCCCGCATCCCCAAGGCTGACTACGAAAAATATGCCAGCGGCCTTGCGCCGGACGGATACGACCCGGCCGCTTGGGTGGGCCTCGCACGGGAGGCCGGCATGAAGTACATGGTGGTCACCGCCAAGCACCACGACGGGTTCGCCCTTTTCGATTCCAAGGTCAGTGAGTGGAATGCGGTGGCTGCCACGCCCCGAAAAAAGGATCTGCTCATGCCGATTGTCGAGGAATGCCGGAAACAGCGGATGCCGCTGGGTTTTCATTACTCCCAGGCACAGGATTGGTGGCATCCGGGCGGAGCGCGATTCGGCGAGCCCTGGGACGAATCGCAGAAGGGATCCTTCGACGCCTACCTCGCGCAGATAGCGGTGCCCCAAATCAAGGAGTTGCTTGCCCACTACGGGCCGGTTGCCAACATCTTCTTCGACACGCCGGTGGAAATGAACGCGCAACGGGCGGCGGCGATCATGGCGGTTTTGCCAGCATCCACTCTAACCAACGACCGGCTCTACGGCGGCTCGTCCGGCAGTTACAAGAGCTACGAGAACAAATTGCCCCCCAATCCTGATCTCGCGCGGCCATGGGAACTATGTTTGTCATGCAACGACACCTGGGGATACAAGAGCGGAGACCGTAACTGGAAATCATCGGCCGCATTGCTCCGGATACTGATAGATTCGGTGTCGCAAGGCGGAAATGTGCTGCTCAATGTCGGCCCCGACGCGAACGGCCGGATCCCGGAGCCGGCGGCGAAAACCCTGAGGGAAATCGGTGCCTGGCTGGGCAGGAACGGCGAGTCCATCTACGGCACCAGCCGCTCGCCCTACGCCAGCATTCCTTGGAAGGGGGGCTGCACCACGCGCACGCTGCCTTCCGGGGACGCCGCGCTCTATCTGCACCTCTATGAACGGCCAGCGGGTGGCGAACTCTGCTTGCCCGGGCTCTCGAATTCCGTTCTTTCAGCGCGGCTTTTGCCGGACGGTCCCGACGTCGAAGCCGTGCGGCAGGGGAACGCGTGGCTGCTGCGTTTGCCTACTGCCCCGGAGATCGGTGTTACTGTCGTCAAGGTGGTGGTCAAAGGCCATCCCGTCATCGAAGCCCCTGCCGTCGAAACTGATCGCAATGGCACTCTGAACCTGCCTGCGGGACTCGCGGTTCTGTCCGGCAAGTCATTGCGTCTGGAGCGGCAGCCGAATTCTCCCGAATCCAACCTCGGGTACTGGACCGACACTGGCGACACCGCCGCGTGGAGACTCAACCTTGCACACGCAGGCGAGTACGGCTGCCTATGGGACATCGCCTGCGATCCAAAATCAGCGGGAGCCGTCATCGCAATCATGAATGGCAAGCGCGAGGAACTCGGCCGTTTCGAGATTCCGTCCACCGGTGGGTGGGGAGTTTTCCGCCAAGTCAAGAGTGGGTCGCTGAAGCTTC
>JBAXPF010000558.1:0-2124 GCA_037132955.1 Verrucomicrobiota bacterium | reverse complement strand
AGACCGACGTGAAGGAAATGCGCGGTCTGTTCGACAAGGCCGTGAACCTGATCGCCGAGCGTGACGAACGCATCAACAACCGGATCACCGAACTGGATAACGCCGGAGACGAGCGCCGACGCAAGATCTACGACCGCCTGGAAAATCACGACCGGTTGATCTGCGCGATTGATGCGCGCACCGACGTGAGCAAGGCCATCGGCAAGGCCGCCGCCGCCATCATGGCCCTGGCCAACAAGCAATCCTCCTGACTCATGAAACCAATCACCCCACTCGCCATCATCCGCCGCCGCGTGCGCGAGGTCCTGGCCATGGCCCCCGGCTACGGCAAGACCGAAGCGATGCTGCTGGAATTCGCCAACGAACTCAACGGCGGCGGCATCTCGCTCCAGGAGTTACGGGACGCCCGCGACTGGAACCACGCGGAAGGATATATCCGCAGCGAGGACGACGATGAATCCGTCCAGGTCCTCTGGTTCATCACTCCGGCCGGAATGGCCAAACAAAAAACACTCTGACGTGAATGAGCGAAAAACTAACGCGGGCCGACGCCAAGCTCCAGAACCTTCCCCAGGAAGCGCTCGACGAGCTGTGGCGCTACCGTCACCCGGAAGAGGGCGGCGAGGCCATGACATTGGAGGCCATCTGCGCGGAGCTGCCCAAGCGCTTCAATATTTCCATCTCCATCTCCTCGTTGTCGGTGTTCTATCGCTGGCTGGCTGTGCGGCAGCGCTTGGATGCGAGGGCCGCGCTCTCCGACCAGCTCAAGCTGGAGTTGGCCAAGAACCCGGAGGTTTCCGAAAAGCAGATTCAGCAGGCTGGCCGCCGCTTGTTCATGGCCGAGGGGATCATCGAGAAGGACGCCAAGGTTTTCGCCGAGATGGTCAAGATCGGCCAGAACGACCAGCGACTGAGTCAGAACGATCAGAAGATCGGATTGGACAAGCGCAAGCTGGCGATCCTGGAAAAGAAAGCCGCCCAGGCGGATGCGGCCAAGGATGTGCTGGGCCAATCGCTCTCGCTGGAAGAACAGAACCGCCGGATGCGCGAAATCCTCAAATGACCTCCGACTCGACATTGCCGGCGGCGATGAGCCCCAAGGATCTGCTCTATCCGAAGCAGCGCGCGTTCATTGACGACCACTCGCAATACAAGATCGGGGTGACCACCCGCCAATGGGGTAAGTCCACCGTGACCAGCGGCGAGGCGGTGCATGACTGCCTGGTCGATCCGGGCACCAAGTGGGTGTGCATGAGCGCGGGCGAGCGCCAGTCTATCGAGTGGCTGAGCAAGGCCAAGGAATGGCAGTATGCCTACAAGATGGCCGTGATCGACATGGCAGAGGATCGCGGCGGCATTGCCGAGGGCCTGCTGCGCTCCACGGAAATCAGCTTTGCCAACGGCTCAAAAATCATCGCCATTCCGTCCAACCCCTCCACGGCGCGCGGCTACTCGGCCAATGTGATCCTCGACGAGTTCGCATATCATGAGGACCCGCAGGCGATCTGGGCGGCCATGTTCCCGTCCACCACCAACAAGCTGGCGGGCACGTTCCTCGACCGCTGGCGCGCCCTGGTCAAGGGCGAGGACACCGACATCCGGCGCAACCTCAAACTGCGCGTGGTGTCCACCTTCAACGGCCGCAACAACAAGTTCTACCAGCTGTGGGAAAAGGCGGCGGCCAATGGCTACAGCGCCCACCGCGTCACCATCCATGACGCCATCGCCGACGGCATGCCGCTCGATGCCGACAAGCTCCGGCTCGCCCTGGATGATGCCGACGCCTGGGCGCAGGAATACGAATGCGAGCCGATGGACTCCTCGGCGGTGCTACTGCCCTATGAACTCATCGGCCTGTGCGAAAGCCCGGAGGCGTCCACCCTGGTCGCGCCTGATTTCTGGTTCGGCAGCCAGCCCGGCCCGCTGACCATGGGAATCGACTTCGCCCGCAAGCGCGACTTGTCGGTCGCCTGGACCAATGAGCGCGTGGGCGACGTGGGCCAGACCCGCGAGGTGCTGGAAATGCGCGCCATGTCCACGCCCGACCAGATTGATTTGCTGCGCCCGCGCATCAAGAAGTGCCAGCGCGTGTGCCTGGACTACACCGGGCCGGGCATCGGCATG
>JBAXPF010000557.1:0-2125 GCA_037132955.1 Verrucomicrobiota bacterium | reverse complement strand
AGGATTTGGATGCGGCCATCAGCAGCGGCGAATTCGCCGGCTATTGCACCAATCTAACCACCTGGCTGAGCCAGAAGGCACCAACCGATCCCGCCAAGCTCACCCATCCCGCGCTCACCGAATTGCTCAAGAATCCGGCGCTCGGGGCCACGCTTGTCCAGCGCCAGTTCATCGCCAAGGTCGGCCCTGACAAGCTGTCGGCGTTTTCCAAGGCGGATGCGGCTAACAAGCCGTTCCTGACCTGGATTTTGAAGAGTCGGCCCATCACGGAGATGATTTTGGAAGGGGCGACGCCCACCAAGATGGCGCTGCGGGACGACAACAGTTGGTCGATATCCACCAACGCCCTGGAGATTTGGAAAAAGATCTACGTGGCCGATCCGGATTCAAGGCAAGGCCTTTACCTGCGTCTGGCGATGGCCACGGCGCTGCGTCCGCCCGGCACCGGTTCTCCGGGATCCGGCCAGCAGAAAACGCCAAGCGATCCGGTGCTGCGCTACAAGTATTTCAAGACCGCCCATGCCAACAAGGAATTGTTCCCCAGCTTTGACAATCTAACAGTGTGGGACCTGCAATTCGTGGTCAACTCAGGCGCCTCCGAGGCGGACCTGAGCTGGGGCCGGGAAATGGTCAATACCTGGAACCCGCTTTTCAAAAATGACGAGAAGGTGGTGGACACCACCTCGTGTGTGTGGCGCCGCAATTCGCCCGTTCCCCATGTGGACTACCGTGCCGTGTTAGATGGCGGTGGCAAATGCGGCCCCCGTTCGTCGTGGTCCGTGTTCATTTGCCAGGCGTGGGGCATCCCCGCCATGGGCGTCGGCCAACCCGCCCATGCCTGCGTCGCCTACAAGGCGAAGGATGGTCATTGGCAGGTCGCTTACGGCAGGGGTTGGAATGCCTCGAAGCTTGAGGGCATGTCTGGCGGCGAATTTGTCGAAGGCACCGAGGCGCGCTTGCTGACCACTGCTTTCAGCCAGGTGGAACACATGCGCTGGTTGGCTGGCACCCTGCCGACCAAGGAACAATCCGCCGCGGTTCTAACCGTGGCCAAGAGCATCACCCAGGCCTTGGCGGTCACCAAGCGGGATCTGGACGCATCGGAAAAAGTGAGCGAGATGAATGCGGACTCAGGGGCCGTCGTCGCGGTCAAAGACAAGGGTGAGACCAAAGCCATCGTCCCCTCCGAGCCGCCATACAAGCCGGTTCCCGGCGTCATTCATGTCGAGGGTCCGAGTTTTTCTGAAACCGGCGGCATCACCGTCTGGGGCGGCGAACCGCGGGTGGCTGTGATTGATAGCACCACCGGCGGCAAGCAGTTGCTTTTCCCCCAAGGCATGGCGTCGTGCTGGGTCGGCTACAAGATCGAGGTCCCCGCGACCGGCGTCTATGAGCTGACCGCCAAGGTCGCCACGATCAACAGCGGACAGGCGATGTCGGTTAGATCATTCGGCGCGATGGCCCAGGCCAAGAGCGCGACCGCCTCCAACGTGTTTCGCAACCAAGTCAAGGAGCTGGGGCCGCAATTCGCCATTGATAACAATCCGGGCACGCGCTGGGCATGCAGCATGGGTGTGGAGAACGCCTTCCTTGAGTTGGATATGGGCAAGCCCATCCCTGTCAGCACGGTCATGATCGACGAGCGTGCCTACAGCAAGATCTCGAAGTTCGTCCTTGAGTATAAGGATGGCGAGGCATGGAAAACCCTCATTGAAGGAACCACCATTGGTGCCGACTATGTGAAGGATTTCCCGCAGGTGACCACCCAGTTTGTGCGTTTGCACACGCTCGATAGCAGCGGCACCACCGGCGGGCCCACCATCTGGGAATTCAGCGTGGGCACCGTTCAGGATGGCCATGCCTGGATGGAATTGCCATGGACGGCCGGCTTGTGGCAGATCACCAAACCGGCGGAAATCCACTTGATCAAGGGCAGTCAGACGATCTGGCTCAACGCTCCCTATCAGCGCGGTGTCGCGCTCAAGTATTTCGATTTGAAAGCCAAGTAACCTCCGTTGGCCACCGGCCAATGGAGGTTATGGAGTTAAGATGTTGGAAGAAATCGCGGGCCAAGAGGGGCACGGGCAGCTTGCCCGTGGGGTATCCACAAGAGGGGCACGGGCAG
>JBAXPF010000556.1:0-2135 GCA_037132955.1 Verrucomicrobiota bacterium | reverse complement strand
GTCCAGATCGGTCAGATTCCCGTTCCATGCGTCACCCAGATCTTCGAGCGCCCACTGGAACATCTTCTTGCCCGGGCTCACATGGTGATTGCCGATGTGGATGATGCCGCACTGTTTGCGGTGGTCGTATCCGCCGAAGAAATCGTATTTCGACGGGCCGGCGAAGTAGGAGTTCCCCTTGATCGTGTTTTTGTGGATACTGATGTCATGCGGTTCCTGGTGGTTTTCGACGGCATACCAGCCTTTGTGGATGGGAAAGGTCGCGTGATGCCGGTCGTAGTGGTGATGAACCCAGCTGACATCCTGGGGGAAGAACAGCTGATAGTCATCATTGACGTGCACTCCGGCGTTTTCCCACCACATGAAGGGATGTTCCATCTCGGTGCGGTTGGCCAGTTGGACCTGGGTCTCAAAATACGAGGCATCCGGGCGCAGGGTGACGCCGACCATCCCCTTGATCCGGTATTGGCCGGGGGAGATCGATGCCTCGGACAACCAGCAAACGACGGTTCCATCCGCCAGCGTTTCGATGTGGTAATCCACCGGCAGGAACGTCGAGGGCCGGTGGTGGAACGGGTAGTTCCACTCCATGCCGCCGGAAATCCACGATCCGTAGTTGCCTACCAGCACCGGCTTGATCCTGGTATGACGGTAAAGGAAATGATAATCGTTTTTCTTGTCATAGCCCTCGAAGATGCGTCCTCCCAAGGCAGGCAGAATGACGATGCGGATGTAGTCATTCTCAAGCCGCACCACCTCGTATTCGACATCGGTGAGCACCTGCCGCTCCACGCCTTGAGTGACCCGGTTGGGATATGCATAGCCCGTGGACCCCTGGTGCTGGCGGAACTCGGAATACATCGGCATCTCCGAAGGCTCGGGCGGCAGGTACGTCGGGATGGTCATTTTCTCGACGACGGCAATGACTGGAGCAGGTGCTTTAAAGGATTTCACTTATCTATCTGGTTTGATGGTTGAATCTGGATCAAATGGATGTGTCAGGGTGCCATGGCCACGCACGTGGACCATTGCGCCTGAGGATGGTTTGCCGGGTTGGCGTCCCGCCGTCCTTCGCTCGACGTCCGCAAAATTATCTGCTTGATCTCTGGGGGGGAATAGGAGCTTTTCTCTAAGGCATGGACAATATTCTCGCTCCTAGGAGGGCCGAGGGCTTCGATCGGCAACAGCTCTACCGGGTTCCCAAACAGGTCCTCCAGCGAATTCACAAGACGCCCTTCATCAGGGATTTCTCGGTCACCTGTCTGGGCTATTTCCCGGCAGCCGCGGGGCATATTATCGAGCGCCCTGAAGGGTTGCCTGAGATGATGCTGGTGTTCATTGAACACGGAACCGGCTGGATCCGGATCCATGACAGGGAATTGAGAGTTGGGGCTGGGCAGGTGGTGTTTCTGCCCGCCAACACCCGCCATGCGTATGGTGCCAGTGACCAGGACCCATGGAGTATCTTCTGGTTTCACTTCGATGGCAGGGGAGCCATGGATTTGCTTGAGTGGACGGGACTTTCACCGGCAAGTCCTGTGATGAACTGCACCTCCTGGGACGGCTTGCGCAGGCAGTTCCGCAGTATTTTCGGAGCCATCGAACGCGGCTACCATGAGCACACCCTGCTCGAGATGTCGTGTGTTCTGATTAATGTCATCACCCTGCTGCACCGCAATCCCGCCTTCGAGCGCTCCACGGATGCCGCGGAACGCATTGAGCGGGCCATGGACAATATGCGCGTGAGTCTCAAGGCCCCGCTTACCCTGGTGGAGTATGCCAGGTCCGTCGGCTATTCCGTGGCCCGCTTCTGCTACTGGTTCAAACTCCACACGGGCATCAGCCCGATGACCTATCTCAATGAATTGCGCGTCCAGCGAGCGTGTGAATATCTCGACACCACCCGGCTCAGCGTCAAGGAGGTGGCCGCTACTCTTGGCTACGACGACCCGTTGTATTTTTCCCGCAGTTTCAAGAAATGCACCGGCCAGTCGACCTCATCCTCCCGGGAGCGCCAGTAGTCGCGCACGGCAATTCCCCAGCTGAGCTCCGGTCGATCCGCTGGCTCTGCGCTTGGGGCGGCTCCTGGAGCCCGCCCACAAGTCCATCGCGGCGGCTCCGCGCAGTCCCGCCGC
>JBAXPF010000555.1:0-2135 GCA_037132955.1 Verrucomicrobiota bacterium | reverse complement strand
CATAGACGACTTTCAGATACAGGAAGGCATTGGCACCGTATTTGATCAATTCGGCATCCCTGGCCGCGCAGATCAATTCAAAGGGTGCCTTGGGAAGAACGGACAAGACCTCCGCCGCACGGGCGCGATACTCCGCATTGTCCCGTGGAATTCCAACAATGTTCCTGTTGGGATGGGCCGCGTCGTATGCGGCGGTTTTCTCAACCAGAAACTCCGGTGAGTGCATCACGAGGATGTCAGGAAACACACCCTGCAATTTTTCGGTGGTGCCGGGCAGGATGGTGGATTTGATAACCGCCGTGGTGCCGGGCCTGACGTTCTCCAATGCCGACACGACCGGACTGAAGTCGAAGCCGGTTGGAGTGGTCGGAGTTGGCACCGCGACAAACACAATGCGGCAGTCCTTGATTCGTTGCCTGTTGCCGACGTAGGGCTCTTCCAGGCTGTAACGAACCACATCAAACCCGCGTGCCTCGAAGCAATCGGCATAATTTTTGCCAATCCACCCTTGTCCGATGAAGCCGATGCTTGGGGTTGTCATGGTTCTAACCGTTCTGGGTTCATTGATTGCTTCCACTGCAACCGCAGCGCCTCCAACTGGTCACGCAGCGTGCCCTGCTCGATCCCGACACTGCTCCAGTTGGTCCGCACCCCGTTGCGCCGTAACAGGCAGTGCTGATATTGGGCCAACCGTGCCAGTGGCATGAAAATGATGCGTTCCTCGGGCCAGCCGGTTTCAGCGGCGACGGCAAACACCTGGGCTGCTAGGAAGCCGGGCTCGTCGCACGGCGGGGCTTTTTTGCTGCGAGGTCTCCCATCGTTCCAACCTGCGCCGCTTCAAGCTCCTTGCTTTGTTCCTCCAACCGCTTGAATGCGGTCTGGAAGTCGGCCGGCGTTAGGCCACCGCAGAAGATGAGGGCCGACTCACGGAAGGTCTGATCGTCGAATGACGCTCTAACCACATCCGGCCACGGGGCGCAGTGCGTGAACACGAATCCCATGATGGCGGCGGTGAATTCAGGTGTGCCATCCTTGGGGATTTTGCCCTCGACCAGCGGGTTGCCGGTGCGCAAAAGCACGTCGTAGCTGGCGAGCGAGAGCGGGCGCATCGCGTGGCCTCCGACGATGGCCTCCACGTCATGAAAGGCGGTGGAGAGAAGTTTCTGGCGGTCGGTGTCGTTCATGGTGTGTTAGAGTTGGCGGAGAAAGAAGTCCTCGACTTTCGCCGGGGCGTTGAGCGGAATCAGGGCGATCTTGCCCCGGCGCATCATGCAGGCCAGCGGCACGTCCTGCTTCACCTTGTCCACCAGCAACTCGCGGTTTCTGAGCGCGCACTTGATATAGGCGAACGGATGCTCCGGGTTGGCCAGGTGCCAGGCGTCGTCATGCCATGCGGCGATGAGTTCACTTGTCTGGAAACGGCCATCCTGGCTTTGCGGGTCGAAAAACCAGACGATGCGTTCGCCGCTGATGCCATCGCCGACGACGCGGATAAATGGCTTTGCGGCGAGTTGAATGCCAACCGCGGTCAAGGCGGCGGCCAGACAGGTGTTGCTTGTGGCGGTGGATGACAGGTGGGATACGGCGTTCATGTGATTATCTCGTTGATCGTGTTAGAGAAGGGATCACGACCCGATGACCACGTATGGATAGTGGGTGGCGGTGATGTCGATTTTCTCAAAATCCTCGTTGTTGAGGCTGCGGTTGATCTGCTTTGTGATCGTGTTGCCTCCCGTGGACTGGAGGTGACCCGGCATTGCGTTGGCCAGGGCCAGGGGCGCGCCGATCTTGCCGCTGAACGACGACAACTTGGCAACCAGGCCGGAGATCTTGATCTCACACTTCTCCTTGTAGAGCGCAAGGCCTGTGATTTCACCGCCCTTGTCGAGCACTTCCTTTTGCTCGTTGGAGAAGTCGAAGGAATAATCAGTGATGAGGATGCCCGGTTGATCGTTCGGGATGCCCCAGTTGCCGGTGATGCCTAGTTGTGTCGCGGACATTTGACCGGGGAGGCCGTGTCAACTCCGATCAGGCGGCTGAAACTACCGCCTCATAACTGAGAACCGATTCACGGCCCCGTGCCTCGTCCGGAGTGGTCACGCTTTCGCGGGCTATCAGGTCGTGCAGAACGAAGG
>JBAXPF010000554.1:0-2153 GCA_037132955.1 Verrucomicrobiota bacterium | reverse complement strand
GCGCCCGTGGCATCGGCCCGGTCGCCGCGCGCCAACTCATCGCCCGCGGCTTCTCCCTGGAAGTCGTCACGCGCCTCGGCGATGACGCGCTTGAGGCACTGGTCGTCCGCTTCATTGATGACAAGTTCGCCCACATCGCCACCGGCGGGGCCTGATTGCATCACCGGCCCCGGCACCCGGGCAGTGCGGCACCCACCTGCCCGGTGTCGGGTCACCCCACCAGAAAAATTCTCCATGCCAAATGCATTGAAGTTTGACCGCGGGCGCATTTGATGTCATCGGTGCGCGGCGTGAAAAAGTATTTCCCATCCGGTATCATCGTTCTGCTCGTTCTGTGGCTGTTTGGAGCTCTCATCTATCTGCCGTCCGCGGAAGGCAAGCTGGATGCCGCCGCCAAGCGGATCTTGCAGAACTCGGAGCGCACCGCTGTGTTTGCCCAAGTGAAGGCCGAGTTTAAAGGCCAGGAAGCGACCCTCACCGGTTCGGTGGCCACTGCGGCGGAAAAGGCGCAGGCCGAAGAACTCATCAAAACCCAAATCCGGCTGCCGGGCTGGTTCACCTCCACCATGAATCCGGTGATCCCGCCCGTGCACAATGAGATCGTCGTCGATCCCGAGCGAGCCCCGTTCCGGCCCCGCCCGTGGCTGATCCTTTCCCTATTCGGCGGCAATCAGCGCATCGATGGCGTGTTGCAATCCGCCGCTCAACGGCAAGCGCTCCTCGATGCCATTGCCACCCAATTGGCACCCCCTGCGGCTCCGCTCAACAATCAGATCTCCATCGCGCAAACATCCCTTCCCCCAGCCAACTGGGAGACCACCACCAGCGGCATGCCGGACCTCCGCACCCTGCCGCAGGACGAATCCACCATCGCCGTCACCCCATGCGACGGAAAATGGATCCGCTTCCCCGCCACCGCCAGCAACCCGGAAATCGCCGCCGCCCTGAAAGCCAGCAAGGTCCCCGACAACGAAATCACCCACGCCCTCGCCAAGCTCCGCAGCTGGAAAAACCTCAGCCCGGAACAACTCCAACAACAAGCCGCCGCCGAAGCCGCCGCCAAAGCCAAGGCCGCCAGCGTTCCTAACAAACCCCTCGGCCCCTTCAAAGGCCCTAGCGGCCGCCCGCCCCGTTAACCGTCCCCTTTCCATCATCCGCAGCAACTCCCATCCCACCCCCTATCATGATCGCAGAAATCTTCCCAGGAAACCTCTGGTTTATCATCAAGCTTCTCCCCCTTCTCGCCATTACCGCCGCCATCTTTGGAATGTTAGGCTGGTGGTTGCGCCGCAAGTTCCATGCCCCCGTCGTCTCCAGCCATAAGCCCGTTGCCCAAGACGATGTGCCGGCCCGTGAACGCGTCAAGAAACTTGAAAGCGCCCTGGCCAAGGCCGAGGCCACCCACAAATCCCTCAAACACGAGCTCGATACCCTCCACGCCAAGACCGTCTCCAAAGCCACGCTCGACAAGGCGGCCAAAGATTTGGCGGATGCCCAACACCGCGTGGAGGCCGACCAGAAACGCATCCAAACCCTCGAGGTGGAACTGCGAAAATCCCGCGAAACCCTCAACACCCTCAATTCCAACGCCGCCGAGGCTAACAAAGGCCAACGCGCACGCACTTTTGCCCTCGAAAACGAGCTTTCCAAAACCCGCGAGGCGCTTGCCCTCCTCGATGCCCGCCCGGACAACTCCCTCACACTCCAGGCAGAAATCGACCGTCTGCGTGAAACTCTAACAAATTCGACCCGCGTCATCGGTGAACTGCGCAAACAGGAAACCACCACCAGCCAAACCCTTGCCAAATTCCAGGGCCAACTCGAAGCCGCCGGCCGTAATGCCCCTGCCGACGAGACAGGTGGCGTGAGTCTCCTCCCCGCTCTGGAAATGGCGCAGCGCAAGCCCCTCCAGCCTATCAAGACCAGCCCGTCCGACAAGGTTGCCGACGCCATGGCCGAAGTTGAACGCCTCCATGCTCTCAACGCCCAGAAGGAAGCCGAACGCCTCGCCGCCGAACGAACCGCCGCCGCCGAACAGGCTGGGCAAGAGCGCCTTGCCGCTGAACAGGCCGCCGCCGAACAGGCAGAGCAAGAGCGTCTTGCCGCTGAACAGGCCGCCGCCGAACAGGCAGAGCAAGAGCGTCTTGCCGCTG
>JBAXPF010000553.1:0-2154 GCA_037132955.1 Verrucomicrobiota bacterium | reverse complement strand
AGGATTTGGATGCGGCCATCAGCAGCGGCGAATTCGCCGGCTATTGCACCAATCTCTCCACCTGGCTGGGCCAGAAAGTGCCAAGCGACCCGGCCAAGATCACGCAAGCGTCGCTGGCGGCCTTGCTTACAGATCCGGTGGTGGCACCGGCCTTGGCCCAGCGCCAGATCATCGCCAAAGCCGGGCCTGACAAGTTGGGGGCCTTTGCCAAGGCGGATGCCGCCAACAAGCCGTTTTTGGCTTGGTTGCTCAAAGACCGACAGGTCATGGACTTGTATCTTGAGGGGGCCACGCCGCTGAGTCTCGGTGCCCGGGAAGATAACAGTTGGGGATTGTCCACCGGCGCATTGGAGATCTGGAAAAAGATCCAAGTGGCCGATCCGGAGTCCAAGGATGGCATGCCGCTCAAGCTGGCGATCGCCACGGCGCTGCGTCCGCCCGGCACCGGTGCTCCAGGGTCAGGTCAACAAAAGCCGCCGAGCGATCCGGTGGTGCGCTACAAATATTTCAAGGCCGCGCATGCCAACAAGGAATTGTTTCCCAGCTTCGACAAGCTCACGGTATGGGACCTTCAATACGTGGTATCCTCGGGGGGGTCCGAGGCTGATCTAACATGGGGCCGGGAAATGGTCCGCGCCTGGCGCCCGGATTACCTGATCAATGAGAAGGTGGTGGATACCACCAGCCAGATGTGGCGGCGCAATTCGCCGATTTCCCACGTCGACTACAAGGCGGTGTTTGCGGGCGGAGGCAAATGCGGCCCCCGCTCGTCGTGGTCGGTGTTTATTTGCCAGGCGTGGGGCATCCCGGCCATCGGCGTCGGCCAGCCGGCCCATGCCTGTGTTGCCTTCAAGGGTGCCGAGGGCACTTGGCACGTCGGCTATGGCCGCGGTTGGCAGGTATCCAAACTCGAAGGCATGGGCGGCACGGAGTTTGTCGCTTGCGTCGAGTCGCGTGGGCGTGCGGACGTTTTCTCACAGGTTGAGCACCTGCGTTGGCTCGCCGCATCGGTGGCGGCTAACAAAGAGCAAGCCGCCGCGGTGCTGGCCGTGGCCAAGGCCGCGAACCAGGCCCCTGCGAGCGCCGCCAAAGATCTAACAGCCTCACTCAAGCCCGAGGAAATGGACGCCGAACCCGGCTTGGTCAAGCCCGCCGCCGCACCTGCGAAAGCACCGGAAGCCGCCGCTGCCGTCAAGCCGGAGCCGGCCTACACGCCGGTACCCGGTGTCATTCATGTGAATGCGGTTGGGTATGCCAAGATGGCAGGTGTCACCAGCTATGGGGGCGCGCAGACGGAAGGTGTGGTGGTGCATGATTGCTACACAGGTGGCAAGCAGGTGCATTTCCAAGCGCACATGCAGAGCGCATCGGTGACCTATGAGATCGACGTGCCCGAGGCCGGAACCTACAGCCTCGAACTCAAGGTGGCCACCGCCAACCTCGAACAAGTGATCAATGTGCAGGTTCTCGGCAGCACGCCGCCCGCCGAGAAAATTGCCATTGAACTGCCCTATACCACCGGCCTGTGGCAAACCGCCAAGGGCCCGGACCTCAAGCTCAACAAGGGCAAGCAATCCCTCGAGATTTCCCACGGCTTCCAGCGTGGTATTGCCTTCAAGTCGTTCGACCTGAAACTTGTTAAGTAGGAGCGCTCGCTTGTAGCGGCGGTCTGCGACCGCCGTTGGCCATGGCTTGGCGCATTTCTTCCGCACGACGCTCATAGAGCGCCGCTACAGAGCCGCTGTCACCCGCGCGCCTACGATGAAAGACCGCGCCGGATCGCGAGTATTCAATGTGACCACCGCCATTATCCAAACGCTCATCCCAGAAATCCGAAGTTTGTTTCGAAATATCCGATAGATTTACCACGGATTACACGGATTGAAATAGATTCCATCTGCATCCTCTCCGAAGTTGCAGATGGTGAAAAAACCAAACTAAAAAATCCGAGTCATTCGAGTCATCCGTGGTTTCCATCCGGATTGCAGGAATTCAACTTGGAATATCGGGTGAACATCTCCCTTGCCTGCCATGAAATATCCGCTCCTTACATTTATACTTTTCATCCCGCTCCATGCCGCCGAGTTGCATGTCTCGCCCGCCGGCAATGACAGCAACCCCGGTTCACCCACCGCGCCGCTGCGCACGATCCAG
>JBAXPF010000552.1:0-2158 GCA_037132955.1 Verrucomicrobiota bacterium | reverse complement strand
CGAGGCTGGCAATTTTCTGGCCGAGGGTCTGGCGATGTTCCTGCACTGTGGCGGCGTGCTCCGTGTCACGCAGAGCAAGGGCCTGGAGGGCGGAATCGAGAGCCTCGCGGGTGGTCTCGGACCGGGTGCGGGCGGTGGCGAGTGAGTTGCCTCCACCGGGGCGGATGCGCAGGCGGGTGCCATTGCCGATGACGAGTTCGCCGGCTTCGGTGAGGATGCGGGTTTCGCCGGGGGCGAGGGCTTCGCCGTCAAGGTGGACGGGAACCGCAGATTCCAACAACTCAACGCCTGTTGCCATGGCTTCGAGGGCGGCGACGGCTTGGCCCGCTTCTGATTCGAGTTTCCGGAGGCGGGCGAGGTCTTTGGTGTCGAGGATCGGGAGCTTGGCGAGGTTCGAGCGCAGCGCGGCGAGATCGGACTGAATTGCGGCGGCTTCGGTGGCGCGCTCGGAGAGGCGTTGGTGGGCCTCGGATTTTTCGAAGGCGGTGACGGCGGCGTTGGCGAGGTCGTGACGGAGGCGGGCTCGGCGGACGGTCTCGGCAGAGTCACGCAGCGCGGTCTCGGCGGTCTGGCTGGCGGACCGGGCGGATTCCTCTGCGGTGGTGAGGATGGCAAGTTTTTCGTCGGCGGGTTGGAGAGCTGCGGTATGGGTCGCGAGCTTTGACTGAAGGTCGCGGATTGTGCGGTCGTGAGTCTCCAACTCCTGGCGTCTGGCACCTGCTGCTTCGTGGATCTGGCGGTGGTTTTCCTCGTCGCGCCGCAGGTTGGCGACTTGTTGGAGCTTCGCTTCGGTGGCGTTGCGGTCTTCGCGCAGCTTTGGGAGGATGGCGGTGATCTCGGCGATGTCACGCTCGGCGCGGGTGTGGTCGTCGGCAGCTTGGGCGAGGCGGGCGGAGGCATCGCGGGCTTTTTCAACTGCGGAGGCGGCTTCTTCGAGTCGGATGCGGGCGAGTTCGGGTTTAGAACCGGTCTTGGGTTTTCCGGTGGCTGTGAAGAGTTCGGCGTAGGTTTCGGCGATGCGGGCGGCGACGCGCTGGTCGTTAGCCGACTGGAGGACTGCGGCGACTCCGTCTTTTTGGAGGTGCTGGATGAGTTGCGCCTTGTGGGCCGTGGTGTGGACAGATGGGTCGTCGCCCGCCTTGCCCTGCCAGACCCAGAGATGCGCCCAGAGGTCCGGGAGCAGGCCTGCTGCACCGCGACCTCCAGCAGTGTCGGTCTTCAGAAGGGCGGCGAGTTTCGTTTCCGCCTCGTCGTCGCGGAGGGTGTTGCCGCCGTTGGAGGTTAGGCGGGTGGAACCCTTGGCAGCGGCGAAGCGCTTTTCCAACTCCCAGCGGGTGCCTCCCGCCTCGAATGTTAGGAGGACTTCGGGCTCGCCGAGATGGCGGGTGGAAACCATTTCCTTCTGGATGTTTCCGCCGGTTTTAGCGCGGAGAAAGAGGGCACGGTGCGCGGCTTCTGCGAGAGTGCTTTTCCCGCATTCGTTAGGACCACCGATGAGATTGCGGGAAGGATCAAAGGTCACCGTAAGATCCTTGTGGACCCGGTAGTTGCGGACGGTGAGGGTAATGAGGCGCATTGGGGAACTGCGGAAAATTCAGGCAAGGGCGGAGTAGAGTTCGCGGAGAGCGATGCGGGCAACGGCGGCTTCCTCGGTGTCGCCCTGGCAGCGGGAAACGAGATCGGTGGCAACCGTGGCGATCAGCGGGTCATCGACGCGGCGGGTGAGGGCACCAATTTCCTCGTCGGACGGCGCGATGGCCACGCGAGAGTCGAGCTTCAAGCGCACGAGGCGGGATTCCCAGGATTCGAGGATTTTCTCCAGGCGGCCGGAGGCCCCGATGCCGAGCGAGCCTTCGAGGGTGAGCAACAGCAGGTTCTCATCGCCGCGCTGGCCGATGAGTTCGTCAAGTTGAGTGGAAAAGAGGTCGAGGCTGGCGTCGTCGGAAAAACGGAATGCCAGCTCCTTCCATGCAAAGCGCCCTGTGGGTATTTTCTCCACCACGGCTGGCTGGCCGCTGGAGAGGGTGACTTTGAGAATGTTTCCCGGGTCATTTCCCTCGCCTTTGGGAAAGCGGTCAATCTCTGGCGTTCCGCCATACCATGCCCTCGGGCCGACTTGTTTGGTGCCATGCCAATCGCCGAGCGCAATGTAGTCGAT
>JBAXPF010000551.1:0-2176 GCA_037132955.1 Verrucomicrobiota bacterium | reverse complement strand
CATAGACGACTTTCAGATACAGGAAGGCATTGGCACCGTATTTGATCAATTCGGCTTCCCTATCCGCATAGTTCTTTCCGATCCACCCCTGCCCGATAAAGCCGATGCGTTGTGTTGTCATAGTTCTAACCGTTCTGGGTTCATTGATTGCTTCCACTGAACCCGCAGCGCCTCCAACTGATCCTGAAGCGTGCCCTGCCCGATCCCGACACTGCTCCAGTTGGTCCGCACCCCGTTGCGCCGTAACAGGCAGTGCTGATATTGGGCGAGACGTGCCAGTGGCATGAAGATGATGCGTTCTTCGGGCCAACCGGTTTCAGCGGCGACGGCAAACACCTGGGCTGCTAGGAAGCCGGGTTCGTCGCACGGCGGGGCTTTTTTGCTGCGAGGTCTCCCATCGTTCCAACCTGTGCCGCTTCAAGCTCCTTGCTCTGCTCCTCCAACCGCTTGAATGCAGTCTGGAAGTCGGCTGGCGTGAGGCCACCGCAGAAGATGAGAGCCGACTCGCGGAAGGTCTGGTCGTCGAAGGACGCTCTAACCACTTCCGGCCACGGGGCGCAGTGCGTGAACACGAATCCCATGATGGCGGCGGTGAACTCGGGCGTGCCATCCCTCGGACAGGATCGCGAGATAGCCGTCATAGGCATAGAGCCGACCATAGCTTCCTCCCGTGACTTCCCTGACAATTCCCAGGCTCCGCAATTTGCCGAGCGACGAGGCGATGGTCGTCGGGGTGAGATTGGTGGTCGCGGCGAGTGCCGCGATCGAGGCCAGCGGCCGCCGCTTCAATTTGTCGTGGATGAGCAACGAAGACCGCGCCGCACGGCCCAATGCACCAATGCGCTGCCGGTCCCGCTCAAACAGATCCAAGGACCTGTGGATGTCGGCTGCGGTTCGGGTCGCAATATCCCGCACGCCCTGAAGGAAGAAGTCGAGCCACGCTTCCCAGTTCCCCGTGACGCGCACATCCTGGAGCAGTTCGTAATATCTCGCGCGGTGTTCCTTGAAGAAGAGCGACAGGTGCAGGATTGGATATTTCAACAGTCCCTCGGTCCTCAGGATCAGGGTGATGAGCAGGCGACCGACACGTCCGTTGCCATCCAGGAAGGGATGGATCGTTTCAAACTGCACATGCGCCAGCGCGGCCTTGATCAACGGGAGCGTTCTAACGGGATCATCGTGCAGGAATTTTTCCAGCAGTCCCATGCAGGTCATCACCTCGTCCGGAGGGGGCGGAACGAACCTGGCGTTTCCCGGGCGGCTGCCGCCGATCCAATTCTGGCTCCGCCTGAATTCCCCCGGGCATTGAGTCCGCCCCCGACCGCTGGCCAGCAGTTTCGTGTGAGCCTCCGCGATGAGGCGGAGGGATAGTGGAAAGCCGTCGGCTAACTGGCATTCTGCATAGTCGTATGCCGCCACGCAGTCCGAGACTTCCCGCACGTCATCGAGCGGAACACCCGGAGCCGACTCCATTTCATGGGCAAGCAGGTCGGCCAATGAGGACTGGGTCCCTTCAATTTGCGACGATGCAACCGCCTCCTTTCTCACGTAGCCATGAATGCAATCACAAAGCCGATGCTCGCCGTGAAGTGCGAGTGCCCTGAACAGTTACCCTTCCCTGTCCTTGCCACGCCCAAGCTCGACGGCATCCGCTGTCTCAAGCTCGACGGCATCCGCTGTCTCAAGCTCGACGGCAAGGCGCTGACCCGATCCTTCAAACCAATCTCCAACCGCTTCGCCCGCGAGTGGATCGAAGCCAACCTGCCCGATGGCCTGGACGGCGAGTTGATGTTGCGCGGCGGCACGTTCTGCGAAACCACCAGCGCCATCGGTGCCCGCGATGGCCAGCCGGATTTCGTCTTTCATGTTTTTGACTGTGTGACTGATTCTATCAGCACACCCTATCGGCTACGGATGGAGGTGCTTGCCGCGTTGCCGGATTCCCCGCGCATCGTTAAAGTTCTGCCGGTTCTCATCTGTGACGCCGCCGCCCTGGCCGCATACGAAAAGGAATGCATCGCCGCCGGATACGAGGGCGTGATGGTTAGAACCCCCGACTCACCCTACAAGTGCGGGCGTTCCACCGAGCGAGAAGCGTGGTTGCTCAAAATCAAGCGCTTCGAGGACGCCGAGGCCATGGTGCTTGCAAGCTATGAGGGCATGACCAACCAGAACG
>JBAXPF010000550.1:0-2189 GCA_037132955.1 Verrucomicrobiota bacterium | reverse complement strand
CCCGTGCCCCTCTTGAGATGAAGATCACGGGCGGGCCGCCCGTGCCCCTCTTGAGGGTATAGCCATGGCCCAACTAGAGCGGCGGCAGGCCTAACATTTCAGGCAGGGCTTCGCGGGGGCGCCAGGTGAGCAGTTCGGGCGCCCCATGAGTGACCAAGACGGTGTGCTCGAAGTGTGCGGAAGGTTTGCGGTCGTCGGTGACGACCGTCCAACCATCCGGCAGGATGCGCACGCCGGGCACACCGGCATTGATCATCGGCTCAATGGCGAGGGTCATGCCGGGCAACAGGGTGGTGGTGACCCCATGAGGCCGGTAATTGGGGATCTGGGGTTCCTCGTGGAGGCGGCGGCCGACGCCATGCCCCACGAATTCCCTCACCACAGTGAAGCCGCGCGGCACCACGAACGCCTCCACTGAACCGCACAGGTCGGCCAACTTGTTGCCGGGGCGGGCGTGGTCGATGGCTTGATAGAGAGCTTGCTCGGTGACGGCGAGCAGATGGCGGGTCGCCTGCGGGATATCCCCGGCTGGCACGGTGGTGGCATTGTCACCGATGAAACCGCTCTTGACGATGCCCACGTCGATCTTGACGATATCGCCCGGCAGGATGCGGCGCGGCCCGCCAATGCCGTGGACGACTTCCTCGTTGATGGAAATGCAGGTGTATCCGGGAAATCCGCGATAGCCGAGGAAGGCGCTCTTGCAATCGTGCTGGCGCATCAACTCGGCCGCCATGAGGTCAATCTCACGGGTGGTGCGGCCGGGTTCGACGGCTTTGGCAAGCGCCTGCAGAATAGTGGCGGCAATGGTTCCCGCCGCACGCATGCAGTCGATTTCCCGCGCGGACTTGATAGGGATGCGGACGCGGCGTGACACCTTGCTGTTGGGGGTGGGAAGGCCCGGGTTCCGCGGTTAGGGCTTGTTGTAGATATAGGCGGTGATGCCAAAGACGATGAGAATGGCGATGACCACCCACAGATAGACCAGAGCCGTGCGCGAGGCGCCGGCACCGGTTTGGGTGAGGCGGTCGTAGCGGCCCTTGAGTTTGCCCTTGCGGAGGAAGCCATCGTAGTGCTTTTGGAGGAGGTGGGTTTCCACTTGGCGCATGATATCAAGAATGACGCCGACCATGATGAGCAGCGAGGTGCCGCCGAAGAAATGCAGGACCAACGAGCCTGGCGGCAGACCGACGATCTTGCCCACGCCCACGGGCAGGATGAAGATGACGGTGAGGAAGATGGCCCCGGCAAAGGTGAGCCGGGTCATGGTGAAATCGAGGAAGTCGGCGGTGGGCTTGCCGGGACGCACGCCGGGAACATAGCCACCGTTGCGCTTGAGGTCTTCGGCAATCTGCGAGGGCTGGAACATCATCGCCACCCAGAAGTAAGAGAACAGGAAAATACCGATTCCACCGAGGATATAATACCATGTGCCCCCCCCGGCGAGTTCGCCATAAAGCTTGGTGGACCAAGCCTTGCCCGAGAAGAACCACTGCAACATCATCGGCGGCAGCGAGAGCACCGCGGAGGCGAAGATAATGGGCATCACCCCTGCATAGTTGACCTTGAGCGGCAAATACTGGGTCTGGCCGCCGAATTGTTTGCGGCCGACATTGCGCTTGGCGTATTGGACGGCGATGCGCCGTTGGGCCTGGGTGATGGAAATGGTGGCGGCGATGACCGCCAGCAAGAGCGCAATCATGACCACCATCATGAGTGAGTGGAACCCCTGGTTGTTTCCGGTGGTGAAGTATTTCCATGCCTGGATGAGGGCCCCCGGCAGGGCGGAAATAATATTGACCGTAATGATGATGGAGATGCCGTTACCGATGCCCTTGTCCGTGATCTGATCGCCGATCCACATCAGCAACACCGTGCCCGCCACAATCGTTAGAACCGTGAGAGCCATCCAGATCCAGGTCGCATCCGGCACCAGCGTGCCGAATTTTTCGACCCCGGCCATATACGGGATGCTGCCCGGGCTCATCAGGCTCTTGGTGACGAAGAACCCCTGCACCACCGCAATGCCGATGGTGATGTAACGGGTGTATTGGGTGATTTTCTGGCGACCGCCGTCTTCCCGCGCCAAACGGGAGAGCTTGGGCACGATCGCAGTCATGAGCTGCACCACGATGGATGCCGAGATGTAGGGCATGATGCCGAGGGCAAATATGCCCGCTTGCTGCAGC
>JBAXPF010000549.1:0-2197 GCA_037132955.1 Verrucomicrobiota bacterium | reverse complement strand
GGGAACTCGTGACAACAAGGCCGGAAGGAGTGATCCCTCATTGGGCCGCATACTTGGCCAGCAGCTCTGCGGCCTTGTCGGCACCAACCCTCTCATGGAAATCGTCATTGACCATGCACACCGGCGCCGTGCCGCAGGAAGCAAGGCATTCGGCAAACTCCACGGAAAAATTCCCGCACGGCGACACCGCGATCGGGTGGTGGTGGGGATCGAGGTGCGAGCGGTCGATGCCGGTCAGTTCGCACAGCCGGTCCATGAGCTCATGGCTGCCGCCCATCGCGCACGAGAGTGTGCGGCAGACCCGAATGTGGTATTTGCCCGGCGCACGCTGGCGGAATCCCGGATAGAAAGTGACCACTTCCAGCACCTTGATGGGTTCCAGGTCGAGCTTGGCGGCGACCCAGTCGATGGCCGCGGCGGCGATGAAGCCGAAACGGTGTTGGATGATATGCAGCAGGGGCAGGGTGGCGGATCGCTTGTTAGATGGATAGTGGGAAATCCGCTCATCGGCTTCCGCCTCCAAGTCCGCCGTCACAGCGAAAGGCGCAAAATGCGGTGTGCCCGGCGTCGGGTGCGAGGCGATGGCTTGTTCAAGAGGGGAGGGGGACACGGCGGGCTGAGTAAGGAAGGAATGAAATGACTATTGACCCATGACTTATCTATCGCACTCGCCCATGACGAAATCCAGGGAGCCGAGAATGGCCGGCACGTCGGACACCATGTGCCCTGGCAGGAGTCGGGAAACGATCGATAGATTGCAGAATGAGGGGCTGCGGATTTTTAGGCGATAGGGCACGCCGCCGCCCTTGGAATGAATGTAAAAACCGAGTTCGCCTTTGGGGTTTTCCGCGGCAAAATAGACCTCGCCCGCCGGGGCGTCGATGCCTTGCGTGGCAACGATGAAATGATGGATGAGTTCCTCCATGGACGTGAGCACGCTTTCCTTGTTAGGCAGCATGCTCTTCGGGTCGGCCAGATTCACCGGGCCCGGGGGCATCTTGTCGAGCACCTGGCGGCAAATGGCGACGGCTTGGCGCACTTCCTCCATGCGCACGAGGTAGCGGGCGTAGCAATCACCCTCTTCGGCCACCGGCACATCAAATTCGTAGTTTTGGTAGCCGAGGTAGGGACGGTCCTTGCGGAGGTCCCGCGGCACCCCGGAACCGCGGAGATTGGGGCCGGTCATGCCCCAGGAAATCGCCGACTCACGGCTGATGACGCCAATGTCCATCATCCGGTCGCGGAAAATCTTGTTCTTGTCTAACAATTTGGAGATATCACCCAGCGCCACCAGGCAATCGTCGAGGAAACTCCTCACTGCCGTCTCAAACCCGGGCGGCATGTCACGGAGTTGGCCGCCGACGCGGGTATAGGCGGTGGTGAAGCGTGCGCCGGTGAGTTGTTCGCAGAGATTGTGGACTTTTTCCCGCTCGGTCATGGTGTAGAGGAAAACGGTCATGGCTCCCACATCCATGGCGCAAACGCCGATCCCTAACAAATGCGAGGAAAGCCGGGCCAGTTCGCAGCACAGGACGCGCAAGGCCTGGCCGCGCGGCGGCAACGTCCAGTCCATGAGTTTTTCCACCGCACAGGCGTAGGCGACGTTGTTAGCCAGCGGCGCCAGATAGTCGAGGCGGTCGGTGTAGGGCACGAACTGGTTGTAATGCATGGATTCGGCGATTTTCTCATCGCCGCGGTGAAGGAATCCGATATCCGGGGTGGCGGAGTGGATGATTTCCCCGTCGAGTTCCAAAATAACCCGCAGCACGCCGTGGGTGGCCGGGTGGGAAGGACCCATGTTGAGAACCATGCGTTCGCCCATCATGTCTTGCGTATCCGCCTGATAGGATGGGTTGGCCTTCGCCGCGCGGGCGAGACTGTCGGGGGCCTCAAGTTCAGTGGTTGAAGTGCTCATGTGTTGCGCCGTGGCGAATAAGGAGCCAAAGCGGGGGTCGCGGCAAGGGGTTTGTGAAAATTATTCACGTCCCCGGGCGGCCATAACGTTCGCGAAACTGGCGCAGCAGGGCATCCACACGGCCCGCATCGAATGCTCCGGCGTCATCGGATGCGCCCGGAGACTCAGGAGTTGCCGGGGGAGCAGGGGACTGGTCGGACTGGTCGGACTGGTCAGATTGGTCAGACTGGTCGGACTGGTCGGACTGGTCGGACTGGTCGGACGCTGGGGGTGTGGATGGCG
>JBAXPF010000548.1:0-2199 GCA_037132955.1 Verrucomicrobiota bacterium | reverse complement strand
TGCGAATCCATCCGTCAATTCCTATCAGCACACTGGCTTTGGCGTGTTTGAAGTATCCGTACCAGCCAGGCAGCGTCCGGTTGAGGTCCGCCACGATGGTTTTCATACTTCGACCGTTGGCCCGGCGAGTCACCAGTTTGATGGATTCGCGCAGCTTGCGCAGGCTTTTGGGCCGGACCAATCGCATCAGTCGTCCCCGGCGGCTGCGTTGAAACCGGTAGCCGAGGAAGTCAAAATGACTGTCGGCCAGGCTCATGTCCACCGTGCGGGTTTTGTCGGGATGCAATGTCAATCCAGCCCCGGCCATCCATTCCCGGAGCTTTTCGAGCGCGGCTTCGGCTTCTTCCTGGCTGCGGCACAGCACGATCATGTCGTCGGCATACCGCACCATTTCAAAACCAAGTCCGGCCATCAGCCAGTCCAGCGGATCGAGGTATATGTTGGCTAACAATGGACTTATCACCCCACCCTGCGGCGTGCCCTGCGGCTCGTCTTCGGGCAGATCTTCCTCTGTTTTGGCCAGTTCGGTTCCTTCCATCACGCCTTGTTTGAGGAACCCCTCGATCAGCCCCAGAACCCGCCCGTCGGCAACGTGCTCGCGCACCAGTGCCATGAGCCGGTCATGGGGAATCGCATCGAAGTAGCCCTTGATTACCCCGCTTCATCACTACTATGGCGACTCTGACTGCTGCCCGGCTCCGCTCGCGCGGATTCCTGCCCGGACAGCTCTCAACGCGTCCACATGACACCTTCCCCGCGTTCTCACCCCAGCCATCCACAACAACCCGTTTCTCCCCCGTGAACGAGGGATGTGGGGGGAAACGGTTGCCGCTCATGCGGCAGGCTTCGCCACTAGCCAGAAGGCTCGCCGTTGTTGTAAACCGAATCGGGTTCACTTTTGTTTGGGACCGCAGGTCCGCCTCCGGCTGCTCCCCACCCCGTCTCACGACGACGCAGTTGCCCTCGGCTGCTCTCCCGTTGCTCGTCTCGGGATGACTTGGACTTTCACTGGTTGATTTCATGTATGTGCGTTCGCACTGGCTGCCGCGTCCCGCGGCAGGCCGTGCCGGCGGCGGCCCGCCGCCAGGGTAAAGCTGAACGCGCGGTGAGTGCTAGCGAGCCTGGGAATCATGTCTTGTGGGCATGATCCACCGCGTCCGGAAAATCCATTGCGCAACCGTTTCGCATCCGTTATCCTGACCGCATTCAGTTCGACCCATGAAGACCGCATCTGCCACCATCACGCTCACCCTGAAAAACGTCCCACCGCGCCTCCACCGGGTTCTTAAAGCCCAGGCGCGCCGTCACAAGCGCTCGCTCAACCAGGAAGCCATCCTCTGTTTGGAGCGCTCCGTCGCCGGGGACGAATCCCGGCGCAGCCTCGCATCCCCGCCGCCGCCGGTTTCGGTGGGGGCCATCCTGAAACCCTGGTCGAACCGGGCGGAAATGTTGGAAGGTTTCCTCGACCACGAATCCTGACATGATCGGACTCGACACCGGATTTCTCGTCGCTTGGGCCATCCCCGAGCATGCCGCTCACGCCGCTTGCCGACTGCTGGCCGGGGACGCGGCCCGGCAAGGAAGAACCTTCGGACTCACACCGGGTATCCTGGCGGAATTCTTCCATGTGGTCACCGATCCCCGGCGGTTCTCCCAACCTTTGAGCATGGCGCACGCCATTTCCAATGCGGATTTCTGGTCCCAGGCTGCCGAAGTGGCCCTGCTGCGACAAGACACCACCGTGTCCGCGGCCTGGCTTGACTGGCTCACCCGCCACCACCTCGGGCGCAAACGACTTCTCGACACCCTCATTGCCGCCACCTGGCACGCCGCCGGCATCACCGAAGTCTGGACCCTCAACCCCGATGATTTCGCCATCTTCGGATGCTTTAACTTGTGGAGTCCCACGTCGGTTTGAAATCCCATGCCCAAACCGAAAAAGAAACTCACTGACAGGCAGGTCATGGGCTGGCCTGTCTCGTTCCATTGGCGTGCGCTCCCGGCGGTAGCGCGCCACCTTGGGTGGCTCATCCGTGCCGCTTTGACAGACAGTGGTGGCGCGGCCTGCACGAGGCCGCATGGCAAAGCGTGGAGAATGTCGGCATGCCTTCACCGATCTTGCCGCGTTGAAAGCCGAACTCGCTCTTTGAGATGCGCCGGATCGTCCTGCACCGCCGCGCCGTCAAATACCTGCGTTGC
>JBAXPF010000547.1:0-2204 GCA_037132955.1 Verrucomicrobiota bacterium | reverse complement strand
CTGCCGGCGTTGATGGTCACCGCGCCGTTGAGGGTGTTCTCCGCTGTTAGAAGCAAGGTGCCAGCGCCGGACGCAGTCAAATTGCCGGTGCCGGAGATGATGCCGCTCACCGTCAGGGTGTGGCCTGAGGTGAGCGTTTCGAGGGTGCCGCCGCCGCTACCCACCACGATGTTGCGGCTGTTGGCGCCGCTGTTGTCCAGCGCGATGCTGGCGGTGGCTTGCAAGCTGCCGCCGCCGTTCAGGTTGAGGGTGGCGCCAGTGGCAATGGCACCGAGGTTGGCGTTGTTGGCGATGCTCAGCACGCCGCCGCTGAGGGTGGTCGCTCCGCTGTAGGTGTTGGTTCCTGATAGAGTCAGGCTGCCGCTGCCGGTCTTTGTTAGAGCCGCGCTGCCGCTGATCACGCCGGTGATGGTGACGGCGTTGCCATCGGTATTGAGGGAGCCGCCGCCGCTGTTGAGTGTTAGGTTTCTGGCGCTGCTGAAGCCGCCGCTGAAGAGCAGGGTGCCGCCGCCAAAGGTGACATCCCCGGTGCCGCCCAAATTGTGATCGGCACTGACGCGCAAGGTACCGGCATTGATGGCCGTGCCGCCGGTGTAGGTGTTGCTGCCATTGAGCGTCAGGGTGCCGCTGCCGGCTTTGGCGAGGCCGCCCGCGCCGCCGATGGTGCCGAGGAAAGTCGCATTAGTGGCGCTGCTGAGGGTGAGCACGCTGCCGCTGCCGCTGCTCACCGCGCCGCCGCCTGCCAGGATGGCGATGGTTTCAGAAAAAGTGCCAAGGTCGAAGCTGCCATTGACCGTCACGGTGGCGCCATCGGCAATCTGGTTGGATGCCAGTAGCGTCACCGTCGCAGCGGAGTCGATTAACAAGCCGCCGGTCCCGATGGCATTGACGCCGGCGGTCTTGTTGAGGTTGAGGGAGCCGCCGGTGACTTGCGTCAGGCCGGAGTAGGTGTTGGCCACCGTGCCGCTCAAGGTGAGCGGGCCGGCCCCGGTTTTGGTTAGGGTTTTATCGATGCCGCTGATGTCACCGCTGAGGACCAGGCCGTAGCTGCCGGCGGTGACATCCACGGTTAGATTGTCGGCCAGAATGAGCGGCACGCTGATCACATGATTGGCGGCGGGAGTGCCGAGGACGCTGATGGTGGCGCTGCTGCCGCTTTCGTTGAGGGTTAAAGTCTGTGTGGACGCGGCGCTGAGCGTGAAGGCGGTACCGGTGTTTTGAAACACGATTTCGCCAACCGTCTTGTTGGTGTCAAGCGTGACCGTCTCGGTCGTGCCAAAGGCCTCGCCCCCGTTGTTATTGAGGAACTGCGCATGCGCCGCGATGCCATCCGGCACGGCACCAGTCCACCAGTTGCCCGTGTTGCCCCAATTGGTGTTAGAGCCGCCCTTTTGCCATTGCTGCAAAATGGCGGTGACGCTCAGATCAATGGAGGTGTTGCTCGTGTTGTTGACCAGGCTCAGATTGAACGCGCCGCTATGGGAAGTGGCCAAGGCCAAGGTGGATATGTCGCTGATGGCGGTGCCAGTGTAGTCAAACAGCCGATAGGTCCCCACTCCCATCGCGCCGGTGTTGACGATGTTAAGGGTCGAGGTGCTGGAACTCGGCTGAATAAACAAATTGGAGCCGGTGATATTGACCATGCTGGTGGCGGTGAGTGCGCCGAGCTGGAAGGTGCCGAGCGAGCCCGCGCCTAGCGTGAGGCCGCCCAGGGTGAGGGTTTCGCCGCTGAGTGCCGACAAGGTGCCACCGCTCTGGATGCCCACCGTGCCGGTGATGAAGCCCTTGCTGGCGGTGGCGCTGCCTTTGAGCGTGCCGCCGTTGGCCACGGTCACCGCGCCGGTGCCGGTGGCGCTGCCGCTGGCGTTGGACACTTGCAGCACGCCGTTTTCAATGAGCGTGCCGCCGGTGTAGGTGTTGGCGGCGGTGACTATCAGCGTGCCACTGCCCACCAAATCCAGCTTGCCGGCACCATAGATCAAACCGTCGCGCTGGTGGGTGTTGCTGCCGGTGACATCCACTTTGGCCACGCCGCCGGTGCCCACCAAATTGCCCACCAACTCCAACTGCCGATAGGTCGACCATGACCCGACCTGGGTCTCGAAGGTGGCGCCATCATACAGGTGCAGGCCGTAGCTGCTGCTGCCTGCACCCGGCACCGCGCCGAGGGCCTCCTGGCTGTTGGCAGCGAGCGTGCCGGCCTG
>JBAXPF010000546.1:0-2210 GCA_037132955.1 Verrucomicrobiota bacterium | reverse complement strand
TGGTGTTTTTCGATACGGCGGGAAATTTGCCGACGGGCGCGGGGCGTCCGGTGTCGGTGCTTGCGGCGCGGCCGGCACGGGTGTTGCAGGGCTGCCTGGGAGTGGAGGCGGACCGGCAACGCTTGCGGGCGGCGGTGGCGGCCGGACCCCAGGCACCCGGCACGCATGGGTTTCCTCTCGGCGGGCTCTGCGGGTGGGTCGATTACGAGGGGGATTTTGTCTTTGGCGATTATCGGGAAATGCTGGTGCATTGCCATGACGAGGGAACGTGGTGGGAAGTGGGACGGCTCTCCGAGTGCCTGAGGGAGGGGCCGGCGGCGGGTGACGCGCGTCAACGACAGGCGGGGACGCCTATCTTCCCTGACGGCCGGGACGGCTGTCCTCCGTTTCCGCACGGCGGGGACGGCAGTGCGGTGCCGCAGCTTGGGCCGCTCACCGCCCTAACAAGCCGGGAGGAATTCATCGCGGGCGTGCGGCGGATCAAGGAATGGATCGCGGCGGGCGACATCTATCAGGCAAACCTGTCGCAGGCATACGCGGCACCGGTGACGGGCGGCTCGTTGTTTGGCTTGTATGAGGCCTTGCGGGAGGCCTCGCCGGCGCCGATGGCGGCGTGGCTGTCGCTGGCCGGGCGGGAGGTGTTGAGCTCCTCACCCGAGGCATTTTTGAAGATGTCCGGGCGGGACATCGAGACGCGCCCGATCAAGGGGACCCGGCCGCGCTTTGCGGCGGCGGAGGATGACCGGCGGTCGGCGCTGGAATTGCGGAATTCGGCCAAGGAGATTGCGGAGTTGGTGATGATCACGGATTTATTGCGCAATGACTTGGGCCAGGTGTGTGAATTCGGCTCAGTGGCGGTGGCGGGCATGCTGGAATTGGAGAGCTTGGCCCAAGTCCATCATCTGGTGTCCACAGTGACCGGCCGGTTGCGGCAAGAAGTGGATGGGGTCACGGCGTTGGCGGCATGCTTTCCAGGGGGCAGCATCACCGGCGCACCCAAACTCCGCGCGATGGAAATTATCCGTGAACTGGAGGCCTCACCCCGCGGGATTTATTGCGGGGCACTGGGATGGCTGGGATTCAATGGCGAGAGTTCATTCAATATCGCAATCCGCACGCTCGTCCGTTGCGGGTCGCGGCTATGCTACCAAGTGGGCGCGGGCATCGTGGCGGATTCCGACCCGCATCAGGAATACGAGGAGACCCAGCACAAGGCGGCGGGCCTGCGCCTGGCCATCGAGCGCTGGCAGGGCTATCAGAGCCCCTTGCAGCCGTTGTAATCCTGATAGGTCCCGATAGGCATCGGCACGGC
Organism: Verrucomicrobiota bacterium; assembly: GCA_037132955.1. Lineage (GTDB taxonomy): Bacteria > Verrucomicrobiota > Verrucomicrobiia > Verrucomicrobiales > Akkermansiaceae > Luteolibacter. Next base: position 898 of record JBAXPF010000546.1, on the reverse strand, counting down.
ACGCCATTCGCGGTTGAGGCGGCGGTATTTGGTGATGAATTCGGAGGGGTTGGCCCAGTTGATGGTGTCGGCTGGAAAGCTGCTGCGCTGCATGCCGATGTGGATGTTGTAGCGGACTTCAAAGTGGAGATGAGCGGGATACATGCCATTGTTATCACCGAGGGTGCCAATCTGCTGGCCGCGCTTCACCCGCTGCCCCAGGGTCGTCATGATGGCCAGCAAATGACCATACAGGGAATCGCAGTATTTCACCTGACCGGTGGCCGGTTCGCGATAGGCATGCCGGATGATGACCACGTTGCCCCAACCGTTCTTGACGTTGTAGGCAAAGGTGACGATGCCATCGCCCATGCTGTAAATCGGGTCGCCGCGATCGGTGTTGCCACCGCCCCGCCCGTCCCAATCTTCCCCAAAATGCTGCGGTGAGCGCAAGCGCAAGCCCCGCGCTTTGTAATAACCGGCCGCGTCGGGCTTGCCGACCGGAAAGTCAAAGCCATCGGCGAGGGTCGCCTTCTCCAAGCCCTCGGCGGTGGCGGAGTGGCTCCAGCCCGAGACCATCAGGGCCGCCAGGAGAGTGAAGAGCATTTTACAGCCCACGCGCGAACGGGTCATTCTCAAAGCGGCAGTCTCGACTGGCAAACCACCCACCGCAAGCGGAAAAATCCGCGCGCTTACAACTGGGAATACTTCAAGGAGGGGCGATCTCCGAATCGCCCTGGTCCATGAGCGGGCAATGGGAGGCGGCTTTCCTCCGCTCATTGGCTCAGCATGGTCAACGGCGATTCGGAGATCGCCGCTCCTTGAAAAGCATGCCCGCACTTACAACTGGGAATGCTTCAAGGCGGGGCGATCTCCGAATCGCCCTGGTCCATGAGCGGGCAATGGGAGGCGGCTTTCC
>JBAXPF010000545.1:0-2219 GCA_037132955.1 Verrucomicrobiota bacterium | reverse complement strand
CCGAGGTGAAATTCTGGGCGCGGAACCTTTCACGCCGGACGACATCATTCCGCCTTCAAACCGCGACCGATTGGTTCTATCCTGATTTCATCTGCCTTCTCAACGACGGCCGCGTGCTGGCAGTGGAATACAAGGGCGGCCATCTCTCAGGCGGTGATGACTCTGGCGAAAAACGCGCCGTCGGCCAGGTCTGGGAATCCCGCAGCCAAGGCAAGTGCCTTTTCATCATGCCGGACGGGGCGGATTTGGCGGCAATCGGAAATAAAGTTTCAGGAATCTGCTAAGTCGCCATTCGAAAAACTAACCGACAGAGAAATTGCATTGCCAACGTAGCTGATCCGAACATCCACCGCCATGCCTGCAAAAAAACACGATTACATCATTGTCTGTGACTCCGAGGATAGCGAACTTGCCGAACTCCTCGGAGATTGGTTGGACGCCAACATGAAAACTGTCGAGGTCGTCTCCTACGATTCCAGCGAACACCTACAGTTCCCCGTCCAAATCGCCCAGGCTTCCAAAAAGGGCCGGGTGGTGATACTCTGCCTCACCGACCATTTTCTGCCACTGCGGTTTCCACTGCCGCAATTCCAGTCGTGCATTGCCGCCGACCCGGATTGTTCCAAGGGCAAGGTCCTGGCAGTCGCCATGCGACCCCTGACTGAAACCGAGGTGATTCCCGTGCTCTCAATCATCGACGCCCATTCCGGGGAATTGAGCCAAAACCGCCGCCGCTTCGTCGAACGCGCCGTCGCTGCCACGGCTCCAGCCAAAAAGCGCGCCGTCCGGAAATCGCCGCCTTCAGCACCCGGCACCACGATTCACCAACAGGTCGGCAAAGCTCGCGACGTGCTCGCGGCGGGGCGCGACATCAATTATTCCCCGAAGAAAGTCACCAAGAACGTGTTCACCCCGGACGAGCGCCACATCACGGCAGCCCAAGCCACCAAGATCAAGAAGCTGGTGGACGATCTCGTCGAAATGGACGTTTCAGCGGGGAAAACACGGGAAAAGAGTTACCCTGCCTGGTGGGGGTTCATCAACAGTTCCATGGACGTCACAACCTATCGGGAAATTCGGTTGGAGCGCTTCGATGAAGCCGTGTTGCTTCTCCAACAAGCCAATGCCCGCAACCTCCCTAAAATCCGGAGAAAGGACAACGAGCTTTGGCGCAAGAAGCATTATGCCACGATTTTCGGAATCGGGAAAAAGGCATTGGGGTGGACTGATGAGGAAATCCACTCCTTCGCATCCTCCAAACTCAAGAAGAAGGTCGAATCCATGGCGGACGTCGGCGAGCAGGACTTGGCCCGCATCGCCCGCATGATCCGCGCCGAATCCAAAAAGCGATAATCTTTTCGCTGAGCGTTCTTGTTTGGAAACTGACTCGGCAAGTCATGGGGCAGCGACGGCGGATTTGGAATGTGAATGGCGCGACGAATAATAGGTGAGCAATTCCTGACTGTGCCGCCATCCAACAGGGCGCGGCGTCTTTTTTCGCTCCAACAAAAATATGCGGTTTTTTGGTTGACCGTTCTGGAGCGGTAGAATATGAGAGTGACAAGATTTTATGAAATCAATCCGACTCGTGTTAGCTGCCGTCATGGCAATTGCCGCATCCGTCCGCGCCCAGGTAGTGGATGGCGGCGTTTCTCCGGAGCCTGTCGTGGCACCGGTCGCCTCACCCGCCACCGCCTGCATTCTGGGCGATCTGCCGGACGGCACTCCACCGCCGCCGCAACCGCCGCAGCCTGTGTTCAGCGTTCCCTCAAAGAACATCCTCACCACCACCACGCACCAGCAAGGCGGGCGCAGCATCACCATTCGTAGGATCAAGCCCATCGCATTGCCACCGCCACCCGAACCCGCGCCGGTTCTTGCCGAATCCGCCCTACAGGAAGATCCATCCGAAATAGGCGAGCCGCATCCCACATGGGATCTCATGTTTATGGGGGCCTCCGTTTTTCGCACCAAGGATTCCCAGCCCCGCACACTGGTCAGTTACAGCCTTGGGAACAAGGGCGAAGTGACCTTCTGGTCGTCCGCCGATTTCGGCCTGTTATCCGGTTTTGGCGAGTTCGCCGCCGCCAGCGGCCAGACATACAGCCTGATCATGTGTTGGGGCTATGAGGATATTGAAGGGAGCATGGCTGATTTTCAAGCATCCCACGACCGCCCGTATGAGGCTCCTCTCATGCCCCGGTTTCCTGACGGGAAAG
>JBAXPF010000544.1:0-2220 GCA_037132955.1 Verrucomicrobiota bacterium | reverse complement strand
ATAGCCCAAAACGCGCCCCCTAGCCCCAAAACACGCCCCCCAGCAAACAATTCTCACCAACCAACCACCACCAATGACAGCACCACGCAAAGCCACCAGAAAGCCAACCGCACCAACCACCATGCAACCCGACACCACGGCCACGCAGCCACAGCCACAAGCCACCACCGACCCGGCTCGACCGAGCGGCAACACGCCCCTGGTCGATGCCCTGAGCGTTCTTTCTAGCGCGCTCACCCGGCTAGCCATAGCGCAAGGCGCACGCATCACAGAGCTAGAGGTCCAGGTCCGCGCCGTCGCTGAAAAGGTCCATGCCGCCACCACTGCCGCCGACAACCGCGCACTCGTGGACGCCATCGAGCGTCTGAGCGAGCATGTCGGCGGGGGGATCGACCACGGCTTTCGCAGCGTGTGCGTGCGCATGGACCACTGACCACCACCCCCGAAAATGAACCTTACCCCGAAGCAACGCCGCTTTGCCAAGAACATCGCTGCCGGAATGGGCCAGTCCGCCGCTGCCGCCGCCGCTGGCTACGCTAACGATTCCCGCGCATCACTGGCCGTGACCGCATGCCGCATGCTCAAGAACCCGGACATCCAGCGCGCAGCGTATGCCGAGCGTGAAGCGCGCCTGGCCGGGCCGTTGGCGCACAAGGCGCTGTCGGCCATGGAAGGCGTCCTCGACAACCCCGACGCGCCCGCCGCGTCGAAGGTGCAGGCCGCCCGGTGGATTCTGGAGGCGGGCGGGCATGGCATCGAGTCGCGTCGCCTGCTGGCCCGCATCGGCGAGGTGGACGAGCGCGCTGTCTCGCTCCTGAGCGTCGCCGACCTCGAACGGCTCGTTACCAGCGGACAGGAGCGGGTGCGATTCGTGAAGGCGTCCATCATCGAGGCCGAGACCGTCCCCCCGTCCGCAGACCCGGCAGACAGCGCGGAAGAGTCGTGAATCCGTTACTGCAACCAACTTGCAACAAGACCCGAAAATGGCCCGTTTTGACTGTGGAACACTGTTAGGCGGGCATATTACAGGCATCCGTTAGGCTAAATTGCCTTCAAACCCTTACGGCAGTAAGGGAATCGTTCGCGCATCCGATTCAGCTTTATAGACGTTGTCACAAGTTGTGACGCGAAGGCAGGGAATCCGGCCGATTCAGCGGCGTGAAAAGCGCGGTGTTCCCGTGCTTGGAATCTGACCCCGGCCAGCCTGCCGCCACTCGCCGACCTGCCGACACCCAGGTCGAGGGCAGGCACGGCAGGCGGCAGGCACGGCACCGGGGGGGTGAGCTCCTCGATGGGCGCAAACGTCACGCCCAACGTCACGCCCAACGTCACGCCATGCCCGACCCGACCACACCGACCGGCCCCCCGGCGAGCCGACCCCCGGCACCCCCCCCGGACGCGAGCCGCCGCCATCCTATCGCCCGCCCGTAGCAAATTTCTGTGAAACTGAAAACTTTCCCTATTGCGCCCGCGCCATCGCCGGATTAGGGATCGTTCACCGACGCGCAAACGTCGGCCAGCACTCGAAAACCGGAGCCAACCAAACCGGTGCTGTCATCAACGAGAAAACGAGAATTGAGTCCGTCCCTGGAATCGCCTTGCTTGGTCGCTTGGCTAAGGTTTTTGCGAACCGCTCCAGGGGCGGACTTTTTTTGATCCAATGACCAAGACCAAGACACAACCGAAGGCCGCGAACACCGCCGCCACCCGCAAGCCAGCAATTCGCCGCCCCGGCGAAACAATCCCGATCCGTGAACACAGAGAAGCCGGGGAGCCGCTTGGCCCGGTGGTTTTTTGGATCACGCCAGCACTCGCGGCGCGGATTGAGGCGAACGCCAGACGCGCAGGTGTAACCGCGAACGATTACATGGAGGGTGCCATTCGACAAGGGATGAGGGAAGACGCCAGCATGCCTTGATCGACCCCCCACCACCACCCGCCCCGGTTGGCTCGCGCTGGCCGGGGCGCATTGCGTCCAGGATGCCCCGTGAGCGCGCCGCAGGCGTCGGCAGGTCACACGCATGCCGCCGCCGCGTTTTTCTCTCAGGGGCGGGCGGGCGCGAAGCAACCAGAAAATCCCAACTAGGTCACAGTTTAGGCCACAGTTCCCAAACCTTGGATTGGTCTAATTCGCTGGAATCCTTATGGGAGTAAGAGATTTTCAAATGGTGCGCGATACTGGGTTCGAACCAGTGACCCCCTCCGTGTCAGGGAGGTGCT
>JBAXPF010000543.1:0-2222 GCA_037132955.1 Verrucomicrobiota bacterium | reverse complement strand
CCCCGGTCAGTTTTTCTATCAAGAGCCGGTATTTCGGCAAGAGCCCCGCGTGGTGGATGCCGATGCCATGGCGCAGGATCTTGGCCAGCTCGCGGCCATAGGGGCTGCGGAAATCGGCGTCGTGAAGGGCGCGGGCAATGGCGGCCTTTTCCTCCTTGCTGCAATAGTTGGTGGATAGCAGGTCGCGCGCGGTCTCGGCGCATGCGTTCTGGGTGAAGTGGACCAGGTAGATCGGTGCCCGGCCGTCCTCCACGAGTTCGGCCACCTTGTCCTGCAACAGGGTGGTGGAGTAGGAAAATTCCAGCGGCACCGGCCGCTGGTCGGAGTGGATGAGGGCGGTCGGCTCTTTGGTTAGAGTGGTGAGTTGCCTGGCAAACAACGAGGCGTCGCCGAGGGTGGCGGACATCAGCAGGAAGCGGGCACGCGGCAGGGTGAGCAGCGGGATTTGCCAGGCGGCGCCGCGCGCGGCATCGGCGTAGTAGTGGAACTCGTCCATGATGATGTCATCGACGGGAGCGGCGGCCCCGTCGCGCAAAGCCATGTTGGCGAGGATCTCCGCGGTGCAGCAGATGACCGGCGCGGCGTGATTGACGGTGGCATCGCCGGTGATCATGCCGACGTGTTGCGGGCCGAAGATGCGGCAAAGGGCGAGGAATTTCTCGTTGGCGAGGGCTTTGATAGGGACGGTGTAAAACGAGCGGCGGCCCTGGCAGAGGGATTTAAACTGCATGGCCAGCGCCACCAGCGTCTTGCCCGAACCGGTGGGGGTGTCGAGGATGACGTTCTTGTCCTGGAAGATTTCCAGGATCGCTTCTTCCTGATGCGCATACGGCTCGATGCCGGCGCGGGTCAGATAGTCGAGGAAGACATTGAGGATGTCATCAGCCGCAGCCCCGCGCGGGAGCAGGGCGGGGTTGAGCGGATAGGACATGGCCTAGAGAAGTCCGGGATTGGCCGGAGTGCAAGCGTTTCAAGGAGCGGCGATCTCCGAATCGCCGCTGCCCATGATAAGTCACTGAGGGGAGAAATTTCGCATTCCCTTGTCCCCCATGGACAAGGGCGATTCGGAGATCGCCCCTCCTTGTTTTCCGGCCAGCCGCGCCATCACTCGAAGGCCTTGCCTTTTCTAGCAAGCCACAGCGGTTGGAGGCGGGTTTTCTTGGCGTTGGGGGCGGCCGGAATCAGGTGTTCGGCCACGGCAAAGCCACAGCGTTGCAGGCGGCGGGTGAGGTTGGGTTCCGGGCGTGACGCGGCGATGGCGAGCAAGCCACCGGCTTGCAGCGCCTCATAGGCGGCGGCCAGCCAGCGCCGGTCATCGACCCACGGGCGGTTCCGTTCGCCGGTGGGGGCGGCATCCAAATGGATGATGATGGCGTGGAGGCTGCCGGCGTGTTGGGCCAGGCCGGCGAGCCCTGGATCTAACACCAGGGTGACGCGCCCATCGCTGTTGAACGGGCTAGCAGGCAGGTGCGCGCGATGCCACAGCGGAAGCTCGGCCAGCGGTTCGGCCACGACAAAGTTGGCGCGTTTTTGTGGCAGTGCGGCGGCCACGGCGGCCAGCGTGTGGCCGAGGGCGAGCCCAACAAGAAAGATCTTGGGTTGGCGGGCGGGCCGGAATGGGGCACAGGCAAGGCGGGCAAGTTCTTCTTCCGCGCCCCGGGTGGCGGGCCCGGCGATTTGTTGGCCTTGGACAAGCAGATAGTGGCGGCCGTCGTGTTCCTGCAGGACGAGTGGCGTGCCGTCGGGAAATTGGGTGGTGGCGAGGGTGGTACGCGGTTTCATGGGGCGGTTGGCGGGGTGGGCGGGCGGGTCTTACGGTAAAAGTCAGGTCATGTCCACACAACCCGCAGCGGCGGATGGCAGCCCAAACAGAAAACCCCGGCGCGCAGGCCGGGGTTTTCATCAGTTCGGGGTTTTAATAAGGGATGGAGCTCTTGGGGTCAGTTAAGACTGCCCTTGAGCACGGACGATGGCTTGAAACCGACGGATTTGGAGGCATTGATTTTCATCGATTCGCCAGTCTTCGGGTTACGACCCATGCGAGCGGCGCGCTTCTTCACTTCGAAAGTGCCGAAGCCAATGATCTGGACCTTCTTGTCTTTCTTGATGCCCTTGGAGATTGAATCAAAAACGGCTTCGACGGCTTCGTCAGCGGCGCGTTTGGTGGTGTCTTTACCGAGGGCTTTCTGGACGGCTTCAATAAGTTCTGCTTTGTTCATGGC
>JBAXPF010000542.1:0-2229 GCA_037132955.1 Verrucomicrobiota bacterium | reverse complement strand
GGCTTTTCTCAGCTCGGCCCCGGCGGTGTGTTCCTTGCTGCGAGCAATGCCACGGTAGATGACCCATCCGGCGGCGGCTAGCGCGATGAGGATGGTCAAAATGACGAGGTTTTTCTGGTTGCGATCCAGGAATTGCTCGAAGGCGCTGGGCCCTTGGGCGATTTCACCGATCGGGCGTGGGGCATCTGGGATTTCTGGGCTGTCTGGGGGCATGAGAATAGAGCGTGTGTGCGCTGCGGAAGAAGACAAGGCCAAAGCGCCGGTGAAATCAATGCGGAAGTCTGGAAGATGGCGATTTTTCACCATTTGCTTTCAAATTTGAGGTTTGCGCCGGATTTTCATGGTCAGATTGACGGGCGACGGCTAAATCGTCCGTGCATGGCGGGACAGATCTACGTGGTTGCAGGCGAACTGAGCGGTGACGCGCACGGTGCCGGATTGTTGCGAGCCTTGGTAAAGTTGGCGCCAGGTCTAAGTATCGCCGGCGCAGGCGGCCCGGAAATGGCGGCAGTGGCCGGTGCGGGACTCCACAACTGGGTGGAAGATGCGGCGGTGGTGGGTTTATGGGAGGTCTTGAAGCACTACACATGGTTTAAGGAGCGATTTTATGCCATGCTGGCAGAGGTGAGGTCATTGCGCCCGGACGTGCTGCTGCTCATCGATTATCCTGGATTCAATCTGCGGTTTGCTGAAGCGGTGCGGCGCGTCTGCCCCGCCACCCGCCTGGTCTATTACATCAGCCCGCAGGTGTGGGCCTGGCACCGGCAGAGAATCCCCAAAATGGCGGGTTTGTTAGATGAGATGTTGTGCATCTTCCCGTTTGAGCAGCCACTTTTTGAAGTGGCAGGCTTGCGGACGCAATTTGTGGGACATCCCCTGGTGGATGAACTGGAAGACCGGCGGCTCAAGGATGTGGAGCGGGACGACTCCTTGGTCGGACTGTTCCCTGGAAGCCGCGAACGCGAGGTAGCGCGCTTGTTTCCGGTGATGATCGAAGCTGCCAAGCGCTTGCTCTCATGGCGCGGGGATCTGCACTTTGAAGCACCCGCCGCATCGCCCAAGCTCGGCGTGCGGATGCGGCACATGCTCACCGAGGCCAAGGCCGACGGGCAGGTGAAAATCATCGCGGGGGGCAGCCACTCCCTGATGCAGCGAGCCTGTTGCGGGGTGATTGCCAGCGGCACGGCCACGCTGGAAGCCGCCTGTTTGGGGCTGCCCTATTGCCTAACGTATAAGGTGGCATGGCCCACCTATCTTGCCGGTCGCATGCTGGTGCGGCTCAAGCATATCGGCCTGGTCAATATTCTAGCGGGCGAGGAAGTGGTGGAGGAATTCATCCAGGCCGATGCGGACGCGGCACAGATCGGCGAGGCATTACGGCGGTTTGTGCACGACTCCGACCACCGCACCATGTTGCAAACGCGCTTGGCTCAAACCGCGGCAAAGCTCGGCGGCGCCGGGGCGCATGAGCGCGCGGCTCAAGCCGTGGCGGCTTGGCTGCCCCATGAGTGAAAGGTTTTTTTCTCGCGGCATTGCCAATTGCCCTCAACCCGTTATGACTGGTGCCTCATGAAATTCCTCCTGCTAACGTTCACCTGCGCCTGCGTCATTTCCTGCGAGCGCCACGAATTCGAGGGCAACGACGGCACCAGACAACTCCATGAATCCCATGCGGCACACGACACCAAACCTGGAACTGCCGCGGCACACGACGCCGACCATCGCAGATAGATAAACAAAGCCGTCCCCCCGGATAGGAAGACGGCCTGGTTGAATTCACTGCGAACCAACTCTACTTGAGGGTCCGAATCATCACCTTCAACTTGGCGAGTTCAGCCTCTGCCTTGGCGATCTGGCTTCCAAGTGCCACGATCGCGGTGGCACTCAGACCACTCTTGGCGGGAAGAACCTTGGCGGCTTTCGCTGGCTTGGCCGGTTTGACACTCACCAGCGGTTTGGCCGCCTTCACTCCGGACTTCTTAAGCCAACTGCTAATGCTCAGCGGCGATATGCCAAACTTTTGGGTCGCCGCACTCAAGCCACCACGACCCTTGCTCGTATTGACGGCAACAACAAAATCAACGACATCCTTCTTCTCTGCATCGGTATAACGCTTGCCCTGCAGGGATCCCTTCTTGCCCTTCTTCTTGGCGGGCTTGACCGCAGCCTTGACTGCCTTGGCCGGTTTGACCGCAACCTTGACCGCCTTGGCCGGTTTGACCGCAACCT
>JBAXPF010000541.1:0-2248 GCA_037132955.1 Verrucomicrobiota bacterium | reverse complement strand
CGTCCTCGGTCGTTTCAACCTGCCCACCACCCAACTCGACCGCGGCTGGGTTAACACCAATGCCCTCACTCTCATCGATATCCCATCTAACAAGATAATCGCCACCGTGCTGCTCGATCAAGTCATGGATGGCGCCGCCAATCCATGGGGCGTCGCGATGGACCCGTCGGGTCTGCGTCTTTTCATCACTCTCGAAGGTGTTCATCAACTCGCCGTCATTGACCTGGAACGCTTGCCGGAAATCCTCAAGCAAGCGCCTGAATTGCTTGTCAACGATTTGGCCGCGTTGCACCGCAACAACCTCATCCGCCGCATCGACTTGCCAGCCCAGGGCCCGCGCGGCGTCAGCGTCTCGCCCGATGGCAAGCTCGTCGCCATCGCCGGATATTTTTCGGGCAACGTCGTCTTCACTGATAGCAACGGGGGGGCTCCCGCCGCCCTCGCCCTTGGTCCGCAGGCCGAACCTCCTCTCGCCCGCCAAGGCGAAGCTATCTTTCACGATGCCGGTCGTTGCTTCCAACGCTGGCTCAGTTGCTCAACCTGCCACCCTGACGCTCGGGCCGACGGCCTCAATTGGGATTTGCTCAACGACGGCATCGGCAATCCGAAAAATGCCCGTTCGTTGGTTCTATGCGACCGCACTCCGCCGCTGATGTCGCACGGCGCGCGTAACAGTTTGGAGTCCTGCGTGCGGGCCGGCTTCACTCACATTCTTTTCACTGAGCCCAAGGAGGCGGATGCGGATGCCGTCGTTGCCTATCTCAAGTCCCTCCAACCCGTGGTCAGCCCCTATCGCAAGGAAGACGGCGCTCTAACTGATTCGGCGCTGCGCGGCGAAAAACTCTTCAAAGACCCGCAAGTCGGCTGCGCCAAGTGCCACCCGGACCCACTCCTCACCGACTTGCACACGTATAACGTGGGCAGCGGTCGGCCCTTTGACCGCGGGGCGAATGCTTTCGACACCCCCGCCTTGGTTGAACTCTGGCGCACGCCTCCCTACCTCCATGACGGCAGCGCCAACACCGTGCGCGAAGTTCTCGTCGAACAAAATAGCGGCGATAAACACGGCGTCACCTCCAAGCTCGCGCCCGCCCAAATCGACGACCTGGTCGCCTATCTGCTGTCGCTCTAACATCGCCAAGCCATGCCCGGGATCCCGCTTCGTCTCTTGTCAGGCATGGTCGCGCTGGCAGTTGCGAGTCCTGCCGTCGCGGACGTGCGCAGCGAGGTGTTCGCCCGCGTCCCGGCGCTCAAGGAGATTGTGTTTGCGGTGCGCAAGCCCAACGGCAGTGACGCGCATTGGTATGCCAACTTCGGCTACTACGGTCCGGATGAAAACCGTGCCGCCTATCAGCCTGGCGGGCGGCTGTGCAAACTCGACCTGGTGAGCGGGGATGTCACCAACCTGATCGACGACCCGCAAGGCGGTATCCGTGATCCGGTCCTCAACGCCGATGCCAGTCGCATTTTGTTTGCGTGGCGCAAAGGCAAGGATCCGTATTACCATCTCCACGATTGCCGTCTTGATGGATCGGATCTGCGCCAGCTCACCGACGGCCCGTGGGATGACTTCGAGCCGAGCCACCTGCCCGACGGCGGCATTGTGTTTGTTTCCAGCCGCTGCAAGCGCTGGGTCAATTGCTGGCTCACCCAGGTTGCCACCCTTCACCGCTGCAATGGCGATGGCAGCAACATCGAACTGCTTTCCGCCAACCTCGAACAGGACAACACCCCGTGGCCGCTCCCCGATGGCCGCATCCTCTATCAGCGGTGGGAATACATCGACCGCTCGCAGGTCCACTACCATCACCTCTGGACCACCAATCCGGACGGCACCAATCAAATGGTTTACTACGGCAATCAAACTCCGGGCATCGTCATGATTGATGCCAAACCGATTCCGGGAACCGATCAGGTGGTCAGCATTTTCTCGCCCGACCACGGACAGTTGGAACACGCTGGCAAGGTTGTCACGCTCAACCCGCAGTCGGGCCCCGATGACAAGACTGCGGCGCATGTCATCAATCCTGCGGCGAATTTCCGTGACCCGTGGCCCTTGGCAAGTGACGCCTTCCTGGTCGCCCGCGGCACCGAACTTCTCGCCATGGATGGCAAGGGCGCCACCGCCCAGCTTTTCACTCTAACCGAAGCCGAGCGCCAAGCCGGGTTCTTGGTCCACGAGCCGCGACCGGTGCTGCCGCGCCCGCTGGGAAAAATCCTCTCCAGCCATACCAACCCGACCCAAACC
>JBAXPF010000540.1:0-2248 GCA_037132955.1 Verrucomicrobiota bacterium | reverse complement strand
GGCGGTCTGGTCGAACGCACTTCCGACCGGCGCATTGTGCTGCGATGGTTTCCGAAGGACGAATTCGCGAGAATGGTGGCCGTTTCGGATCGCGCTCGCTCGACGGTGCGTTTTGCCGATCCTTCGGGCCAACCACGTAGCATCGAGGCACATATCCGCCGCTTGGAAAAGCTTGCCCCTCCCGGCCTTGCCATTGGTGGCGTGCTTGGGGCGTTGCACAGCTTTCCCGCACTCAATATCGTCGGATCTCCGCGCTTGGACCTGTCCGTGCATTGCCCCGGCAAGCATCTGAACGTTGATTTCATCAAGGCTCTCGACCCTGCCCTGAAGCCGGTCACCGACCCATTGCAGCCAGCCACCCTGGTCGTTCATGCCGTGCGTCACGCCGATCCGTTGTTCGTCCCACGGCAAGGAGGCCTCGCGTGGGCGGATCCCGTGGAATGCCTGCTAGATTTGCACGAGGCACGCCTTGAAATGCAGGCTTCGCAATTCCTCGATCATCTCCAAAGCATCCGTCATTGCCCTCAGGATCGTCAGGATGCCAAACCCATATGACCGCCACAGCCCTTTTCCCAAGCCTCCTCAACGGCATTCCTCCATGGATGTGGTTGGCCTTGATTTTCGCGATCCTGCTCCCGATTTTCAAAGAGTTGTGGGGTGCAAAGATCAAGGGCTGGGCCGGAGAGAAGATGGTTTCCCACTTGGGGCTTCGCAAACTGGACGCGTCGATCTATCAGGTGTTTGATGATCTCTATCTTCCCCGTCCAGACGGGCAAGGAACCACACAGTTGGATCATGTGGTGGTCTCGCCCTTCGGTGTCTTTGTGATTGAGACCAAGAACTATCAGGGGTGGATATTTGGCTCGGAGAAGCAGAAGGATTGGACTCAGTCCATCTACAAGAAAAAGCACCGCTTTCAGAATCCGCTTCACCAGAATGATCTCCATGTTAGGGCACTGGCGGGGCTCCTCGGGCTTGATCGGAGGATTTTCCATTCGGTGGTGTTTTTCATCGGGGACTGCACCTTCAAGACCGAATTACCGGAGAATGTCCTGAATCGCGGGTTGCGGAGCTACATCGAAAGGTTTCAAAGCCCGTTGCTTGAACAGGCGGCGGTGAATCGGTGTGCGGAGAGGTTGAAGGAGTTGGCTCAGACGACGGACCGGCGTTCCGCAGCACGGGCGCATGTTAAAGGGATCCGGGACCGGCGTGCTTCTTGATCTGGCAAACAATAGAAAGAAGAGAAAATCAGGATGCCTCCAATCAGCGACTTTCAACCATTCCAGGCCGGCTCTCATCAGGTCGGGACGATTACTCAATGGGAGGATGCGAAGGGTTTCGGTTGGGTGAAATCCGGTGACAAGCGTGTGTTCGTTCACATTAAGGACTTCGAGCGTGGACAGCGGCGCCCGAAGGCGGGTGAGGAGATTCGCTATATTCCAGGCATCGACGCGAAGGGGCGCAATTGCGCCAAACGGGTGACTTTCGTAAAGTCCGGCGGCCGCGGGCGCGTGGGCGTCGGGGGCTGGATCCTGCTGTCCGGCCTGTTGTTGCTGCCCGGGCTGGCGATGCTGTGGTTGCCGGTCCCATGGTGGACGGCGGCGGGCTCCATGGCGGCTGTTTCGGTGATCACCTACGGCCTTTATGCCGATGACAAAAATAGGGCGGTCACAGGAGCCTGGCGGGTGCCGGAGAGTTCCTTGCATCTGGCCGAATTGCTCGGCGGTTGGCCGGGGGCGTTTCTCGCCCAGAAGCGGTTGCGGCACAAATGCTCGAAGGTATCCTATCAGGTTGTCTTCTGGTTGATCGTTGTGATCTTCGAGATTGTGGCGGCGGATGTGATGCTGGACCAGCGGTTGAGCCAGGCGTTGATGCGGTACCTAGCCCGGTGGCAGTATGGATAAGCGATTGCCGGCGCGGCGGCATGACTGCGGGGCGGCAAGCTCCAACGGTTCAAGAATGCCGGATAGGGGGCGGTGCGAACGCAGGTCCAGAGCAGCCTGTCCGTCATTTTGGCGGCGGCGGAGCGGATCAATTCACCGGGGAAAACTTCCACGCCGTAAGAGAACCCCATGTCACAGCATGGCATATTACGAATCGGATCAGGATTGTGGTGTGCTGAATACGTCACGAAAAGGACCGAGAAACTTTCGTTCTTTTGACCAGTCGGTGACGGCGAAGAAAGCATGGGAAAACGCCCCGCGAAATTCGTTTTCGAGAGCATCGCGGAAGTCCAGAGCGGTGTGCC
>JBAXPF010000539.1:0-2263 GCA_037132955.1 Verrucomicrobiota bacterium | reverse complement strand
GCAGCGCCCAATCCCCCACGCCTGGCCTGACCCTTTACCTGCTGCGCGCCTTCGCCCTGGCACTCAGCGAACACCCAGCCACAGCCGGCTACCTCATCGGCGAAAAAATCGTCCATCCCCGCTCTTTCGACATCGGTGTCGCGGTTCAGGTCAAAGACGGCGTGGTCGTCCCGGTCGTTAGAAAAGCCGATAAAAAACCGCTGACCGAGCTCATAGCGGAATACGACGACCTGGTGGACCGCGCACGCCAGCGGCGGCTCACCGAGGATGACTGCAAAGGCGGCATTGCCACGGTCACCAACTTCGGCACCTTCGGCCTGAGCCTGGGCACCCCCATCCCGCTCCCTAACGAAACTCTCATCCTCGGCCTCGGCGCAGGCGTCAAAAAGCCGGTCTGGAGCGAGCAAGTGGGCGCCTTCCTTCCCGCCACTGAAGCCGCCCTGGTCCTTACCTTCGACCACCGCGTGGTGGATGGCGGCGGTGCCGGAGTCCTCCTCAACCGCGTCGCCGCCCTCATGCAAAACCCGGAGGCGCTTTGATTGACTCGGGAAAATTTGCATTTCTTTACGGGTTCCTTCTTGACAAACGGCTCGGAGACGGGCATTAACCGCGCCCCCCGACTATCTACGGAACCAACCAACCAAACCAACGAATCGCATGCGTGGAGTGATCATGAAAAAAGGCGAGCCTGTCGATCGGGCTCTCAAACGCCTCAAAACGAAACTCGATACTGAAGGAGTGCTCGAAGAGATGCGCCGTCGGCGTTCATTTGAGACCCCCACGGAACGCAAACAGCGCAAACTCCGGACCGCCTCCAAGCGCAACAAAATCCGCTGGCGTTACACCTCCGGCACCTCCGCGCCGGTGGAAAAAGCCGAGTCCAGCGATTGATTTCCTGGGCTCCGTAGATCGGGAATCAGACGGGTGCCACACGGTGCCCGTTTTTTTTTGCCCCGCCACCTCTCACCCCTCCCGCCCGTGACTCGTCCGCTCACCCCCAAGGAACGCATGCGCCGCGCCCTGTGGCGGCAACCGGTGGACCGCCTGCCAGTCCAAACCAATTACACCGGCACTGTGGCGACCGCCCTCGCCGCCCACCTCCATTGCACCCCTGCCGAGCTGCCGGCCCGCTTCGGAAATCATTTGCTGCGCGTCGATGTCGACCATCCGCCGCGCCTGAGTGCCGACACTCTCGTGAGTTTCGATTGGTGGGGTGCCGGTTGGGGCACGGCCACCGAAGGCTACTGGCACGCGGTCGCACCCATGGCGGAAACCACCGACCTCGAGGCCTATCCATGGCCGGATCCAGAGTCCCCTTCCCTGTTGGATAAGGCGGCCGCGATGATCGCCGCCGATGCCGGCCAACATTTCGTGGCGCCCAACTTCGGCTTCGCCTTGTTCGAGCGGGCATGGTCACTGCGCGGCTTCGATGCATTCCTCATGGACATGGTCTGCGAGCCGGAATGGGCCGCATGTTTGTTAGATAAGATCACCACCATCCAGATCACCCTGGCCAGACGCTTTGTGGCGCTTGGCGTGGATGGCGGTTACTTCGGCGATGACTACGGCGCGCAAAAAAGCCTGCTCTTTTCGCCCGCGCTGTGGCGGGAACTCATCAAACCCCGCCTCGCACAAATGTTCGCCGTGTTCCGCGTTGCCGGATTGCCCGTCATCCTCCACTCCGATGGCGACATCTGGCCCATCCTGCCCGACCTCGTGGATATCGGCCTCACCTGCCTCAACCCGGTGCAGCCTGAGGTGTTGGATCACGCCCGCCTGTATCGCGAGTTCGGCCATCACCTCAGCTTCTATGGCGGCCTGTCCACCCAATCCGTGCTGCCCAATGGCTCGCCCGACGAGGTGCGCACCGCCACCAGCGCCTGCATCCGCGATCTTGCTCCCGATGGGACCGGACTCATCCTCGGCCCTTCGCACCGGATGCAATCGGACATCCCGCCGGCAAATGTCGTTGCCATGTTGGCAGCCTTCCCCGCGCCCTCTGGCGGAAAGCACCAAATTCTAAATCCTAAATCCTAAACAAATCAAAGACAGGCACCATCCATCGTCGTCTCTGCCTCTTCTTTTCGTTTCGAATTTCATGCTTGGAATTTCATGCTTTCTCTTTCCTCTGACCCATGACCAATGCCCCCCACCGCCGCAACCAGATCGCCAGCGCCTTTCAAGCCCGCTTCGGCGCTCCGCCAGACATCTGGTGCCGCGCGCCGGGCCGCGTCGATCTGATGGGCAGCCACACCGACTACAA
>JBAXPF010000538.1:0-2269 GCA_037132955.1 Verrucomicrobiota bacterium | reverse complement strand
GTCAGTGAAACCGACAAGGGTGAAAACAAATGGTGGGCGGCGGCGTCTAACAACATTGCCGACAGCACCACCGTGCCGGTTCTCAGCAAGCCGGAAACCCCGTTCGCCAATATGTGGTGGGATCGCTACGCCGAGGTGAAATCAAAATTGGCACCTTGATCGCGCCACGCCTCAGGATGATTTTATTGTTGCCCGACTTCGCACTTTCTCTTTTCATAGCTCCGCACCATGGCTGACACTTTGACCACCGTCGCACTCAATATAGGATCCCAGCGCATCGGTATGGCCGTTTTCGAAACCTCGAAAAATGGCGGCCTGTTGCTCAAAGCCTATGCCTCTGAGACCATCGTTGCCGATCCCGCGCTCGAGGCATCGCGGATTGGCCAGATGCGGATGGCGGTGGCCGACCTTGCGCAGCGGCTCAAGGTAAGCAAGGCGAAGGTGCGCTACGCGATTTCGGGACAGGCCGTGTTCACGCGGTTTGTGAAACTGCCGCCGCTGCAAGACGACAACATCGAGCAACTGGTTACCTTTGAAGCCCAGCAGCATGTGCCGTTTCCGATCAGCGAGGTGGTGTGGGATTACGAGATGATCGAGGGGGCCGAGGATAAGGAGGTGGTCATTGTCGCCATCAAGGGGGAGGCGCTGGATGAGATCAACGCGGCGGTTAACGATTGCGGCCTGTCCACTGCGGAAGTGGACGTGGCACCGATGGCGCTCTTCAATTCGTTCTGCGCGTCCTATGGTCCGCCGAGCGAACCGGTCTTGCTCATCGATATCGGGGCCAAAACCAGCAACCTGCTCTACATCGAGGGCAAACGCTTTTTCACCCGCAGCATTTTGGTGGGTGGCGCGGCCGTCACCTCGGCCATTGCCAAGGAATACAATGTGTCGTTTCTGGAAGCGGAGCAGCAAAAACTCACCCATGGTTTGGTGGCCTTGGGTGGCGGACACACCGAACAACTCGATGAGGCGGTGGCGGCGCTGGCAATGGTCATTCGCAATGCCCTGACCCGTCTGCCCTCCGAGATCGCGCGCACCACCAATTACTATCGCAGCCAGCACGGTGGCAATGCCCCCAAGCGCGTCTATCTGTGCGGCGGCGGTGCCAATCTGCCCTACACGCTTGAGTTCTTTGAGGAAAAGCTGAATCTGCCAATCGAGTATTTCAATCCGCTCAGGACGCTTGCGGTGGGCAAGGGCGTGGAAGCCTCCGTGCTCCAGCGGGAAGCCCACTTGATGGGCGAACTTGTTGGGCTCGGCCTGCGCGGCATTGGCAAGTCCACCATCAACATTGACCTGGTGCCTGCCGTGGTCGAACAACTCCGGGCGGCGGATCGTCGCAAGCCATTCCTGATCGGGGCGGCCGCGTTGTTTTTGGCGGGGGTGGCCACATGGGCCATCTATCAGATGGTTGCGGCGGGTGCGGCGCAAGACAAGAAGCGCACCATGACCGAAAGCAGGGACACGCTTGCCCCATTGGCCGGAGACATCCTCGCGCTCTTGAAAAAGCAGGAAGCGCTGCCAGCCGGGGCCAACGGTTTCACGGCGGCGGGGGCGGGGCCGGCATTCTGGCCGGGCCTTTTGTCGGGGGTGACCGGAGCCCTCCCCCCGGCTACGACCGGTGTTTCGCCCAGACCAAAGAGTTCCTGAAGCTTGACCGCCAGCACTGGTCCCTCACCGCCATACTGCACTGCAATCCGCGAACCGCTCGGCACCGTCAGGTGGGTCGGCGCTGCCTCGTCGACAAAACGCGCCTGGTCCCGCGTCAGCATCCCCCTGACCGCGGCCATCAGGTCGATCCGGGCCACGTCGGCAAGAGAGCGAGCGCTGGAGAGCCATGGCAGCAGCCAAACATCCGGCGTGGCGGCAAGACCGGTATCGGTAAGGTCGGGAAGTCCGGCCTCAGGGAAAAGCCGCGCACAGAAGCCGACCCGGTCACGGAACTGTATCGCCGCTGGTGACCAGGGAAGCCGGTCGATCCCTCTCCGGATAACGCCATCTGACAGCGCAACCTCACTCTCCGCTCCCTTGGCGGGAACCTGGCGGCCGGTCAGGACCAAGGCGCCGACCCGCTCCTCCTCCCGGACACTGACCCGCCCTTCCCGCTCATCCCAGGTAACCCGACGCTCCCTGACCATGGTGTCAGCCAGTTCTCGCCGGATCATTCCTGAGGAGACCGCGGCCGCCAAGTGAATCTGCCCCTCCACCTTATCGCTCCCCTCTACATTCACCGCCACGAGAAATTGCTCGTCGTTGAGGGCGCTTC
>JBAXPF010000537.1:0-2278 GCA_037132955.1 Verrucomicrobiota bacterium | reverse complement strand
AGAAGACAGAAGACAGAAGACAGAAGACAGAAGACAGAAGACAGAAGACAGAAGAGCGGACGCAAGCGAAAGAGGGAGCAGAAGGTGATGGGAGGCATGGGACCACTGAGAGGGATGGAATGTGGCTATTCTTGTCTTCTGTCTTGGAGCGCTGCGGTCTTCTATCTTTCGTTCAGTTTTCCGCCGAATGCAACCCGCCGGCGCCGGCTTGGAAACTCACGAGGGTGTGCTGCGGGTTGTCAGGATGGGCCTTGGCGCAGTTCCATAGGCAGGCACCGCAGTGGATGCACTTTTCGCGGTCGAAGACGGGGCGGCCGTTTTCATCAGGCGTGATGGCTTGACCGGAGCACATTTCCACACAGATCTTGCTGCCGCAGGACCCGCATTCATTCGGATAGAGGAAGACCACATGGTCGGCATAACCGGCGGGGGCCTGGACCTTGCCACCCATGAGCAGGGCGTCCTGGTGTGAGACTAACAATTCCCCGTCAAACGGGATGGCTGGCCAGCCGGCGCGGTCCATGAGCGCGCCGTTGGCGGCGATGCCTTTGGTATCGCTATCCTTGCGGATGCGGGCGATTTCCTCCTTGGAGATACGACCTGCATAGTAGTCGGCTGAGTCGGGAACGCGGGTATGGGGGGCGCCAGGGCGGCCGGGCATCGCGAAGGCGCCCTTGGTGAGGCCGGTGAGCATGGTGCCGATGAGACCGGGGACCACGCCGCGTTGGAAGCCGTCGCGGGCTTTTTCGGCGATGCGGCCATCGGCTTCGACCCAACTGGCGCGGCGGCGTTTAACGTAGGTGGCGTCGAGGTTGTCCTTGGTGAACGGTTTACCGGCCTTGAGCAGTTCGATGACCGCCTCGGCCAGTTGGACGCCGGTGGCCCAGGCCTCATCCACCCCCGAGTTGGTTAGAACATTGGTCGAGCCGCTGCCTTCGCCGATGCGGGCGAAGCCGTCGCCGGTGAGATGAGGTTCGCCGCGGCGGCCGGATTCCTGCAGCGACTTGGCACCCCACGAACGGAGGCGCCCGCCCCGCAGATGCCGCCAGAGATACGGATGCATCATCCAATGTTGGAGATAACGGTAAGCGGTGCGGGCGGGACTATCAAACCACGAGGGAACGAAGATGCCCAGTGATGCCACGCGGTCCGGATGGACATAGAGGAAACCGAAGATCTCCGGCTCGGGGAAGCCGATGGTATGCAGGACGGTGCCGGGTTGCAGTTCGCAATGCTCCGGCAGATCGACGACGAATTTCATACCCAGCGCCCAATCGTGAAGGTGGTGGCAATCGGGCACACCAAATTGCGCGTCAAGTTGCTGGCCAATAGCACCCACCGGACCGTCGGCGACCACGGTGAGCGCGGCGCGCACATCCATGCCGGGCATATGGCCGTCGGCGGGCGAGCCGTCCTTGCCCACACCTTGATCTAACAATCTAACCCCGGTGACGGCGTGGTTTTCAACGAGAGCTTCAGCGACCGGGCTGCCAGGCCAGATTTGAACAACCCCGGTGGCCATGACCTGGTTGCCGACCCATTGGGTGAACTGGCCCATGGAGAGGATGAGGCCGCCGTGTTTGTTGAGGAACGCCGGGGTCCAGGGCAACTCCATCGCATCATGTTGGACGCCGAGAAGGCCACCGAGGGCGCGGATCGCCTTATCAGCGGCGCGCATGCTGAATGGGCGGCGGCTGGCACCCACCGGATCGAGCAGATAGAGGATTTTTTCCGCCGTGACCGGGGCCGCCATCGGGATTTGTGCGGGGTCGAGGTCGGGGAATGACTCGCGCAGGCTCTTGGCATTGGTGACTATGCCCGAGACGCCGAAGCCGACGTCATCGGCGCGCTCGTAGCACATGACTTGCAGCGGCATGCCCGGCATCGAGGGGCTTTCGAGTGCGGTGCTGCCATCGGGATGGGTCACCGCCGCGGCGAGTGTTGTTAGAAAACCGCCGGAGGCCGGACCAAAACCGACGCAGACGATATCGGCATCCATGGTGGGGCGGTCGATGGGATCGGACATGGGTGGCGGCTGGATGTTATCGGTTAGCAGGAAGAGACAGGAGAACGCTGCGCTCCAAGACAGAAGACAGAAGACTGGAAAAGAGAATGGAGCTTCGCGGGGGGCTATTGCGAGGGATGTTCTTTTCTTCTGTCTTCCGTCTCATGGTCTTCTGTCTTTATTGCGGATAATCCAAGGCTTCCGGAATCATCACGCCAGTGAGGGCGTTGGCGGCGCGGTCCTTGGCCAGGCCGAAGCCGTAGAGGCAGCCAT
>JBAXPF010000536.1:0-2287 GCA_037132955.1 Verrucomicrobiota bacterium | reverse complement strand
TAGAGGAATGGAAACAACAACAACATACAGTCATGGAGATCGTTGGAGACGACCCAACCGGACTGATAGTCGAGATGCTTGGCGCTGACATTCTCAAGAAGAATTCAGAGGTTCTTGGTGATTTTCGGTGGGAATTCTTGTGGAAATCTGGGGAGTTGTCAAACTGGCGCCGATGACGAGCACCGAATTTTACCGCCACATTCTCGGATTGGAGTCCCCTTGGAGTGTTAGCAACGTTGACCTGGATATGACCGCCAACCGGGTAGTGGTCCGAGTGGAGATTGACCGGACTACCAAGTGGTTTCATCCGGAAACCAAGGAGCCAGCGACGGTGCACAAGTGGAACGAGCGCCGGTGGCGGCATTTGGACACCTGCCAGTTTGAAACGATTATTGAGGCGGATGTTCCGAGCGTGAAATACCGGGATGGCAAGATCGAGGAGGTTGCTGTGCCGTGGGCGGACCGCTACCAGCGTTTTACCAAACTGATGGAACAGGCGGTCATCATGTGGCTGCGGGCTTGTGGCAACGTGGACAAGGTGGCGGCGACGATGCGTCTGGACTGGCAGACGGTCAACCGGATCATGGAGCGAGCCGTGGAGCGGGGTTTGCTGCGGCGCAAGGATGAACCCATCACCAAGGTGGGCGTGGATGAGAAGAGCTTTAGAAGGGGGCATGTTTACGCGAGCATCCTCAACGATCTGGACAACAATCGTGTTTGGGATCTGGTAGAGGGTCGCACGACGCAAAACGCTAAAAAGCTGTTCGAAACGCTGTCCGAGGAGCAACGCGAGGGAGTTGAGGCCGTGGCGATGGACATGTGGGCGGCCTTTGAGAATGCCGCAACCGAACTGTTGCCCAATGCGGATATTGTGCATGACAAGTTCCATGTGAGCGCCCACCTCAACAAGGCGGTGGATGATGTGCGTAAAGAAGAGCACCGGGAATTGATGAGCGCCGGCGACGATACCCTCAAGAAGAGCAAATACCTTTGGCTCAGGAACTTCCCAGACTTGCGGTGCGAACCTTCGTTCCAGGAACTCTACAGCGCCAATCTGAAGACCAGCAAGGCGTGGCGGTTCAAGGAGGCCTTTGCAGGCTTTTGGGATTACATCTATCAGGCGCCAGCGGAAAAGTTCTTCAAGGAGTGGCATCGTGGAGTAAAGCGCTCGAAACTCGAACCGCTCAAGAAGGTCGCCGACATGCTTGCAAACCGTCTCTGGGGTTTGCTCAACTATCTGAAACACCGAATCACCAACGCGGCCTCGGAGGGCATGAACTCGCTCGTGGCGCGGGTGATCGCCAACGCCCGCGGACTGCGCACCTTCCGCACGCTGCGTGTGCGGGTGCTGTTCTTCCTCGGCAAACTGGACCTGGCGGTCTGAACCCACTCTTGATTGTGAAAACAGCCCGTCCACACAACCACCGCCATCATGGTTTCTTCGCTCCGACGAGCTGCCGGGGGGCCCATTCTCGCGAAGAAACCATGATGGCTCCCCGTCCTCCGGAACACACGCCCGATCATATAACTTGAAATTCTCCACTAACATACCCACCGGATTTCACGAAGAAGCAATTCAGAAATGTTAGTCATCTACCTATCAAAGATGGGCAACTGGAACAGCTATGGCGACGACCCCAAGCCGCGACTTCGCAAGTTTATCACCCCGCGCCAGTTCCGTATCCAGAAGTTCAACGAGCGCAAGACCGCGCTGAAAGCCGGGGCAGCATTGGCACCACGCCGGACATCTCGCCATCGACATCACGCCGAATGTGTTAGCAATGTTAGGCGGTCTATCATCTAACTGCAAAATAGTATCAGTTAGTCTATCGTTAGACAATCAAGGAATCTATTGGAAACCAATGACTTACGTCGGGTCCTCGCCACCCGTGTCCATTTCCCGTGGAATGTGCCAACACGACTTCCCACATAACGGAGGGTCGGACGGCACCCGCTGACACGCCGAAAACCAAGTCGTATCAATGGATTGCGGCGATTCGAGGCGGAAAATCATGCCTCAAAAATGTGGGAAATCGGGGTCAAACTTCCCATCGACTTCCCACATAGGCGGATGGGAAATTTCCCACTTCCGGGTTGACTCGCCGCCCCGGTCAAATGGCCGGCTCCAAGCTCGAATCACAGTTTCTGTTCCTCTGGCGGGTCGCGCAGGGACCGCCCCTGGAACGCGAGTTCCGGTTCCACCCGACGAGGAAATGGCGTGCCGACTTCGCGCATTTGGAAAGCCGGTCGCTGATCGAGGTCGAGGGCGGCATCTTCATGCGGGCGG
>JBAXPF010000535.1:0-2299 GCA_037132955.1 Verrucomicrobiota bacterium | reverse complement strand
CGCTCCAGTGTCATGGATCGGCTGGAGATAGCAAGCAGCGCAGGTCGGTGCCCCGAGGATTGGGGTAATGAAGCATCGCGATTGAATTCGCGTTACCGAAGACCTTCGACACAAGGCAGTTTGCCAGCGACAATTTTTCCAACGCCCTGAGCGGATAATAAAGCACTCTGCGCCAGAGGAGCCCGCAGCGGGCGTGCACCACCGTATTAAACCAACGGTTCGGACCAAAACACTGGATCGAAAGTACCTTCATACCTGCAAGGCGGGCGGCATTCTCCATGCTTTCCGGAGTGAAGTAAACCAAATGCATCAAGCCACAGGCGCTTCGGGCACACTGCTCCCAGACTCCTCCCCTCGTCTCGGCTGGCACCTCAATGAAAATCGCGCCCTTGGGGTGCAATACGCTCTTCAATCCCCTCAGGAATTCAACCGGATCACCGATGTGCTCCAAGACATGGGACATGCAGATCAAGTCCGCTCGTGCGCCTTCGAGCAGTTCCGGCTGAAACAGGGAAACATGCACCTTGGCTCCACCAGAAAGATTGGCCCTGGCCTCGCCACCCATCACCAGGTCGGGCTCAAAGCCGACCACCTGCGCACCACACGACTCATACTTCCGCAACAACAATCCCGCACCACACCCGATGTCCATTACCAATCGGTTCCTCCAGTCATCCCTCTCCCCGATACCCTCATGGATGAACCGAGATTGGGCTTCCGCACGCTCAGCCATAAACCGTCGATATCCGTCATCCGGCGATTCCTTCCTTATGTTCCGGTAATCGGCTTGATACACCGCAGCCAGTTCCTCATTTGTAGGGATCGGATGTGTGAACATGAAGCCGCAGTTGCGGCACCTGACGACGTCCTTCCCCGAAAAATCGGGATTCTCGCCTACCGTAACAAGGTTCGTGGCGTGACAAAGCAAACAATCCGGTTGATGATTCATGTTCCAATAGAAAAATGTTTAATTTTCGGCAAATCGGACGGGGAGCGCGAAGGGCTGGCTAACGGGAAGAGGGATTGGAGTCGCTTGGCCAGTTACAAGGGAATTCATTCAGACTGTTGTTGCTACCACACGGTCCTTCCCCCATTCACAGCAAGGATTTCACCGGTCATGAACGAAGACGCGTCGGAGCAGAGGAAGACGAGCGCTCCTCGCATGTCTTCCTGTTTAGCCATGCGTCCCATGGGGATGAGCCGGGTGATGCGCTTTATGAATTCGGGGTCCTGGTTCTGTTCGACTCCGCCCGGGCAGAGGCAGTTGACGCGGATGCCGCTGGTCGCCCAATACACCGCAAGGTGCTTTGTGAGGCCGACCATGGCGTGCTTTACGACCGTGTAGGTGAGCGGTTTCGAAGGCTGCTGATCCTCGGGCAATCCCTCGACACGATAGACTGTTTGATCCGGCGCGATAAGGGAATACTCAGAACCGATGTTCACGATGACTCCACCGCCATTTTTCGCCATGTGGGTGCCGAAGACCTGACAGCACAACATCGTGCCTGTCAGACCAACCGCGATGTCCAGATTCCAATCCTTCAATTCGAGATTCTCAAAGCGGGTAAGCGCAGGAGAGTTGGCGGTCTTCTCCACTTTGGGATTCCGCGCTGCGTTGTTGACGAGAATGTCCACGCGGCCGTATCGCCCGATGATTTCGTCCAGCGCCCCCTGCAACGCAGACTTTTCAGTGACGTCCGCCACCAATCCGTAGGCATGTCCTCCGACCTTGCGGACTGCGGACTCGACGGCCGCGGGATCAATGTCGGAGATGACCGGAATGCCACCCGCATCCTTGACGGCATGCGCATGTTCGATGCCGAGCAATCCAGCACCACCGGTAATGAAGGCGACGCGGCCTTCCAATGAGAAAGAATTTTTTTTATCCATGATGAAGTAGGTTCAGTTTCCAGAATGAAATTCCAATTCATGTGAATTGAACCGGAACTTCAGACGCCCCGGAGTTTCTTGCGGATGGGGATTTCGCTTTCAGTGATGATTTTCTGGTCGGAGCCAAGCATGGCCTCCACATCATCCATGCGGCGCTTGAGGATGCTCATGCCGTGCACTTCGAGACTGGCAGACTGGTCGGTTCCCCACATGTTGTGGTCGAGGGTGATGTGGCGTTCAATGATCTGCGCACCAAGTGAGACAGCGAGTATAGTCGGCTCGAGATCCGCTTCGTGGCCGCTGTATCCGACAGGGCACTGGTACCGTTCCGCGAGTTTCGGGATGGCCCGGAGATGGAGGTCCTTGTGGGCGGCGGGATATGCGGAGTTGCAGTGCATCAACACGAAAC
>JBAXPF010000534.1:0-2319 GCA_037132955.1 Verrucomicrobiota bacterium | reverse complement strand
CCTGCATGTCACCGCCGCTTGGTATGTGGTCACCGAAACGGAGAGTGCATTGCGCGAGGGAGCCAACGTCAAGGGCACCGTCCTTCTCGTCCTCCGCAAACGCTCAGGCACCCACAAGACCACCCGCGACGACCTCGCATGGGAAATTCAGGAAGAGGTCGAAAAGCAGATTCACGATCTGACCGGGCTCAACCAGGAAGCTAAAGGGCTTTACCGCGACGAGAACGTGTTTGAGGACGCCGACATTCAGATGGCCGGCTACGCCGCCGCCTTGCGCGTGCTCACGCGCTACGCCATCATCGACGGCCGCGACATGACGGCAGAAGCGATCCGCCCCCGGGTCAAAGGCGAAACCACTTTTGTGGACGGCTTGATCGAGTTCGCCGTGGGCACCGCCAACCAGTGCCTCGTCCCACACGGCATCGACGAGCGGCATTGGAAGGAATTCGACGGCGTCGAGCGCTTTTATCTCAAGCTGATCGACCTCGAAGCCAAGGGCTTCAAGACGCTGGACAACTATCAGAACTTCGCCAAAGCCTTCAAGGTCCGGGATTTCCGCGCCCTGATGGGCAATCAAAAAGCCAACGAAGCCCGCCTCAAGAGCGCCGTCGAGTTCGCCAAAAGCGAGATGAGCGAGGGTGCAGAGCTGTTTGGCACCGTGCTCCGCGCGGTGCTGTATGCCATCATGGAAATCGCCAAGGACACCGACGGCAGCGAGGTCCTCGCCCATCTCACGCTCAACGTCCCGGATTATTACGCCGACATGACCCGCCGCGAACGGGTCGTCGAGATCGCAGATTACCTCGCCCGCCACCTCGAAGCCCTACGACCCGAAGAAGCCAGCGCCGCCCGCGTGCTGCGGGAATTGGTGAAGAACCAGCGGCTGGGGTGATCGGAAGCGCCTGGTGCCTTGGCACTCCGACCAATAACACCTTTATGATTTTTCCATTACAGTGATTGAAAGAGAGGCCATCCGCGCGCACTCTGCCCGCCGGGAGCGCCCTGCGACCTCAACAAGTCCCGCATTCCTCAGAGCCGACTCCTGATTTACACTACTGTATGGCCACCCCACGACATTTGAACCGCGCGCCGATCACTGAGGCGGTGATCGATTTGAGGTGCCGCGTTGATTCGACCTTCGATGTCAATGCGTTCCGCGGCCTGGAGGCCGACATCGGCTATCCGATCGTCAAGCCGATCCAGTTGTTCGAGTTCACAATGAGGCAGGAACCAGGCAAGGAGCCTGAGAACACGCAGGTGAACCATGGCCTGATTGGCTGGCGGTTCACCTCTGCGGACGGCAAACAGGTAGCCCAGTTCCGCAAGGATGGTTTCACCTTCAGTCGCTTGGCTCCTTACGCCAACTGGGATGAGGTGTTTGCCGAGGCCTCCCGGCTTTATCTGCTTTATTTGGCAGCCGCTCGCCCCGAAGAAGTGACACGGCCCGCTGTCCGGTACGTCAACCGCATGCTCTTGCCGGAGACGGAAGTGGGTGATTTCAGTCCATTCTTGACCGCGCCTCCGGCCTGCCCGGTGGATTGTCCGGTAGTGCTCAACGGGTTCTTGACGCAGGTTCAAGTCCACGATCCGTTGACTGGCATCTCCGCAACCATCACTCAGACCATCCAATCCGGCGGGGATTCTCCAGGCTTTGTTCCCGTCGTGCTGGACTTGGATGTTTACGAAACACGAAGTTTTCCACCGGATTCCAAGACAATCCTAGCGAGATTTGACGCTTTACGGGTGACGAAAAACCGCTACTTTTTCAATAGCATCACTGAAAAAACAGCCGCACTGTTCGAATGACCAGCACTCTCAGATACGTTCCAGCCACGGGCATTGACGATTATTTTCCGAGTCACGCCACCAGTTACGAAGCGCAGAGCGTGGGGCTGCGCATTAGTAACGGGCTTGACGGGACTTCGAAGGTCCAGACTCCCGCACTGGAAGAATTGACCGACACGTTTCTCGATTGTCGTGAGGAAGGCTGGGATGGCTACGGAGCAATGCCGGTGGAGGATGCTTCGTATCTGCGCGCGCAGGCTTTCCTTTCACGGCTTCTGCTCAGATTTCCCGCACCGACGGCAAGCACCACGCCTCACGGCTCGCTGACACTGGAATGGATCTCCAATCCGCGTCGCAGGATGATGGTGAGCGTAGGATGTGACGAGCAGATTGCCTATGCTGCCGTCTATGGTGATCAAACCGTCCAGGGCGTGACGAGTTTCTTCCAGGACATTCCACAGGAAATCTCCGACCATCTTTCGAGGCTCTATTTCATGCGGAGATGAGCGCCTCTGGTCCTGTCCGCGACGAGGA
>JBAXPF010000533.1:0-2321 GCA_037132955.1 Verrucomicrobiota bacterium | reverse complement strand
CGATCGGACCACGCGATTGTCGCGATGACAACAGAGGGGAATGCGCTTGTGCGGGTCAGGGCGTGGGGTTACAAGCGTGCGGGATGCTGAAGAAACCGCTGGTCATAGGGGGGGTATTGCTGCTGGCGGCGGTGGGGCTCGTGGTGACGAAGTTGGGTGACGACGGGACGCTGAAGGTCACCATCACGCAGGGGATGATCGACGCGGCGCTGGCGGGAAAATTCCCCAAGGACAAGACCTATCTGAAAATTGTGAAAGTGACCTATGCCAATCCGAAGGCGGTCTTGTTGCCGGATCAGGAGAAGGTGTTGGTGAGCCTGGAGGTGAAAGTCCGGGTGGGCATTACGGGCTTGGAAAAATCCTACACTGGCAGAGCATCGCTTGCGACCGGGGTGGGCTATGATCCGGAAACCTGCCAATTTTACCTGAAGGATCCTGAGCTAAAAACCTTCGACGTGGGAAAAATCCCGGACAACTATCGCGAGACGCTGCGCGAGGGGCTCAATCTCATCGCCGGCGAATTCGCCGGCGACATCCCGGTTTACAAGTTGACCAAGAGCGACACCAAGACCCACCTGGCCAAGCTGTTGCTCAAGGATGTTTCCATCCGCAAGAACAAGGTGGTGGTGACCTTGGGCAGGTAAGCAAGTTGCCACTCCGGGCTTGCCCTCCGGCGAATCCCGGGCATGCTTTCCCGTGTTGTGAATTTAATTCCGGTTGAGCCATCCTTGGAAGCGTTCGTCGAACTGGCGAAGCGGGGAAATGTCGTGCCTGTCTATACCCAGCTTGCGGCCGACTTCGAGACGCCGCTCTCCGCCTATCTGAAACTGCGGGACAATCGCCATTCGTTTTTGTTGGAGAGTGCCGAGAGTACGGAAAAAGCCGGACGCTGGTCGATAGTCGGCAGTGGTCCGCGCTTGGTGTTTGAGGCCAGGGACAAGCAAATCACGATTCGTGAGGATGGCGCGGAGGCCCGGACTTTCTCCACCGAGGATGATGTGTTGGGTGCGCTCGAACGCGAAATGGCTCATTATCGGCCGGTCACTCACGGTGCGCTGCCCCAGTTTTCCGGCGGCATGGTCGGCTATCTTTCGTATGATGCGGTGCGCCAGTTTGAGCCGACTCTGGGACCGCCGCCGCCTGATCCACTCGGAATTCCGGATGCGATGTTTGTGTTGGCAGACACAATGTTGGTATTTGATCACCGGTTGCGCCGCGTGCAGGTGGTGGCCAATGCCTTCATCGATGAGTTTGACAACCCTGAGGCAGCCCATGCCGCCGCCCGCGTCCGAATCGCCACGCTGGTGGAAATCCTCAACCGTCCGCTGCATGTGCCGGCTCTCAACGGGTTGGTGCAAGTGGAGCCGGTCGCTGCGCAAAGCAACACTAGCCAGGAGGAATTTGAAGCGATGGTGCGTGCGGGCAAGGAATTCATCGTGGCGGGTGACATTTTCCAATTCGTGCCGAGCCAGCGCTTTGAGACAAAGTTTGAGCAAGCTCCGGTGGATCTCTATCGGGCGTTGCGCTTTGTCAATCCTTCGCCCTACATGTTTCTGTTAGAGCTGGGTGATTTTGCGCTTGTCGGCAGTTCGCCCGAAGTGCATGTGAGATCCATTCACGGGCGCATTGACATCCGCCCGATTGCCGGCACCCGCTGGCGAGGCCGGACGCCGGAGGAGGACGACGCGCTCGCCGCCGAATTGTTAGCTGATCCCAAGGAACGCGCCGAGCATTTGATGTTGGTGGATCTGGCGCGCAATGACGTGGGACGCATCGCCAAGCACGGTGCGGTGAAGGTGGATGATTTCATGATCGTGGAGCGCTACAGTCATGTCATGCATATTGTATCCAACGTCACCGGTGAGTTGGATCCGGCGCATAGTGCCTATGATGTCCTGCGTGCCACATTCCCCGCCGGCACCGTTAGTGGCGCTCCCAAAATCCGCGCCATGCAAATCATCAACTCGCTGGAAAAAAGCAAACGCTGTGCGTACGCCGGAGCCGTCGGGTATTTCGGCTTCGATGGCTCGCACGATTCCTGCATCACCTTGCGCACCTGCCTGCTCAAAGGAGGCAAAGCCTACGTCCAAGCCGGGGCCGGCGTGGTCGCTGATTCCGATCCCACCTACGAATACAACGAAACCGTGAACAAAGCCAAAGGCATGCTCCGCGCCATCGCCCTTGCACGGACGCTGGAAGAAAGACAATGAACAGACAGAAGATCGCTACGCTGCAAGACACAAGACAGAAGAAAAGAGAAAGAGATGCCGCTGCGTCCAGTCTTCTGTCTGGAAGCGCAGCGGTCTTCTGTCTTCTGTCTT
>JBAXPF010000532.1:0-2329 GCA_037132955.1 Verrucomicrobiota bacterium | reverse complement strand
TGCCCAGGGTATAGGTGGCACCATCCAGGGTGCTGGCTCCCGCACCGGTGAGCAGTGTGTAGATGCCGGTCGCGGGCGTCACGCCGGGCTTCACGAACACATTGACGCCCACCGTGCCGGTTGGCGCCACGGTCGCCACCCCGGTGGCCACGATGCTGGCACTGGTGGGGCTGGACCCGATGGACCCGCCAAGCATGCTGCCGGTGAAACCCGCGAGGTCAAGCGGTCCGTTGATGACCAACTGCGCATCGGTGTTCGCCTCATAATTCAAGCTGCCACCCTCTGTGATGCTTACGCCGGTTGTGCCGGACAGACCGGCGGCGTGGGTGACGATGAGCGTGCCCGCGCTGATCGTGGTGGTCCCCGCATAGGTGTTGGCACCTGATAGAATCAAGCTGGCCGTCCCGGTCTTGACGAGGTTGCCGCCGCCCGTGATTGCGCCGGAAAGTTGGATCGACTCGGTCGCGCCGGTCTCCACCACCAGGCGCGCGCCGGCGGAAATGTCGAAGGCGTTGGTGACGCCGGTGCCGCCGGACAGATCGGCCAATGACCTGAACACGCCAAGGGTCGTGGATGAGCTGTTGATTTGCGCCCGGAACATCCCGCTGCCCAGGGACGCCACGTTGTCGATGGCCACGCTGGGATAGGCTCCGGTTCCGGATTGAATGATGCCGCCGCTGAATGTCTTGGCTCCGCTGAGGGTGAGGGTGCGGCCCACAATATCGCTGACCAACCGCATGGTGCCCGTGCCTGCGACCGATTGATTGAGCCAAATATCCTTTTGGGTGGACGGTATGTTGAAGGTGATTTGATCTCCGGTTAGAACGAGCGCATTGGGAATGGCCCCCGCTACCGTGTCGCCGTCAAACCCGGATTGTTGGAAAACGGTGCCGTTGGCCAAAGCCAAGGGGCCGGTGCCAAGGCCGTTGCGGTTGGCAAGCGTGAACGTGCCGCCGGTGACCGTGGTGCCGCCGCTGTAACTGTTATTGCCCGCAAGGGTGAGCATCGACGGGCCGTTCTTGATGAGCGCCAGTTGGCGGGTGGAACCATCCCTGAGCACGCCGCCGTAACTGCTGGGGTTGAGTGCGCCGGAGACCGTGCGCCAGGCGTCCAAGGTCAGGGTATCGGTGCCGGCCGTGCCGGAACCGCTTTCGATGATGGGCGAACCGACCGCGGCATTGGTGTTGAGTCCGATGACGGTGAGGTTGTTGCCATTCAGCCGGACCTTGCCGGTGCTGCCGTTGCCAAAAACCAGCGAGGCCGTGGTGGCCTCACCGAAGGCACTCGCGTTTCCTGCGGTTAGAGTGCCGGCGTTGATCGTGGTGGTGCCGGTGTAGGTGTTGGCTCCAACAAGCAGGGTGGTGCCGGTGCCAGACTGGATGAAACCGCCGCCGCCGCTGAGCACGCCACCGAGAGTCTGGTTGGCGCTGCTGCCCATGGCAAACACCGCGCCTGAACTGATAGAAATCGCCCCCGCGTAGTTGCCGCCACTGAGTTGGCCGGCGCCGCCGATGGCGAGAATGCCGCCGACCCCGGTCGGACCGGTGAAGGTGTTGACGCCGTTGAGCAGGACGGTGCCGGCCGTGGCCAAGCCGGAACTGCCGTTAGAGACAATGGGCGCGTTGATGGTGAGCGCGCCGGAGACCCCGCCGAGGGTATTGCTGCTGGTCGGCGCGGCGGTAAGGCCCAACCCGCCGGGAATGGCAATGTTCAAGGTGGCGTCGTCCGCATCGTAAAAACCGTAACCATTGGTCAGGCGGGTGGCCACGATGGCCTCCGCAGTGCCATCGATGCTGAACTTTGCGGCAATCGCGGGATTGGCTGCTAGTGCCGCGCGGATGGCCGCGGCCACCAAATCCTGGGCGAAGTCCGTGGTGGCCGTGAGTGCCACGGCAACCGTGACGGGCGACCCGCTGATAGCGGCGGAAGTGAAAACCACATTGCAAGTCCCGTCAGCGGTGGCCCCGCCCAAGGCCACGACCGCGGCCGTTTCAACTTGTGCCTGCGACGGCACGCCGAGGTTGTTAAGCACCAGTTGAGTGCCGGCGGTGGCGCTGCGAAGGCTGCCATTGCCGGCGGCCACGCCGATGGTCAGCGTCTGTTTGCCGCTGCCGACCATGATGCCATTGGTGGCCAACACCGATCCCGCGGTCGCCACCGTGGCGGGGAAACTGGCATTGTTTTGCAGCAGGGTGTTGATGGTGGTGGTGGCCGCACCGAGGGTGACGTTACCACTGGTGCCATCGCCGTTGAGGCGCACGTTGGTGTTCGGCCCGTTGGCAATGGTGCTCGTCCCCCGGGCGTTGATGTCGGTATAGCCGGTGTAGGC
>JBAXPF010000531.1:0-2330 GCA_037132955.1 Verrucomicrobiota bacterium | reverse complement strand
CACTCTACGGTCGGCCTAACGATCCTTTGTCAACGGTTTGCGAGATTTTCGGGGGGCGGCAAGGAGGCGCTTTGGACTTTGGACGATTAAGGGTCAGTCCCTTGGTCTGGCTTGGAATGATCCCATCAATGCCAGAGTTAGAGTAATGTTTTCGGTCATATTGGAGAGGCGGATTTTTCCCGGAAGGATCATGAGCGGATAAGGAGGTTACTTGGATTGTTGGCGACTGAACGGAAAATCGTCGGTGCGGAATGGCGAGGCGGGGAGTCCGGCTTGGTTGCAGAGGTTGCATTCGGGGTTGTCGGCCCAGCCATAACGGACATCATGCCGTTGAAGAGCGTTGAGGCCAGGCAGGCACGCAGGCCGTAGTTGCACTCGACGGCATACTTCCACGTCCCTGCCAGGGAGATGGCCGGAGACTCCGGCAGCGACGGACAGGTGAGTTTCATCTTGTCAGCGGGGCCGGTCATGCCGCCGTCATACACTTCGCTATAAACGCGCACGGTGACGACGGCGCGCCCATGTTTGGAGAGTTCCGCGGGGACGGCGTATTCCCGGTTCATTAACCAGGCATGCGGGTTGGTGTCCATCCCGAAGCTGCCCACCTTAACGTTGTTGAAATAGGTGGTCTCGCTCTTATCGACCGCGCCCACGGAGAGCATCAATTCGCGTCCAGCCCATTGAGCGGGAATATCGAGCGTTTTGCGGAACCAGAGAACGCCGCTGAAGTCGGGACCGCGCTTTTGCCATTGCGCGGGAAGGATCATCTCCCGCCAGTCGCCTTGCGGGTCAGGCAGGTCGGCCCAACCGAGCGGGAGTCCGCCGTTTTTCACGTCCGCGGTGACTTCGGGCGCAAGGGCATAAAGTGGTTCCTGCGAGTGGCTCTTGGAATGAGCGATCTTCGCCTCGCGTTCCGCTTGGGCCGATGCCATCGCGGGGATTTTGTTCAAGGCTTCGTCGCTCATCCACCATTCCGCGCGGGTGCCCCCCCATGAGGAATTGATCAGGCCGATGGGAACGCCGAGCTTTCGCTGCAATTCCCGGCCAAAGTAATAGCCGAGCGCGGAGAATTTCGCAATCGTCGCGGGGGAACACTCGACCCACCGTGCACCGTGAATCGATCGGAGTGGTTCGTTGGCAGGAATCTGCGGGGTAGCGAACAGCCGGATCAACGGGTGGCCGGCCTCCGCGATCTCTTTCTGAGCATGATCGCAAACTTCCACCTTCAATTCCATATTGGACTGGCCCGAGCAAATCCAGACTTCGCCGACCACGACGTTCTTGAGCACCACGCGATCCTTGCCCGAGACGGTCAATTCCGCGGGATCGGACGAAGCCACTAACGGGTCGAGCTTGAGGGCCCACTGACCCGCCTCATTGGCAATCGTTGCTTTCTGCTGCCCCGCGAAGGCCACCGTCACCCGTTCGCCGGGTGAGGCCGTCCCCCAGACGGGCACGGCGATTCCTCGCTGCAGAACCATGTTGTCGGTGAAGGCGAAAGCCGGTTTCACATCGGCCCGGGCACCCGTCGCCGATGCGCCGATCATCAGCGCGGTGAGTAGTTTTTTCATGGATAAAGTATCTGTTAGTAAAAGTTGTTTACCGTTAGATCATTCCGACAGGATCATGAGCGGCCAAACCTGCGGCTTGTAGTCGCAAGCAGAGCCGGGTTCTGTCGCCAGTGAAAGCCCTTTGCTCCCGGGAGTGCCGTCGTCCATCTTGTCGTGAAGGAAGAGCGCGAACCCGGCCACCGTTCCTTTTTGCAGATGCAAAGGCGCGATGTGTTTTTGCTCGAAGGTGATCGTGTAGGCATAGCGGGTCGGGGAGATCCGCGTGAATTCGCATGGGATCTGCTTCGCCGCCTCCTCCTTGCTCGGCATCACGCCGACTCCGCCCGCATATTCGATGAAGGCTTCCTGGACCCGGTAGACCAGCCCGGGGCCGCTCTTGCCATCTGGATTGCCGGTGCAGAAATCATACCGGTAATCGTCGAGATCGTAGCCGCCCTTGCGCAGTCGCCCGTTCGCGCCGCAGTCGAAGTAAACCTCCAGGCATCCGTCGAGCATGTAGAGCGACTTGCGCCGGGCTTCGGGCGAGTTCCAGAACTCGGGATAATTGGGATTGAAAACATCGTCCTCCGCCTCGACGCGCAGATAGAAGTTCTTTTCACCCCACGCGACTTTGTAGGCAGCCTTGATGTCGCCATTTTGTCCGCCGGGAGCCTGCTTGCCTTCCACAACGGGTCGGAACAGATTGTTGATGGGAAGCGCCGGGATCTTCTCCCAGTCGGGCGCACCGTTGACGTGCGGGACATAGAAGTAATCCATGCT
>JBAXPF010000530.1:0-2330 GCA_037132955.1 Verrucomicrobiota bacterium | reverse complement strand
ATGAAAGAGAGATCACGGGCGGGCCGCCCGTGCCCCTCTTGCAGAGGTGACATCGGGCGGGACTTGCCAAGTCCCGGTGCCAATGCAGACGCCACTTGGCAAGTGGCGTTCCCTGATGCCCATGCCGTCACAGCACCAGCGCGATCTGTTCACCGGGGCCGTGGACGCCCTCAATGAGAATGCCTTCCACATCCGCGGTCTTGGATGGCCCGGTGACCCAGATGATATTGGGCGAATCGCCCATGGCGGTGAGCGCGTCGGCAATCGTGCGGTGGATCTCCGTCCGTTCTAACACGGCCACGTGCACCCACGGTGAAAGCGCGGCAAGCCGGTGCGAGGTGCGCACGTCATCCAGAATGAGCGTGCCGGACTCGGCGATGGCACCGCTGGCCCGCGTGATGCCAAACTGATAATCATCGTAGCGGGTGCGGTCATAGGTGGTTTCCAGCGTCAGGCCGGCGGCGGCCAGCGGCGCACCGATGGGCTCATAGAGCGCTGGATCGCAATAGCCGTGACACTGGCTGTTAGAAGTTAGAAAAGCCGCCAACTCGGCCACGCTGCGCATGATGCGGCCATTGACCGCCTGCAGGTTGCGTGAAAAGACCTCCAACAGATCAGCCCCCGTGAGCTTGGAAGCGGAGTGGGTGATGGCGGCATCATAGTCCGGGCGCGCGGCCTTGGTTTTCAACGCGGAGGTGGCGGACTCGATCTTGTTATAGATAGCGGCGCGGGACATGGGGAGGGGAGGGGGAGGTTATAAGTTATGGGTAAGACAGAAGACGTTGAGACAGAAGACAGAAGACGTTGAGACAGAAGACAGAAGAAAAGAGAGATCGAGTGCATCTACTCTTCTGTCTGGGAGCGAAGCGGTCTTCTGTCTTCTGTCATTTTCCTTGCCTTCATCCACTTGCGGAAGTCGCCGCCCTTGGAGGGGGGCAGGGTGCGCTGGCCGAACCAGTTCTGGACGGGTTTGATAGGGGTGACTTGGATCGGAAGGTGGTTCATCGCCTTGGACAGGGTCATGGCGCCGCGCCACAGCGCGGGCATGGTGGCAAGGGTGGCAAAGGGTGCCATTGGAATGGCGGCGGGCGAATGAATCGACGCGCGTTTGGCCTTGTCGCGCAGGCGCAGCAGCAGGTCGGGAATGGGGATGTTGACCGGGCACACTTCGTTGCAGGCACCGCACAAGGTTGAGGCTTTCGGCAGGTCGGCAAACTCGGGGAAGCGGTCGCCAAACAACAATGGCGAGAGCACCGCGCCGATCGGACCACCATAGGGCGACCGATAGGCGTGACCCGAAGCCTGCCGGTAGATCGGGCAGACGTTCTGGCAGGCGCCGCAACGGATGCAGCGCAAAATCTCACGGCAGTTGGAGGCGAGCACGTTGCTGCGACCGTTGTCGAGAAACACCACATGCATGTGCTCGGGACCGTCAGGCTGGTGGGCCGAGCGCGGGCCGTTGATGAACTCGGTGTAGACGGTGAGTTGCTGGCCGGTGGCGGATCTTCCTAACAGGTTCAGAAAAACCGCGAGGTCTTGCTCACAGGGAATGAGTTTTTCAATGCCGACGAGCGCGATGTGCAGCGGCACCGGGGCCATGCCGAAGCGGGAGTTGCCCTCATTGGTGACGACCACCAGGCGGCCGCTGTCGGCGCACAGGAAGTTGGCGCCGGTGATGCAGGCCTGGGCCTCCATGTATTTTTTCCGCAGGAAGACGCGGGCGCGGCGGGTGATGGTTTGCGGGTCGTCGTTGTAATCCGCGGCCACGCCCTCACGTAGGAAGGTGTTGGCGATCTCGCGGCGGTTCTTGTGAATGATGGGCTTGACGATGTGCGACGGGATGTCGTTGTCGAGCTGGATGATGAATTCACCGAGGTCGGACTCCAAGCACTCGACGCCGTTTTCTATCAGGAATGGGTTGAGGTGGATTTCCTCCGCCGCCATCGACTTGGATTTGGTCAAACGGGTCACCTCGTGCTGGCGCAGGATGGCAAGGATGGTTTGGCGGGCGTCCGCATCGGTCTCGGCGAAGTGGACTTGCACGCCACGTGCGGCGAGCGCCCGCTCGGCTTTTGTCAGGTAATCCCCGAGGTGATGCAACGTGTGGTCTTTGATCGAGCCGGCCAGGCGGCGCAGCGCGTCCGGATCGGCATAATCCTTGTGCAGCACCTGATAGCGTTTCTCCGTGCCGGCCGACGATCCGTTGAGGACCGAGGCCTGCTTCTCGTCCGGGATGTGGCGCGCGTATTGGTCAATGAGTTGGGTGCCGAACATGGGTGGAGTGGTGGAGTGGTGGAGTGGTGGAGTGGTGGAGTGGTGGAGTGGTGGAG
>JBAXPF010000529.1:0-2337 GCA_037132955.1 Verrucomicrobiota bacterium | reverse complement strand
CCGGTTCATGAAGATGGAGGTGAACACGCCGGGGAGCCGCAGCTACCAGCTCGCCGCCTCGAAAGCCTCGCGGGCGATTTTCTCCAATCCGCTCCCCGGCCAGAAAGACATGTCCACGGGCGAGACGGTCAAGGTGCATGACCTGGGCGACCTGGCCGGGCTGGGTGCCGCCGCGCTGAACAAGTTTGTGACGCAGGATCACGACAATATGTTCGCCAAGGCGACGCTGGGTGCCTTGCGGATTTGCTTCTTCCCGTTCCAGCGCACGCCGTTCAACATCCTGCGCAAAGGGGTGCGCTACACGCTCAACCCGTTCTCACTCTTCGACATCGGGCTGGGTATCGTGCAAAACTCGAAATCCGACACCGGGGAGTGGAAGTGGAACGCGCAGGGACGCAACCCGGAATTGATCGAGCGGGCCGGGATGCAGTTGCAGGGGGCGATGCTCATGCTGCTGATTGCCGGCATGGGCGCGGGCGAGGGCGACGACGACGACCAGAATAAAGACGTTCTCATGACCGGATCCGCGCCGTTCACTCCGAAAGGGCGGGCCGAACGCGACGCGCAACAACGCAGCGGGCTGGGACCGTACCGGATTTCCTTCCGCCGCAAGGACGGGAGCGAGCGGTGCGGGTTCAACTACGGACGCATCGAGCCGATGGCCACCACCCTGGCGGCCACCCTGGACTTGATGAAGAGCGTGAAGCGCACGCTGCGGGGCGGCGGGGATGCATCCCAAGCTGCCGGGGCGGCGCTGGGTGGCTTCGCGGCACAGGCGCAGGACAAGAGCTTCATGAAGGGGATCAGTGACCTTGTGGCGCTGGGCACCAACCTGCTGGCCGACCCGGACTTGAAGGACAACCGCAAGATGCAGCAATTTTTGGCGGCCCGCTTTGCGATGGTGATGCCCAACCTCATCAAGCAGCCCATCCGCGAGACTGACAACAACTTCCGCGACCGCTCCGACGGGTTCATGCAGGAGCTGATGTACCAGATGGTGCCCTACGGCCAGAAATCCTCCAAGGTGGACACCTACGGCGAGGAAGTGAAGAAGGTGGGCACTGCCGCCGGGCGCATTGCGGACATGACCGACATGGGCACCGACACGGTGAACCGGCACGACGAGATGCTGATGCGCTTCCGCGACAAGCACCCGGACCAAGCGTGGTTCCCCTCGCCCATCGTCAACGCCAAGTTCAAGAACGCCCGCACCGGCAAGGAGGAGGAGATGAGCCCGCCGCAGCTCGCCGAGTTCAAGAAGCTGGCCGGGATGCGGGTTGCAGCCTTGCTAAAACGTGAAGCCTTCAATATAAGCAATCCGACCGAGTTTGACATCAAGAAGATGAAGGCAGCGGTGACGCAGGGCCGAACCGAGATGAAGCACGCGCTGTCATTCAAATTCTCGCGCCAATAATCCCGACGAAACATCAAGACCATGAATCATAATTCAGAGCAAGTATCCCGCATGTTGGAGCCGCAGGAGGGGGAGGAGTCGGTGGCCGATGACGGGTTGAGCCCGCGCATGCCGTTTCCGACGAGCTACATGCTGAGCCGCGAGCAGGAGGACGAGTTGTGCGCCCACGCGATGAGGCGGCTGGAAGAACTGGAGGGGGAGAGCGGGCGGCTGGTGTGCGGGAACGGGCAATGGTGGGGAGACGACGCGATCGAGGCGTACCAGGGGGAGAGCGAGGGGTTGAACCGGAGCGCGAAGACATGGATGGGCAAGCGCCATGTGTTCGACAAGACGTTCAAGACCAGCATCATCAATTGTGTCGTTGTCAATTAATGGCGTAACTAATGGTGGAACTATTCCACGTAAAACTTTTTCCATAAAAATAAATTTGTTTTAAAATGGGTTTCGCGAATTCCAATTCGCGTTATATTTATTTCGAAAATCGCGAATCGGAATTCGCGAGACCCGGGCTAATTCTTACATGCAACACATGCTCTTTCTTTTCAATGGCATATTTTTTCAATACGCCCGGACCACAACTGCTGTTTCCAAGTCCCAGCACAGCACAATCCAGACTCAGAATCACTTCTTTGCGAGGAATGAGGTTGCAATCGTGAGCTTCGTTAGCCAAATCATTCACTGCAAAATGTAACGCCGAAGCTGAAAATGTTTTTTCCACTGCCGAGACCTGAATTCCTTGTCCTTTGGTATTTTTCAATGTCAAATAGCGGATATCTTCGTGATTTCCCGTTTCCTGCGGACGTGGATAATGGAAAACCTGATCAGTAACAGTGCTTTTCCAATTGCCAACCGTTGTTGAGCCTTTACGGTCGGGGTAATTTTCCCACGGACCTTCGCCGTACCACGCGTAATTTTCCAACTCT
>JBAXPF010000528.1:0-2347 GCA_037132955.1 Verrucomicrobiota bacterium | reverse complement strand
GATCCGTTGGGGTCGCGAGCGCGAAGCGGACGCTTCATGGGTGAAAGTTGGAACATTTACTGGCCAATCGGCTACCGTTTTTCCTGCCCACCGGCAGGCTGCATTTCTTTCAGAGGAAGTCCTTGAAATCATGAGCCGTTTTCCGCAAGCGTTTGACGAGGCGGTGTAGTCTTTTGGCCTCAGCGGGATCGTGCGCGTCGCGGCGCAGGTGTTCCAATCGCGCGATGGTGGCGGCCATCAGACTGAGCAGTTGATCGGGGCCGGGCTGAGACGGCAGGGCTGAGTGAGGCGGCAGCGCCTGGGGTTGGACGGTGTGCATGAGCCGCAACTGGACGAGTGCCTCGTCGTAGGCCTTGCGCACGTCGATCTGGGCGACCTCCACGTAGCGCATGGTCATCTTTGGGGTCCTGTGCCCCAGCAGCTTCATCAACGCCGGCACCGGCATGCCAGCCCGCGCCATTTCCGTGGCGAAGGTATGGCGGAGTCGGTGGCAGTAGAGGTGCTCGGTGGTGTGGAGGTGGGCGGTGAGCCGTCGGATGCTGTAGCTGTATTTTTGCAGGGAGAGATGCCGCCCGAAGGAGCTGATCATCAGGTAATGGGCGAACGGGTCTGGGACTCCCCCTTTCCGTCGGCAGCCGCGTTGAGCGATAATGCGTTGGATCAGCGCCACGGTGCGGGCATCGAGGGGAATGAGGCGTTCGGAACGGGTCTTGCCGATGGGAACGCGTAAGGTGAAGGTGTCGGGTCCGGAGCCCTCCATGGCATGGAGACTCAGGTCACGCATCTCCCCGACGCGCATGCCGGTATAGCGCAAGAGCAGCAAGCCCATGGCGGAAAAGGTGTTGGCTTCGATGAGGACCTGTTGCACGGCCTGGTCGAGTTCTGGCGGCAGGGGTCTGGGCAAGTAAACCTCTTCTGGCCCCAAGTCCTGATCGTCAAGCAGTCCGGCCGGCGGCGCCTCGGGCCACTGCCAATGAATCACATCCTCGAAGAATATCCGCAGCGAACAGATGGTGTTGTTCCGGGACGAGGGCTTCATGTAGAGAATGTGCTGAAGCCAACCCTCGACATGGGGATGACGTTGTAACTGGCTGAATGACTGAACCTCGGGATGGTACGCATGGAGGTAAGCGGTGAAGCGTTTGAGTAAGCCGCGTTTGCCGAGCATCGTGCTGGGCCGCAGCGTTGGGTGCCAGCGCCGCAGGTAGCGCTCAATGGTTTGCTGGAAAGGGATGTTCATGGAGCAGACCTTGGGTTTTGAGCACGTCGAGGGCCTGACGATAAAGGGCGCGAAGTTCGACATCCTCGATCTCGACATAACGCATGGTGGTGAGCGGTGAACTATGTCCCATCATCCGGGCCAGCACCAACAGAGGCACACGGCAGCGGGTCATGTTGGCGCCAAAGCTGTGACGGAAGCGATGGGGATTGGCTTGGGCGATGCCACTCTTGCTCCGGTGAAAGCGGAAGATGCGGCGCAGGCCATCGCCGCTGAGGGGCGAACCGCGCCGCGGGCCTTTGAGCACGATAAAGACCGCCGGGGAGTCTGTGGAGGGCCGTTCCAACTGGGCATAGAGGCGCAGTGTGGTAGCGACCGCTTCGGCCAACGGCATGACGCGCTGCTTGCGGCCCTTGCCCAGAATGCGCAGGCTCTGCCCGTTGGGGTCGATGTCGTTAATGGTGAGGTTGATCACTTCGGACGCCCGCAGTCCCTCCGCCCACATCAGTAGCACCATAGCCCGATCGCGCCAGGTTTTGAGGCTGCGGTAGAACGCCAGCACCTGGGCATCCTTCAGTGGTTGCACGACTCGGTATGGTTCCTTGATGCGCACCGATCCGCGTCGGGAGCGGGAATGGAAATGCAGCGCGTGGGAATGCTGTTGCCAAGCCTCGACGACGGGCGCCGTACCGGTGAGGAACTGAACGAACCGTTGTAGCAGTCGCAGGCGCCGGTTAATGGTGGACGGCGAGGCGGGCGGCGGTTGTTGCAGATAGTCAATGAACGCCACCAGATCTTCGCCGCCGACTTGTCGGGGCTGGCGCTGAACTTTGTCCATCCAGCGGTAGGCCGCCAACAGATCGTAGGCATAGGTGCGCCGGGTCCGGGGCGAGAGCCCCCGCAAGACCAGTGTGTGGATAAAGCGTTCCGCCTCCGCAACAGGCTGCCCGTCCGCCTGTCGCAGTTCCCACACCGGTTGATCGTGACGTTGACCCAGACGCACGGCGAAGGCGTTATGTTTGTCGCGGTCCATCGGTCACTCCAACGGTGAGGGCAGGTTCAGCAGTTGATAGATCGGACGTCGGTACAGCAGGAACGCATCCTGCACCAGCGCTTCGCGGGCCTCCC
>JBAXPF010000527.1:0-2351 GCA_037132955.1 Verrucomicrobiota bacterium | reverse complement strand
CACATTCATCCTTGCCAATGGCGACAAGGCACTGACCAAGGATGGCGCGGGAAATGTGGTGCTCGGTGCTCCCAACACCTACGTCGGCGCCACCACCATCAACGCCGGCACGCTGACCTACGGTGTTGGCAATGCTCTCGCCGGCGGGCCGGTGACGATCCATAACGGCACTCTCGACATGGCGGCCTATGACGACACCGTGGGCGCAGTGACGCTGCGGGAAGGCAGCATTGCCGGAGCGGGCACCTTGACCAGCACCAGTGGATTCACCCTGAACAATAACGCCAGCGCGTCCATTAGCGTCAATCTGGCGGGCAATGTGGGCCTGACGAAAAATGGTTCCGGCAGCGCCACCATTTCCGGCAGCAACATCTACACGGGACCCACGACGCTCAACGCGGGCACGCTCACCACCGGAGTGGCCGGCTCAATTCCTAACAATTCCGCGGTGCTCATGGGCACGGATTCCAGCGCGCGATTGGATCTCAACGGTTGCAGCACCCAGATTGGTTCACTGAGCGGCGGCTGCGCCACGGGCGGTGGCATCGCGCTTGGAGCCGCGGATCTAACTGTCGGTGGGGGAGCCTCCGACTCCGCCACCTATTACGGGGTCATTTCCGGCACGGGAGGCGTCGTCAAGACGGGCGCTGGAACGCAGACGTTGTCTGCCTATAACAATTATACCGGAGTCACAAGGATTGACGGGGGGGTGTTGAACGCGGCTTGGAGACTGACCCATGGCGGCACAGCCAGCAGCCTCGGGGCGGCATCCAACGCAGCCGCCAATCTCGTCTTCGGCGGCGGCACCTTGCAATACACCGGTGCCGGCACGGCGGTGACGGACCGGTTGTTTACCCTTGGCGACGCGAATGGTGACACCGCGACCTTGGACGCGTCCGGCACCACGGAATTGGCATCCTTGACGTTTTCCAATACCAACGCGATTGCCTTTGGCGATGACAATGCGCATACGCTGACCCTCACCGGGGCGCACGCCGGCAACAATATGTTCGCCACGGCAATCGGCGATAACACGGGCCTGACGTCGGTGGTCAAGAATGGCCCCGGCACGTGGGTTCTAACCGGTGCGAATACTTATGGCGGCACCACGACCGTCAGCGCCGGAAAACTGCTGGTGAGCAACGCCACGGGCAGCGGCACGGGCACTGGCACGGTCAATGTGGTTGCCAGCGGGACCTTGGGCGGCACCGGGGCCATCAGCGGCGCACTCAACGTCAGCGGCGTTCTGGCACCGGGATCATCCATCGGTGTATTGACCTCAGCCACCCTTACCCTGGCTAACAATTCGACCTATCAATACCAAGTCAATTCGAGCATCGCGCCCGCCCTTGGAGCCGACCTGCATATCGTCAATGGTGCTTTGGCTTTGGGTGGCACCGTCACCCTGAGCCTGACGGATCTTGGTGTGGGCACCTTCGCCTCGGGGACAGTGTTCTCGTTGTTCAACTACTCCGGTGGCTGGAACAACGGGATTTTCACTTATAACTCCAGCACCCTCAATGATGACTCGACCTTCAGCTTCTCGGGCAAGGCCTGGACCATCGATTACAACGCGACGACAAAAGGCACCAATGTTGCCGGCACTGAGGCGGGCCATTACGTCAATATCACCAAGGGGATCGATGGGGCTCCTGAAATCGCGATCTCACAAGGCGGGGACATCTCTACTGGCGGATCGAAGGGCTTCGGGTTCGTGAAGGTCGGAACCAGTGGCAGCCTGACTTTCACCATTTCTAACTTCGGCAACGCCAGCCTTGACCTGACAGGCACACCCAGCGTGGCGGTGACCGGGGATACGGATTTCACGGTGACCCAACAACCGTCGGCATCCGTGGCCGGAGCCGGTGGCACGACGGATTTCACGGTGACGTTCACACCCACCGTGGCCGGTGCGCGGTCGGCCAGCATCCACATCACCAACAATGATGCCAATGAGGGGGCGTTCACGGTCAACCTGACCGGCACGGGTGCCACTGCCTACGACCTGTGGGCACAAAGGACTAATCTAACCGGCTTACCCGGATCCGACACGGATCCCGCCTTTGATGCCGACCCGGACCACGATGGCGTCAAGAACGGCCTCGAATGGATTTTGGGTGGCAACCCCACTCAGGATGA
Organism: Verrucomicrobiota bacterium; assembly: GCA_037132955.1. Lineage (GTDB taxonomy): Bacteria > Verrucomicrobiota > Verrucomicrobiia > Verrucomicrobiales > Akkermansiaceae > Luteolibacter. The sequence goes on along the minus strand of JBAXPF010000527.1, from coordinate 212 downwards.
TGCCCGTGCCATCCTGCCGCGCCTGGGGGTCAGCAACGGCACCTTGACCCTGGCTTTCACCCGTGAGAAATCCTCGATCGGCGAAACCGCTCTGGTCGTTGAATACGGCGGCGATCTCGCATGGTCGAAATCCGTCATCATCGGTGAGGTGTCCGCTCCGCAGGACGCTAATGGCGTTGCTGTCGTCGTGACCACCGGCGACGCCCCGGACG
>JBAXPF010000526.1:0-2357 GCA_037132955.1 Verrucomicrobiota bacterium | reverse complement strand
CACGTCGGCGAACTCGTTCCACCGTTCCTCGGAGGTGAGCGTGTCGTATTCGTAAACGTGTGGCTCGGTAAAGCCGTGGAGATAGAGGTTGACCAGCGACAATCTAACCATGTCGGGCGAGATGTCATAGCCTTTGAAGTTATTGGCCAGGCGGGCCTTGTCATCGGGGGTCAGGGTCGAGTGGCCCTTCTTGTCTTTGTTGTTCCGAACGATGTGCTTGTAGGCAGAAATGAGGAACCCTGCGGTGCCGCATGCGGGATCGAGCACGGTTTCGGATTTCTTTGGATCGACCACCTCGACCATGAAGTCGATGATGTGGCGCGGGGTGCGGAACTGGCCGGCATCGCCCTGGGAGCCGAGCACGGAGAGCAGATACTCGAAGGCGTCGCCAAGGCGCTCGCTGTGATCGTAGCTGAACTCGTCGATGATCTTGAGGAAGGCGCGGAGTGTCTCGGGATCTCGGTATGGGAGGTAGGCGTTCTTAAAGATGTCGCGGAAAAGCGCGGGGATGCCGGGGTTTTCCGGCATCTTGGTGATGGCCTCGGCGTAAAGGGCGAGGGTTTCATGGCCGCCCAACCCGGAGCGCATGAGTTTGGCCCAGCCGTAGCGGGCGTATTCCCTGGCGAAAAACGACCGCTCGCCGCCGAGTTCCTCCGCTTCCGCATCCATGTCGTCCATGAACTTGTAGATCAGGGCAATGGTGATTTGTTCGACCTGGGACTTGGGGTCGGGGACCTTGCCCACGAGGATGTCGCGGGCGGTGTCGATGCGGCGTTTGGTGTCGGTGTCGAGCATGGAAGATCAGGAAAGAATTTTGGCAACAAAACGGGCGAACGACGGAATGGTCTTCGCTTGAGAGAGATCAAAACGTGCGGTGAAGGCGGCCTGATGGATGATGGGATCGTAGGGTTGATCCATCTGACGCCCCAGCCATTCCTTGGCCCCGCGGATGGCTTCCGGTTGCGAGGGCGGCACAAGATCGTCTGGAAGACCTGAAAGCCCGCGAAGGGACTCGGCGGCAGCGAGAAACCACGTCTCGTATTCGCGGTGGGCCAACACCACGGAGCAGGGAACATCACCGCGCAGAGTCCTGGCTTGTGCGAGCAGTCGCGGACCGAGTTCGGCAGGGCAGTCGTCCTCGCAGTCGAGTAGGATCAGGACTTCGCCGCCGGCCTGCGCGGCTTTGTCTGCCGCGTAGGTGACGTATTTTTCAAAGTAATCCGGATCGTTGAGAAATGACCCGGACTTCACACGAATGGGTGGGTTGACTATCGGAAATGTGAACGGAGATATTTCCACAAAGATTCTCCGAATGAGCAGAGGGAGTGCCTTTTGCTCACCATGCCCTTCGACAATGGGAATAAAGTGCCGATGCATCATGATTTCGGGAAATCAAACATGTGCAATCCACCTGCGCCCTGTGTTTGATTGAGTTGGCCAAGGTCAGGGGCGAGTTGATTTTGGCGAAGCAGTTCTCCAGGTGTGAACCGCTTCTCTAGTATGGCCTTGCGGCTGGCAGGATCGATGCCTGCAATCCGGGTGACGCCATCAAGATGATCCACAGCAAAAATGGATTCCGGCGGAATATCCTCGTTATCCAGCAAATCAGGGCTGTGGCTGGTGATTAGAATTTGATTGAAATGCGAAGCTTGGCGCAAGAGAGCCAGCAGAGAGGAAGCTATCGCCGGATGGAGCGCTGTCTCCGGTTCCTCAAGACCGATCAGCCAATGCAGCGGAAGTCCTCTGTGTGAGGTTTGGAAAATAACCGCGAGTATGCACAGCGCACGCATGGTGCCGTCCGACATGGATGCCGACGAAAAGGAGTGAGGTGCTAAATCACCCGTGACCGCCTGAAGGAAGCTAATGGTATCCATGTCTCCATTTTTTCCAATTTCCACTGATGTCTTGGTGTCTAATGCCGTGGATAGGAAGTCGTTGATTTCAGATCGGAATTTTGGATCGAGGTTTTTCAATGTTTGAGCAAGGTTTTTGACACTTCGCTGCAAGATTCCACCCACTCCATGCTGCGCCCGATTCATGGTTTCCGGATTCGGATTATAAACCGCCATGCGAACCAGGAGGTCGAATACAGCGCGAAACTCGGGAAACCCGCCAGCCGCGACCAGACAGAGCCGATCCGGCATTACGGACGGGAAATGAGGCCGGGACGCGTTAATCACCACGCCAGAACGCACATCATAGAAGTGTTCTTCACCTTCTTTGCGGACCATGCATTCCTCGTGTACCACCTCAAATCTGTCATCGCCCATTTTTCCGACTTCAAACCCGAAATGGCCACTTGCATTTTCAGATAGGGTGAAATCGATCCGGATCGCCATGGGACCAAGATCGCGGCC
>JBAXPF010000525.1:0-2368 GCA_037132955.1 Verrucomicrobiota bacterium | reverse complement strand
GGACTAGGCAAGTCCCGCTTGATGTCACCTCTGCAAGAGGGGCACGGGCGGCCCGTGCCCCTCTGAAGACTCAATGTGCCGCGAGCCAGTTCGGGCCGATGCCGTGCTCGACTTCGATCGGCACGTCGTGTGGCAGCGGCAGGGCGGTTTTCATGGCATGCAGGATTTGCGGGACAAGCTCCTCCTGCTCGTGCAGCGCCAGATCAAACACCAGTTCGTCGTGAACCTGCAACAGCATCCGGGTTTGATAGGATTTCTCCCGTAGCAAGGCGTCGATGCGGATCATCGCGAGTTTGATCATGTCGGCCGCAGTGCCTTGGATCGGGGTGTTGATGGCGGCCCGCTCGGCATTGCTGCGGAGGTTTTGGTTGGAAGACATTAGATCCGGAAATGACCGCCGCCTGCCCGTTAGAGTAGTCACATACCCGGCCTCACGGGCTTGGGCGATGGAGTGGTCCATGAATTCGCGGACGGTGGGATACTCGCGGAAATACGCCTCGATGATGGCGGCGGCATCGCTGCGCGGGATGGCCAGGCGCTGGGAAAGGCCGAAGGCGGAGATGCCGTAGATGATGCCGAAGTTGACCATCTTGGCGGTGCGGCGCATGGCGGGAGTGACGTCCGCCAGAGCCACGGCAAAAACCTTGGCGGCGGTGGTGGTGTGGATGTCCTCGCCGTTCTGGAAGGCAGCGATCATGCCGGCGTCCTGGGCCAGGGCGGCCATCACCCGCAGCTCGATTTGCGAGTAATCACAGGAAAGAATCTGATATGCCAAATTTGGAATTAGCGATTGCCGGGGCACAAAGGCCTTGCGGATTTTGCGTCCGGCCTCGGAGCGCACCGGAATGTTCTGGAGGTTGGGATCGGACGAGGCGAGGCGACCGGTGGCGGCCACCAGTTGATGGAAATGGGTGTGGATGCGGCCGGTTTCCGCGACGATGTGGGTGGGCAACGCGTCGAGATAAGTGGACTTGAGTTTGGTGGCTTCACGCCAGGCAAGGATATCGCTGATGATCGGGTGCTTGCCTTCAAAGGTGACCAGCGTCTGCTCGTCGGTCTTGTATTGGCCGGTCTTGGTCTTTTTGGCTTTCTCGTCGAGGTTGAGATGGTCGAAGAGAATCTGCCCGAGTTGTTTGGGCGAAGCGATGTTGAAGGGCGTGCCCGCGTGTTGTTGGATCGAAGCGGCCAGCCCGTCAATCTGGATTTGCAACTCATCGCCGATGAATTTGAGCGAGCCGGTATCGATGGCGATGCCTTCCATCTCCATGCGCACCAGCACCGGCAGCAGCGGCCCTTCGATGGCTTGCATCACCGCGTCCTGACCGGATAAGGTGAGCAGTGGACGGAGCTTTTGGGCGAGCTGCCAGGTGACGTCGGCGTCCTCCGCGGCGTATTCCGCGAGTTTCTCTAACGGGATGGCGGCGACGTCAACAGCATTGGACACTTGTTGGGCTGCGGCAAACTCAAACAGATCATCCGCCGCGGAGGGGGGGGGGGATACCCCCTTGGCCGCAGCCGCCACCTCGGCGAACTTCACCGGCGTATATCCTAACAAAACTTCCGAGAGATAGTCCATCGAGTGGCGGCGCTCCGGAAACACCAAGGCATCGGCCAGCATGGTGTCAAAGAACGGTCCGGCCACGTCGATGCCGTGATGATGCAGGATGGACAGGTCGTATTTGAGATTGTGGCCGGTTTTTTCCGCCGGCCCGGCAAACAGGGTCTGGAGATCTGAGATTTGGGATTGGAGATCGGCGATGGGCAGATACCATGCTTCGTGGGCTTTCCAGCTGAAGGCAATCCCCAGCAGCCTGGCGGCAAAGCGGTCGAGCCCGGTGGTTTCAATGTCAAAGCAGTAGCCGGCCTGGGCGCGTAGTTCAGTTAGAAGTTGCTGTTGGAGTTGCGGGGTGTCGGCGAGATGATAGATGTGGGCGACGTCGCGGATGGTGCGGAAGGATTCGAACAGGGTCGGTTGTGTGGGCAAAGGCGCTTCCGGCGCGCAGCCCAAGCCTGTCAGTATGGCAGGAGGACAGGCGTCCCGCCTGTCATGGCCGACGGGCGTCCCGCCCGTCGTTTCAGCGGCGGACAGGCGGGACGCGCTGTCTTCCCTAACAGGCTGGAAGCCTGTTTTCCAATCTGGCAGCGCCGAGCTCACAGTATTGGACGCCCCGCCGTCGCTCTCCCCAAACAGTCGTTTGGTTAGGGTGCGGAATTCAAATTCATTGAAGAGGGCTGTGAGGGCTTCGTCATCGCGCGTGGAGAGCACGAGCTCGTCCCAGGTGGTGGTGATGGGAACGTTGGTGATGATGGTGGCGAGCTCTTTCGAGAGCAGGGCCTGATCGGCGTAGGCTTCGATGTTCTCGCGTTG
>JBAXPF010000524.1:0-2372 GCA_037132955.1 Verrucomicrobiota bacterium | reverse complement strand
GGGGCGGATCAAGCTCTGGCCGCGGATGGCCCGGCAGGGGTGCCGACGGTCGTGGCGAGGCCGCTAACTGCCCGGTTTGACTCGCGGGAAATCAAGACCACGGCCAAGCCCGGAGCGGATGTGGTGGAGTTTCATTTTGAGTTCACCAACACCGGGGAAACGCCTTTGGCTGTCGAGGAATTCAGGGAGGCTTGTGGGTGCATGTCGGCGAATTGGAATAACGTGCCGGTGCCTCCTGGCGCCAAGGGGGATATCACGGCCAGGCTGTTGACCAAAGGTCTGCGGGGGAAAGTGCGCAAAAGCGTGCATGTGAAGTTTTTCGAGGCAGGCGCAGTCGAATTGGTCGGAGAAGTCGAGATTCCCGAGGCTCTAACCTATTCGGCCCAGTCCCTGCGCTGGACTGTTGGCGGGGCGGCGGAGCCAAAGCAGGTGGATATCGCCGTGACGACAACGCCTCCGGTGCGCGTGCTGTCCGTGACCGCCAATGATCCGGCGTTCAGTTGCGAGTTGCAAAGCGTTGATACCACCGGTGGCTACAGGATTGTGGTCACGCCGCACGACACGGCCGCCCCACGCGTCTGCGTCCTGCAAGTGCGCACCGACTCCAAAGACCCGCGTGATGCCTTGCGCGGGCTGTTTGCGCTGATAGAAAATGGCAGGCCGGAAGGAGTCCGTCCGTGATCGGAAAGCAGCGATTCCTCGCGGGCCTGTCCGTTGTTGCCGGTTGTGCGGCACTTGCCATTGCCGCATGGAAAATCTCCAGCCTTGGCCGTCATGGCGCGCCCCCGCCCGCAGGTCCTGCGGCCCCCGGCGGTGTTGTGGCCAAGGGTGAGCCTGATGAACTCGACCCGGTGCTGGCGGTATTTGCCGGCGGTGCCACGGCCCTTGAATTCGGGGACGCCATCGGGGCCCTCGACACCATGGTTAGAATCCGCAAGGGGCTCACGGACAAACAACGAGCCGCACTTCTGACAGCCATGGAGCGCGGCACCCCGCAGGGCATGAGCGAGGGATCGTGGTCCCACCTGTTCAACTGCGCCTGCAATGCCCTGGCCGTGGCACAATCCCCGGCGGACGACCGGTTTCTATCCTTGTTGGAGCGGGTTGCCTTGGACGATCCGCGGCTTGTCATGCGGCTCTACGCCCTCCAACACCTTGGCAGCAATTACGCCACCGCCAGTCCCGCCAGCCAGCAACGCCTGCGGACGCTGGTGCAGGGCCTGCTGGCCGATCCTTCCTCCAAAACCGCAGGCACCGCTTTGGTGCTGTGGCGGCAATGGGAAAGCACCGCCGGACCGGGTAAAATCCCGGCCCTTGATATGAGCCGCGCCATCGCGGCGGATGCCGGGCGGCCGGTGGACGTGCGTGTCAGCGCGCTGCATGTCGTCGGCGAGGATCCCGGTGTGTTGGATCTGGCACGCAACCTTGCCCGTGACGGCACCCAGCCGGTGCTCCTGCGCAAGGCGGCGCTGTATCTCATCGGGCGTCACGGGACGACGGAGGATCTTGAGGTGCTGCGCGTGTGCAGCCGTGAAAGTGCGCGTCTCGCCCAGGCCGGCGAACCCGCCGCCCGTGCGCTGCAAGAGCGTCTCGCCGGAATCACCCGACCTGTTCTCCAACCCTATCACTGACATTTTTCCCCGAATGAAAACCGGACATCAAAGCCCCATGAAACTCCACACCCTCATCAAGCCCGCCGCGCTTGCGGCATTGGCCCTGATTCTAACCGCAATGCCGGCGCGTGCCGAAACGGTCGTTCTAACCGACGGATTCGGCGGCGGCGATAACGACAGCCTGGATGGCCGCGTGCCGGATGGCGTCAATCTGCCCGGCCGCACCTGGCAACAAAACGGCGGCTATTTCGGACGCTGCGACATCCAGGGCAACACGATGAATGTCCGGAGCATGGACGGCGAAGCCTACGACCTGTCATCCAACGAAACCTTCACCAAGCCCGCAGTGCTGACCGTTCAGGTTGACCTGATGCCTGGCTCTCTCAACCGCATGGGTATTGGCATGGGCTTCACGGGTGAACCCAACACCTACAACGCCACGGTCTATTATGTGGGATTGTCCGTGGACCAGGACGGCACCGTGAAGGAATGGGAAGGGGTTCCGGCCGATCCGCAGAATATCATCGGTGAGGTCGCATGGTCGGGCATCGACAACGCGGCCTTCTCGCCGGACGACTGGCACACCCTGACCTACACGATCAACACCGCCACCGGGAAGGTTTCCAACGTCAGCCTTTCGGGCAGCAATGCCGACTATTCGCCGCTCCATGCCATCGTCAACCCCGGCCTGACCTATGCCAACACCCGCTATGTCACGGCCATGGGCGACGCCCAGTCCGGCAACGGCAACGGCAACAT
>JBAXPF010000523.1:0-2375 GCA_037132955.1 Verrucomicrobiota bacterium | reverse complement strand
CAGCGCATTGATCCGGCAGCGGCGGGATTCTCCGCGTTTGTGTTCAAGATCCAGGCCAACATGAATCCGAAGCACCGCGACCGGGTGGCATTCATCCGGATTGTGTCCGGAAAATTCGAGCGGGACATGAATGTGATCAACACGCGCAGCGGCGAACGGGTGCGACTGGCCAATTCCCAGCGGTTGTTTGCCCGCGAGCGGGAAACCGTGGACGATGCCTATGCCGGGGATGTGGTCGGGTTGGTCGGCAACTACGATTTATTGATAGGCGACACCCTGGCCGGCAGCGCGGACGTGACCTTCGACGAGATCCCGCGTTTTGCCCCCGAGTGTTTCGCCTATCTGCACAACAAGAGCACGGCCAAATACAAACGCTTCCGCGACGGGCTCCAGCAATTGCTCAAGGAAGGGGTGGCCAGCGAGTTTCAAATGTTGGACACCAGCGGCGCGCAGGTGCCATTGTTAGGTGCGGTGGGACCGCTGCAGTTTGAAGTGCTGCAATACCGGCTGGAAGGCGAGTACGCCGCGGAGACCCGGCTGGAGTCTGCCACCTGGTCCATTGCCCGCTGGCTCAAGCCCCAATCCGGCGATCCACTGGCACCCGAGGCGCGCCCCGCGCTCTCGCTGGGCGCGGCGCTCGCGCGTGACTCCAACGGCTGGCTGGTGGCCCTGCTGCCCAGCGAGTGGGCGCTGAAAACCTTCACCGACAAAAACGCCGACTGGATTGTTTCCGACCAGCCGTTCGCGCCGCCGGCTGGCGTCGGCAAGGGCTGAGGTGGTCCGGCATTGCACAGATGGGAGTTAGGCCAGCCGCTATCGACTGACGGAAGGTGATGGGTGGTTTTGCTTGATGCATCACCCCTTCTTGCGTCCGACATCGTGGCGGTTGGCGCTTGCGGGAAATCCGGGAATGCGCTGACATTGGGTATCACTCATCGTTTGTCACCCACCTTTGTGATCGCGGCGGTACTCGCTTGCGTGTTGACATCCATGTTTCTAATCGGATGCCGTCGGCAGCAACCCCGTCCGTTGGAACCGCTGGTCCAGCGCGGTTACCTCTGGCAGCGGGAGTGGACGCCCGCCGTGGTCGACGCCGTAACCCAGGCCGAGGGGAAAATGGAAGGCCTGGTGATTCTCGGAGGGGAAATCCAATGGCATGGGGCCACCCCGCAAACCCTCCGCGCGTCCATTCCATGGAATGCCCTCCAAACCTCGAAAAAGCCGTATGCCATTGCGTTGCGCGTCGCGCCCTTTGGCGGGCCGTTCGCGAGTGATGACGTGCCCTCGCAGACTATCACGGAAGTGGCGCAATCGTTGCTCACCGAGGCGCGGACCCATGGGGTGAAGGTCAATGAGTTTCAATTGGATTTCGATTGCGCCCAGAAGAAGTTGGCGGGCTATCAGATCTGGCTGAAGGCATTGCGCCCGGCGGTGTCCCCCATGCCACTGGTCATCACCACGCTGCCGGCGTGGTTGGATGAACCGGAGTTTGTGGCGTTGGTTGGCGCGGTGGATGGATACGTGCTCCAGGTGCATTCCGTTCCGACCGCGAAAGAAAGCAGCCGTGCCGCGCTCTGCGACCCCGCATTGGCGCGATCATGGGTTGCAAAGGCCGCGAGGTTGGGTCGCCCATTTGCCGTGGCGTTGCCTACATATTGGTGCCAGGCCGGCTATGATCCGGCGGGAAATTTGTTAGGTGTGGCTATGGACGGCGTGCAACCGTCGTGGCCCGGTCTGACAAGCGTGCTGGAATTGTCCGCGGACGCGGATGAACTGGCCGCGCTCGTCAAGGAATGGCAGACGCTCCGTCCGCGCGGGTTGAAGGAGTTGCTGTGGTATCGGATTCCGGTGGCCAGCGATGTTCGCAACTGGCGTTGGCCAACGCTTGCGGCCGTGATGGCAGGACGCAAGCCGCGGCATCAAATCGAGGTTGTCACCCAAGGGGAAAATCCGGTCGATTTCGCGCTTACCAATACCGGCGAGGCGGATGATTCGTTAGATGTTTCGGTCGTCGTCACATGGGATGATGCCGGACTCGTGGCGTCCGACGCGCTGCCCGGCTGGACGGTGCAGGAGGAAGCGGGCCGGGCGGTCTTCATGCCGGGGTCGGCTTATCGTTTGCGGTTGACACCCGGTGCCACTCAGGGTGTAGGATGGCTCCGTTATGACAGGAGCACAATTCCACTCTGGCAGGTCACGCGCAACCACCACCTGTCTCATTAGATTGCTTCTGGCAACGCTAACCACTGGCGGCACGTGTTTTGCCACCGGGTTTTTCGGCCCGCACGAGTACCTATCCCGCAGCGAAGAGCGAATCCAGGTGTTACGGGCCGAATTGATACCGTATGAGATTTCCGAATTGAGGTCGTAGGTTT
>JBAXPF010000522.1:0-2382 GCA_037132955.1 Verrucomicrobiota bacterium | reverse complement strand
CGCGCGCTTGCCTTGAGGCATTGGAAGCTCAGGACCAGCTTGCCGGCTGCGGTGGTGGCGAGCGGCAGGCATGTGCGGCTGTTGCCCATGGCCGTGCCATGCAAGAGCCAGGCGAGGCCGTTGGCGACGCCGTCCTGGTTGGGGTCAGCGGTGAAACCGGTTAGAGGCGCGCCGGCGACCCATGCGTTGAACGGGCTCTGGTTCGCAATGCTAACATTGGGATCACTGATCACGCGGAAACCGACATTGTCATATGAACCTGTGAAACTGTCATCCCAACTCTTATTGGCAGTCCCATCCATCACGCCATCCAAGTTTTCACCTCCGCCACTCGTGTCCTGAATCCACTCGTCGGTGCAAAGCCCGGGCGCGTAGTTCAGGTAGACCAACGCCCCGTTCCATTCCGCCACCGTCGGGAGGAAAAATTTGGCACCCGGCGTGCGGTTCCAATTGACCAGAGCCGTGTGGGCCCCGTTGAACGTGTAGGCCGCGGGCAAGCCCGAGCTGGTGTTCAACCAGTTGATGAAATCCACGACCTCCAGCCCGCTGACATTGCAGGCGGTATCGGTGAGCGCAAGGCCGGCGTTGGCGGCATAGGCGACCCCTTTGGTCGCCAGATAGAACTTGTTGAACGCGTCGTTGAGCACCTCGGTGGCGCCCATATTGTAGGCGGCCGTGACCTGGCCGAACGTCAATGAAAACCGGTGGGTGCCCGTGCCAAACGACACGATCTCCTGCGGCGGCGGCGCACTCACCGTGATCGGCAAACTGCTGCCGGTCTTGTCACCGCCGGTGGCCGTGAAAGTCACGCTTTCCGCCACGGCATCCTTGGTGGTGATGGTGAAGCTGCCGCTGCTGAGCGTTTTGATGTTATCGCCGAAGGTGCCGTTGGCGTCGCTATCAAACTGCGCGTGGCCGGTGTTACTGGTCATCGTCACCAGCGTGGAACTGTCGTTGGTCAACGGCATGCCGTCGACATCCATGGCCGTCACCGTGACGCTGAACGGCGAACCTATCATCTGCTGTGAGGTTGCCGTTACCTCAAAGTGGTGCAGAGAAGCCGATGCGCCGCCTTTCACATACGCGCTGAAGTCGCCCGCATTGATGTTCGTCACTTCGCCGCTGGTGAGCGTGTCACTAAAAAAGGCCACATAGTCAATTTGGCCGTTGAATTTGACTTGGGTGTCGTTGTAATCTCCACTGGATATTCCGAGCGTAACGGCCGCGGCACCCTTATTCGAACTCCAACCACCCCAGTCGCCATTAGGATCAGCCACGGCGGTGGTGCCATCCACGTATAACAACTGCGCGTGAACATCGTCAGGGCCATTTCGCTTTGAGGCGTCATAGGTGAAAACGGCCGTATGCCAGTTTCCATCGGCAAGGTTCGTGCCGGCGGCAAATATCCGGTTGCCATACGTCTCTATACCAAACTGGACCCCCTGGCCATTCTTGTCGTGGACCGTCAACCACAACTGGCCGGAGGCCAACAGACCGCCCAGTGACGCACTGGTTTTGAACTTGATCGCGATCGAGGCGTTATGGGTGGCGTCGAGCGGATTGGCGGCGATCGTGCTGGATAGGTTAAGGTTAAGGGTCGAACGGCCGTCCAGCACCAACGCACCGCCGCTGACCGTGGGCGTGCCCGACCCAACGCTGCCATTGAGGGTTATGCCGGCGTAGGCTCCACGTTTCAAGGTTCCGTCCACATCCGCGGTGGCAGACGTGTCGAAACCATAGAGGGATATCAGGTCAGCTGCCGCTGCGGCGGCAGCCAGCACCAGCCCAGCAGCCAGCGTGACCGCTAATGAATTCAGTTTGGGGGACATCTGATAGATCGTGTTTTTCACAGTATTTGGGGGTTATTTGTTGGGTTTGTTTCGGAGCCTTGTTGTGTCTGAGGGAATTCAACCGGAATTTCAGGCGCCGCTTATTCAGTGCCCTGCAGGCGGCCGAAGAGTTTGCCGCCGCTTGACGCGGCGGAGAGCGGGATTTCAGCGGTGATCGTCTGATAGTCCGAAGCGGTGATGGGCGTGACGGTAAAGACGACGCCGTTGATCTCGCCGCCCGGGGTGGAGTCGGGCACGGCCGCGGTGTGCCAGGCATCTAACACCCCAAGGTCATTGCTGTACTGGACATTGAGGACTGCCGTGCCGCGCGCGCTTGCCTTGAGGCATTGGAAGCTCAGGACCAGCTTGCCGGCTGCGGTGGTGGCGAGCGGCAGGCATGTGCGGCTGTTGCCCATGGCCGTGCCATGCAAGAGCCAGGCCAGGCCGTTGGCGACGCCGTCCTGGTTGGGGTCGGCGGTGAAACCGGTTAGAGGCGCGCCGGCGACCCATGCGTTGAACGGGCTCTGGGTCGTAAGACTCACATTGGGATCAC
>JBAXPF010000521.1:0-2393 GCA_037132955.1 Verrucomicrobiota bacterium | reverse complement strand
CGGGAGCCGGGGTGGCACCGGGAGCCGGGGTGGCACCGGGAGCCGGGGTGGCACCGGGAGCCGGGGTGGCACCTGGAGCCGGAGTGGCACCGGGAGCTGGAGTGGTACCGGGAGCCTGGCCTGGGGCTGTCTGTAGCGGGGTGAGGGCAAGCGCCGCGCCGACGCAGATCCACCGCGAGGCCCGGAGGGTGGGGAAGGGGGGGAGGATGGCTCGCAATTTCATAACGACAGTTTCGATGCTTCCTTGGCGCGCATGGTGTTCTTGAGCTTCGGATTGGTGGTGAGTTTCCTGAGGGTATCCGAGGCGATCGTGTATTCGTTCATTTCCTTGGCGGTCTCATAGGCTTGCCAATAGGCCTCCGCACAAACGTTGGTTAGACCCTGGTAGGCAACATAGATGTGTTGATAGACGCCATGGGCTTGGGCCAGCAGATCCTTGGCCGCGTCGCTGCCAGATTCAGCCTTGGCCGCCTCGGCGCGATAGCTCTGGGCTTTCAGCAGCAGGGCCTTGCCGCACAGTTCACCGCGATAGGTTTTGTCCCCGACAATTTGATCGGCCAGGGTTCTGGCGGCCTCAAACTCACCGAGTTCAATGAGCGCCTGGAGTTTGGCGAGGGTGGTTTCCTTGAACTTGGAAGTGCCATGGTTGTTCTTGAGGGTGTTTTCAAAGATGTTGAGCGCCACATCCGGTTGCTTGCGGGCGATCGCCACCATCCCCAGTCCGTAGGGCCCGGAATCCGCAAACATGGATTCCTTGTAGTTGACGTCGAGTCGCTTATACATCGCTTCCGCACCATCCAGATCGCCCTCATTGAGCAGAATGTCGCCGCAAGCCGATAGCAGGGTCGGACTCAGCACGGATGGATCGCTGGCAAAATTGGTGGCCACCCCCTTGAGCAGGAGGTCCGATCGTTCCGTATGCTCCGAACGATTGAGCAACTGGCTGAGGCGGGCGCGTGCGTAGAACATGCGGGCGGTGGCGGTCGGGTTGGGCTTGTCGCCAAGCACTTTGGTGAGGACTTCCACGAGTTGGTTGTCGAGGGCTTCCTCTTCTTCCGGAGTGGGTTTCTTTTTCGGAACGAGGGTCTTGACCAGTTCGTCAATGAGATACTCGACCTGTTCGACGGCGGGATTGCCGGCGCGGGACTTGATGGTGCTGGCCAGGAGTGCCGCGCCTTCGGCCCCTTTGCCCATGCGCATGTATTGCTGCACCACCTTGCCGGCGGAAAGCAGGGCCAACTGGTTGTCAGGGTTGTTCCGGAGAAACTCGCCATGCAAATCGGCGATGCCGCTCCAGTCCTTGCGGCCCTGCATGATCGCAGTGGCGGAATCCAGCCCGTATTGGATCACATCATCGGGACTCTTCGCTTCAACCGCCTTTACAACCGCTTTCTTGTAGGCTTCCAGTGCACCGTCCTCGTCGGCGACCGTCTTGCTTTTGTCGAATTTCTTCTTATAGGTATCGGCCAGCAGGCACAGCATCGAGGGGCTGGAGACATCAGTCGGGTGCTCCTTCATGAATTCCTCAAGGTCGGTGATGATCTTGGTGGAATCCACCTTCGGGTCGTTGGAGTCAATGAAGGAGAGGCGGTATTGCATATCCCCGGCATAGAGGCCCTTGGGATACTTGGTGAGGTATTCCCCGCAGGCGGCTTTGGTCTTTTTCTCCTCGTTGCTCAGGAAAGAGGTCATCGCCACATAATAGAGGCCAACCTCATAAAACGGGCTCTTCGGGAATTTCGAAATGAGCTTTTCAAACAGCGGCGTGGAGGTGGGGAATTCCGCTTCCATAAAGGCCGAGAGTGCTTGATAGAAAAGGAACCGGTCCATGTTGACGGACCGCGGGAAGCGGCTTTCGAGGCCTTGGTAGAACGGGCCGATGTCTTTCCATTTGTTGCTCTGCACCAGCAGTTCGCCGGCGATCGTGCCGACTTGCTCGCCGTATTCCGAATCCGGATAGGCCTTCATGTAGGCGTTGCAGAGGTCGAGCAGGCCGGTGCTCTTCTTGAGCTGATCCATGATGCTGATTTCACCCCAGGCCGCCATTTTGGTTTCCTTGTAGGCCGGATATTTGGTGCGCAGGATGCCGAAGCAGACCAGCGCCTCCTCAAAGCGTTTGAGATGCAGCAGGCAGCGACCGCGGCGCATCACCAGCGCCGCGTCCAAATCCTTGTTCTGTTCAATGGCAGCCAGCGCGGTTTGAGCCGCATCCAGCCCCGGGCGCAGGGTGCCCAACAGTTCGCTTGCGACCGAGCGTGGCTGTTCGGGGTTCTTGGCCTCATTTTCGACGGTGGTCTCGAGGATGCGGATCTTCTTGCGCTGTTGTTCCAGCGCGATGCCCTGGGTTTGGATGATCTGCTTGCGGGTCGGCACCGTCTGATAGATGGCGAGCG
>JBAXPF010000520.1:0-2395 GCA_037132955.1 Verrucomicrobiota bacterium | reverse complement strand
AAACCTACGACCTCAATTCGGAAATCTCATACGGTATCAATTCGGCCCGTAACACATAGCTGAGCCGCGCCACTCCGGTCACGCACTGCAAAGCGCACCCACACCGCATCGGAAGTGAAACCAAACGACGGCCACGGCTGTTGGCTGGGTTGAAACCGGCCCTCGCGAAATGCCTGCCGCGCCTGCCCGAGGGCCATCGTCCCGCCGGGGTCGCGATACGCCGTGAGTCCGGGGGCCACTTGCAGTTGGCTGGTCGCGGCCGTAAGCCCGAGGTCAGCCGCCGCAGCCGTGCCGGCGCCTGCAAGCAGGGCGCAAGTACAAACCAGCGCCAGCAGCCTGCTGCCCAATTTCTTTCTCACTTTGGAGATTTGCTGAAGTCTCTGATGCTCAGCGTTCACTTGACTTGATATGGCTGGTGATTATGCATCTAAACCAGTAATGGGTTCCCATGCACCGTAAAGCCAAACTCGTAGCTTGTGCGCAAGAATTCACCAAGAAATAAATTTATTTTGATCATGGCGAGCCATCAGGACGCCAAGTAACAGGATGCACCAGTATCCGAGGTGACTGTGTTCCAGATGTTTGGTCAGTTCAATTGGTTTGTTGGCAGTGATGTAGACCAGTGGCTTGGTATGGAGATCGTGTTTGCCGTGTCCCCTTGGCGGCTGGATGAGGGCCTCATACAGATAATTGCCGGGAAAGTGGCTGGGGCGAGAGGGTCCCGTAATGGCTGAGCTACAGGCCCGAAACGCTCCGGTGCGGCGCGCATCATAGCACCCCCACGCCGCGGCAAACGCGAAGAAGCCGCACGGGGCGCAGCCAGCTACGTCTAGCGCATGCCCGCGGCGATGTCCGCGGCGAGGCGGGCTAACAAGCGCGACTGTGCGGCGACCATCGGCTGGTAGCCATCGGCGGCGAGCGCCTCGCGGGCGACAAAGGTGCGGGACGCCTTGAGCCGGCGGTCGGGCAGAGCGTAGACGCGCCAGCCGGCCTCGATCACGGCGAAGCCATCGGCCCCGCTGTGCAACTGGCGGATATCGATGGTGACCTGGTCGCTGATTTCCTCATCGCGCGGCCAGGGATAGGTGCGGACATTGCCGGTGTGCAGGCGGCGGCCGAGATTGGCGGCGGTGACGCGGGCGATGGAAGCGGCCAGGTCGCCGGCCCAGCGGTGGTCTTCAGCCACGGCCAGGCGGTTGGGCGCGTCCTGCACCACGAGGTTGGCGCGGTCGATGTATTCCGCCAGCACGATCGGGCCGATGCCGACGCCGCGACCACCGCCGGAAGGTGCCGGGCCCTCGGCGGTGAGCACATAGAACGAACGCGAACCGGCACAACCGGCGAAGAGGACGACACACAAGGCAAGGACGGCGGCTTTGAACATGGCTTGGATCATTGTTTGCCGCGTGGCGCACGCGGCACGGGATTGCCCGAGGATTCACGGCCGAACAACAACGAATTCGGCTTCTCATCAAGGGTGGTGGAAAGCGACTTGATAGAGCGCAGCGACCCGCGCAATTCATCCAGCGTGCGCAACAAGTCGCCTTGGATCGTGCCATCCGGGCCAATGCTGGAAACCGTCTTCTGCAGCGCGTCGAGGGTGGCGCGCAGGTCGGTGGGAATCCCGCGGAACGCCGGATCATCCAACATTTTACGCGCGGACGCGGCCGTAAATAGGGTCAGGTGTTGCATTTCAACATAATAGTTGACGCTGATCCGGTTTCATGCTTCGATGAGCCATGCCAAGAGTGCTGCGTTACCAGTATCCCGGAGCGGTTTACCACCTAATGGCGCGTGGTGACGGCGGCAAGATGGTTTTTGAAACGGACGAAGACCGGAAAGGGTTTCTGTTCCGACTTGGGAAGGTCTGCGAATGTCATGGCTGGCGGGTGCATGCCTGGGTTCTCATGGGCAATCATTTCCATCTGCTGGTGGAAACACCGGAAGCGAATCTGGTTAGCGGGATGAAACTCCTGCTGGGAACCTTCAGCCAGGGTTGGAACCGGCGGCGGATGAGGCGCGGGCATGTTTTCCAGGGGCGTTACAAGTCGATTCCGGTCAATGCCTCGGACAGCGATCCCCATTATTTCAAAATCGTGGCGGATTACATCCATCTCAATCCGGCGCGAGCCGGGCTGGCTGGAGGCAATAAAGGCAAATTGACCGGATACCGCTGGAGCAGCCTTCCAAGCCATGCGAAGGGCAATGGGCCGGATTGGTTGGTAACCGGGCGTCTTCTCCGGGCCTTCGAGCTTGCAGGCGATGGACGCGGCAGAAGGGCATATGTCGATTGGCTGGAGGCGAGGGCGGCGCGCGACGATGGCAGGATCGATGAAAAGGCAGTAAAGATCCTCGGGGCAAGCCCCGAGGCATTTGTCAGAAAAGACCCAATTCC
>JBAXPF010000519.1:0-2400 GCA_037132955.1 Verrucomicrobiota bacterium | reverse complement strand
GGGCAGAATGCCCGGGCCACCTGTGGCGCGGGCATTCTGCCCGCCGCCTTCTTCCTGCCCGGTTCCTGCAATGACTAAGTAAACAGGATCAGGCATCACGCCGCCCGGCGCGACCCTGGAAAATGCCAGGGACAAAAAGACAGCAATGCTGACGGCTAGGAAACGGGGCATGCGGCGGTTGATGAGTCATTGATATTCCGCGGGCCATGCTCTGACAAGACTTGGTTTTCGGGGGGCATCGCCATCCCGTTACGCTATTCCAATGATCGTTCAAGTGACAGCGGCCCAAGTCCATTGGATCAGGCGCGAGCCGCCCTAACAAACTGATATATCCGGGCGACCCCACGGTTTGGAGCCGCCTGCTCTATCCTAGGGTGGACCCGCCGTCCACCCAGCTTCACACCTCAGCGGATTCCGCGGCGGTTTCCTCCACCGCAGTTTCCACGGCGGCGGATTCGACTGCGGACTCCACGGCCACTTCAGCCACCAGTTCCTTGGCCACTTTTTTGGCGGCTTTCTTTGCCGGGGCCTTTTTCGCCACCTTTTTGGCGGCGGTCTTCTTGGCGGCAACCGGCTTGTCCGCGGCGGATTTCCTTGAAACCGCCTTATGTTTCACGGTCCCGCCAAGCTTCGCCTGCTCCTGCTTGCGCTTCAAATAATCCGCGCGACGACGGCGTTTGATGATTTTATTTGTTTGTTGGCCCATGGTTGGTGGCCACTGGGGTAGGGCCAAATCCAGCCCGAATCAAGCGCAAATCGTAAAAGAGTTTGCCGCCACCCGCATTCGCATTCGACAAAGCCCCCTTGTCCGCGCCAAATTCGCGCCCATGGCTGGACTCATCATTGCTCCCCGCGCCCGCATTTTCCACGGTCACGAGTGGATTTACTCAACTGAAATCAAGAAAACCTTTGGTGACCCGCAACCCGGCGACGTCATCACCCTCAAGGATTTTCGCGACCGCCCGCTCGGCTCGGCCATCTATAACCCGCTGTCGCAGATTGTTGCCCGCCGGTTCTCCCGCCGCCGCCAAGACCTCGACCTGGACTTTTTCACCCGCCGCATCCGCCAAGCCATCGAGCACCGCCAGCGCCGCGGCTTGGATGTCACCCTCTGCCGTCTCGTCTGGAGCGAATCCGACGGTTTGCCCGGCCTCATCGTCGATCGCTACGGTCCGCACCTCAGCGTCCAAACGCTGACCTTTGCGATGGACTTGCGCCGTGATCTCATCCGCGACGCGCTCGTCGCGCTGCTGGCCCCCAGCTCGATCGTGCTGCGCAATGATTCCCCGTTCCGCAAGGCCGAGGGCATGGAACCCGGCATCGAAATGCTTTACGGCGAAACCCCCGGCCCGTTCGTCGTCCACTCCAACGACCTCGAGTTTGAAATCGACCTCTGGGACGGTCAGAAAACCGGCCTCTACCTCGACCAACTCCAATCCCACGCCGAAATCGCCCGCCTTGCCAAGGGCCGGCGCGTGCTCGATTGCTTCACCAACCAGGGCGGCTTCGCCCTGGCCTCCGCCAAGGCCGGCGCCGCCAAAGTCACCGCTGTGGACGTTTCCGCCAGCGCCTGTGAGGCCGCCCGCCGCAATGCCGCGCTCAACGGCTTGGAAATCGAGGTCCTCGAGCACAATGTCTTTGATTTCCTCAAACACGCCAAGCCGGACTACGACCTCATCATCCTCGACCCCCCCAGCTTCACCCGCAACAAGAAAACCCTCATGGACGCCATGCGCGGCTATAAGGAAATCCACTTGCGCGCGCTCAAATTGCTAGACAAGGGCGGCATCCTTTCCACTTTCTGCTGTTCCCACCATGCTTCCCGCGAACTGTTCCTCGAAAATTTGGTCGATGCCTCCGTCGATGCCAAAAAATCCCTCCGCCTCGTCGCCGAACACGCCCAGCGTGCCGACCACCCGGTCCTGATCTCAATCCCTGAAACCAGCTACTTGAAAGGCTTCACCGTCGAAGTCATCGCCGCGCGATAGGAGGGATAGAGGATAGGAGCCCGTGGATCGTGGATCGGCCCAATCCTTGGGCGCTCTTAATTTTGATAATTTCTGTATCACATTATGTACGGACTTTTACAGAAGAAATGTTGCACGCGCCACGCGCGCCTGCGCTTCCAGTCTTTTGCTCTTCCCGATGATCTCAAATGACAGGTCTCATTTTTGGGAAATATTCCCGCCAGACTGCTCCCCGAACCCCAGTGTGCTTTTCACCACCCGTCATTCTTCCAGACTTCAATAAACGACCACGCTTTTGACGAAAAGGTGAGCATGTTCAACTTCCCTGAAGTCGCAGCAGATCGTGGCCATAAAACCACTGTGACACTGGGTCGCACCGCAGTGCAATCAGGCGCGCTAGTGCCTTATGCCACCGTCCTGACCGTCAACTGGC
>JBAXPF010000518.1:0-2406 GCA_037132955.1 Verrucomicrobiota bacterium | reverse complement strand
GTTGGAAAAGGAATTCCGCTTCCACCCGGTTCGCAAGTGGCGGGCCGACTTCGCCCACCTGGCCAGCCGCACCTTGATTGAGATCGAGGGCGGCATCTACGTGAACGGTCGCCACAACCTCGGGGCAGGTTTCGCCGCCGACTTGGAAAAATACCTGGAGGCCGCGCTCGCCGGTTGGCGGGTGGTACGCCTCGGGCCGAATGAACTGACCGTGCCCCACGTCGAGCGGCTGGTTGCCCTGATATCTGGTAGTGACAATCACCAACAATAATTGCGGCAACTCAAAGAGTTGGCAACCCCACTAGCGGGGCGAGCGTTGAGACGGGAGTTGGGGTTCATAATACGGGTGACGTAGCCGACAAAAGGGCTAGTGGCGGTTGCTGTGACTCGTCCTGTTCGGCTCTTCAAAATCTTGCGTCGAACCTTCAGGATTTGAAGCAACCTACCATGAGTATGATGGGGACAGTCAGAAGAAGTGCGATAGCAATCCAAAGCTCCCCCCAATTGGTTCGATTGCCCTGTTGCTGACCGGAAACGGGGCAACCGCAGCGAGGGCAAGAAGCCGCTCGCGAAGAGATCTCCGAAGAGCATTCAGAACATTTGATCAGCGCCATAAAGTATTGTGAGTTTATTGTGGCTCGTCTCGTTCGGCCTTAGTTCTTTGCCTTTTCGGTCTTGGCATCAAGATTCTGCATTCTTCCGAAAAGTCCATTGTTCTGGTAAGTAACATTGTCCACTTTGCCGTTCTTGATGACGTAGGTGTAAACAGCCACATACATGCCGGGGCTGACTCCTAGCCCTCCTGTGCCTTGCTTCTTCGCGAGATCAACCTTGATGTATGTGGTGTCACCAATGGTGCTGATGCTGTCCGTAGGCCCGAGATAGTTGATTAACTCGTCTTGGCTGACTCCTAGAGGGAAATCTCTCAGATACTTCTCGGGAGCCTGCATAGATCCAATGGGCGATCTCACTCCAGATGGGCTGGACGAAGGAGCGAGGGTACAGGCTGCGAGGCACAGACAGAGGCCAGCGATGACGATGTGTGGTTTCTTCATTGTGTGTTGTAGGGTGAAAGGAACGAGAATGGTTGGGATTGGATTTTCTGCCACAGTGAGTTCTGCAACGAGTTGCATTTGCCTCGGAACAACCACCCGTGGTGAACCTGGAACAAATGCAACTCGATGGGCTGGTCTCTGCGGTGCGCGACCATGTGGGGCTTTTAAAGCACCATGTTCGCGCTGTCTAGCACATTCGGGAGCGGGTTGACGCGTGGCGTGGGGCATGGCTCCGCTTTCCGTCCTCGTCACCGGTTCATCAGGTTTCATCGGCACCCACGTTGTCCGGCACCTCCATGCGGCAGGGCACCGGGTCACCGGCCTCGATCAAATCCCGCCAAAGGATCAGCTACCAGAGGGCGTGGCGTTCCACGTCTGCGACATCCGCCAGGGGGACCTGCCCGACCGGACCTTCGACGCCGTGGTCCACCTTGCCGCGCTGGCCGGTGTGCGTCCGTCGATGGACCGCCAGATGGAATACGAGATCACCAACGTCATCGGCACCATCCGCCTGCTGGAATTCTGCCGCCGCATGGGCGTCCCACACTTCGTCTTCGCCTCGTCGTCCAGCGTCTATGGGCCGGACACGCCGCTGCCGGCCGAGGAAACGACCCCGGCCAACCCGTGCAGCCCCTACGCCCTGACCAAGCTCCATGGCGAGCAATGGGGCCGGCTCTACGCCCGCCTGCACGGCCTGCGCTTCCTTGCCCTGCGGTTCTTCTCGGTCTGGGGGCCAGGGCAGCGGCCCGATCTTGCCCTGGAAGCGTTCCGCCGCCGGATCGAGGCTGGCCAGCCGGTCATCATCAACGGCGACGGCAGCCAGCGCCGCGACCTCACCCATGTCGCCGACGTGGCCCGGGCGGTCGAACTGGCGCTGCGGTGGCCTGGTCCTGGCGCGGCCGTCCTGAACGTCGGCACCGGCAGAAACCACTCGGTCATGGACATGCTGGCAGCCGCCAGAAAAGCTGCCACGCCACAGGTGGAGCACCAAGCGCCCCATCCGGCGGACGTGCCGGCAACCCTCGCGTCGATCACGGTCGCAGGGGCGCAACTCGGGTGGCAACCCCGGATTTTCTTCCCTGACGAGCCGGATTCCTGACCGCCGCCACCCACGGATGTCCCGCCACAAAAACCGCCACAAAACACAAAAATCGCCACAAAACCGCCGTTTGCTTTACACTGCTTTACACTTGCTGTTAGAGAGGAACCGGGGCCTTTTCAGGTGCCTGTAAATCTCGCAACACGTTCACTTTCAATATATTGCAAATCCGGCGAAGCGGCAAAGCTAACAAAACATTTCTGTTATTTCGTGCAAAAAAAGTGTAAAGCTGAAAAAACACCTTTCACATGA
>JBAXPF010000517.1:0-2422 GCA_037132955.1 Verrucomicrobiota bacterium | reverse complement strand
ATGGGGTCAAGGCGGCTGGTTTGATCTGGCAGCTTTCCGGTGTCGCCTGTCTTGGCTGCGACCTTGGCTGCCTGTTTTACTTCCTCCGGCTTGGGCATCGAGTCGCGGATCGACTGGATCACAGTATCCATGTTGTTCTTCAGGCCGGTCGTGTCAAAGGTGTCGGTGAAACCGAACTCCCCGGCCTTGCGGGCGGCCTCGGCGGCACTCTTGCCCAAGCCCTCGCCTCCGGATGCAATCAGGCGGTTGTTTTCCTGCTGCAAGTCCTTGTATTTCACACCGAACAACGAACCGCCCTCTGTCTTGTTGGACTTGAGGATGTCGCCAAAGTTGGTGTTCACGTCCTGAGACTCGAAACCCATCAGCTTGGACATGCCGGGAATTTTTACCAGCCCCTTCAACATCCAGGCGACGCACCATTCAATGCCTGCTTTCAGATAGGCGATGGGCATTTCAAACGCGTTCAGGATGGCGAGCCCGAAACTGGCTGCCAGGCCTAACAACACAGTGCCGAGTCCCTTCCACATCGAGCCGTCGGAGATGAAATAGTTATATGTGAACGCCACCTTGGTCTGCTCAAAGTTGGCTGCCGAAGTAACCGCCTTCACGCCGACACCCATTGCAGCGGCACCACCCGCCAATGCCGCGCCGATGCCCACTTTGAGGCCAATGGCCGCGACATCGAATCCCTTGGAAAGCGTAGCCGCGCCTCCTTTGCCGAGGCCAGCCAGCCCCGCGCCCGTCATTTTCCCCATGCGGCGGGCCGATGCGGCGACAAGTTCAGTGGCACCGGCCAGCGCCCGCTGCAAGGCGGTGATGTCGGCTCCAAGGGTGACGGTCAGGGCGCTCATGCGCCGGGGGTGGAGTCAACCGAGATCAGAACGCAAATATGCTGTCACCGGCGGATATTGAAGGGAAGTTGTGATGGGAAATCAAGAGCTAATCGCCGGTTGCCCAGCCATGAATTGTTAGTCTCTTATGAGGCGGGCGAGACCACTTCCCGCTTGATTCTGGCTCCGACGGCTCTTTCGGCCACTTCCAGATCATGCTAAGATTGCAGCCCGATCCAGAATGCGGCGGAGATGCCGAAGAACTTCACAAGCCGCAATGCCGTCTCTGCGGTCATATGCTGTCGCCGCCATCGACATTTGGATGTGTGTTCGATTGCCTTTCCGGGAACCAATCATCCACGGCTCCCAGAGCTTTGGTATGGCGCACTTCGGTGGAAGCCACGTCTTCATGGTTTGATCTTCTTTACCCGGAGCGCCACGTCTTCCTTGTACTCGGGACTGCTCAGCGTGAGCACACCGCCGCCGTGTGTCACAGCTTCAGCCTTGTCGACGGTTCCGTGGAGCGTGCTGACCCATTCGGCCCGATACCGGCCGGCGGGCAGATCGAGCCTTAAGACCGCCTTTGTCCCGCCATGGAGGTAGAGGGCATATTCTTCGCCAACCTTCGCCAGTACATTAACAGCCCCGCCGTCCGGCACGCCGCCGACGACGAGTGAGGCGGCCGGCTTCATGCCGACGAAGTTGAAGCCCTCAATGAAGTCCTTGAGTATCCGGAGTTGCTTCCGCATGTCCGCCATTTCTCCGCCGGGCCGCTTGTCCCAGGGTTGGTATGCGCCCCTGGGCTGTTCGACGGTAAAGGAGTAGTCCAGATTGTTATAGATCGCCCCGCCGTCCAGCAGGTGTGTCCACCCCCATCGCCGATAGTCGAAGGCCGTCGTTTCTGCGCCGAGCGGCTTCCCCCGTGGAGATGTCTCATCCAAACCCGTCAGCTTGTTGAGCCCATAATTCCTCGACACCGAGACATCGTGCGCGCCCGGATGAAAGTTGAAGATCGACACGGACGGATCAACGGAATCATAAACCGGAACAGTGTTTTGCGCGACCAGGTGCTTGCGCGGCAAATCCTTCTCCGCTTCAGCGATGGCGGCCGCTATCTTTTGCTGCCACGGGGAGGATACTCCATATGCTTCATTGCAGATTTCGTAGTAGAGGTTGTCAGCGTCCTTGAGTTCCGTCACAACTTTCCGGACGAGAGCCTGTTGCACGTCGAGGAATACCGGCTCAGACAGGACTTTCGTTGGATCTTTCCACCAGGCTCCATGGGTTGCTGAAACAACAGCGGCATCCATATTGTTTATGTTGTTACTGGGGTTGAGCGGCGACAGGTTCCATTGCGAGCCCATGTAGTATGGACAGAAAAAGCTGAACTGAACCGCGATGCCACGCTTGCCCGCTTGAGCAACAAAGTCCTTCAGGCGCGCAAAGTATTTCTCATCCCACATGGTCAGATCGAACTTATTTCCCCCGTTGGCGTAGCCGGGTGTCTTGCTGCGGGCGAAAGGGCAAAGGAGGTTCCCTGGTCCTGGAGCGAGGGTGTTGTCCTTGATATCGAAATCGCCGGCAGCCTCGCA
>JBAXPF010000516.1:0-2430 GCA_037132955.1 Verrucomicrobiota bacterium | reverse complement strand
TTGAGGATGTCCGGGCAATCGTAGCCGGTGGTCATCATGCCGACGGTGACGCAGATGCGGGCCTTGCTGGTCTTGTAGGTATCGAGGAAATTGGCCGAGCCTAGCAGCTTGTTGTTGGTGAAATTGATGGTGTGCTGCTGGGCGTCTGTAATATGCGACGTTACCTGGACCGCGAAGTCGGACTGGTATTTCCCGGGGAACATGCGGTCCGCCATTTCATTGAGGATCTGGGCGATCTTGGCAGCGTGGTTCTGGCTGACGGCAAAGATGATCGACTTGCCGATTTCCCGCGTGACTGGATCACGCTGGGCGTTTTCGAGGAAGGTCTTGCAGAAAAGCTGGTTTGTTTCGGGCGAGAAGAACTTTTTCTCGAACTGGCGTTGCTCGTAACTCTCCTCGGAGGTGGCACCGTTTTCATCGGTGACTTCCACGATGAATCCCTCCTCGGAAAGCAGCTTGGTGGTGACGTCGGTGCGGGCATCCACGACGGTGGGGTTGATGAGGAAGCGGTCCTTCACGCCGTCGAGCAGGGAATAACGGAATGTCGGCTGGCTGTCCTCGCAACCAAAGGTGTGGTAGGTATCCAGCAGGAGGCGGCGTTCCGCCTCGCGGGGATCACGGGTGGTCGGATTGGCGCGGTCGAATTTCTTCAGGTAATCCTTGGGCGTGGCGGTGAGTCCAAGTTTATAGCCGATGAAGTATTCAAAGACGGCGCGGGAGTTTCCGCCGATGGAGCGGTGCGCTTCGTCGGAAATGACGAGGTCGAAATCGGTGGGGGAGAAGTGGCTTTGGTATTTGTTGTTGAAGAGCAGCGACTGAACGGTGGTGACGACGATCTCTGCTTTCCGCCAGTCGTCGCGGTTTTCCTTGTAGATGACGGTTTTGAAATCGTTCTTCAGGGTTTCGACAAACGCCTTCCATGCCTGGTCTTCCAGTTCAAGGCGGTCCACCAGGAAGAGGACGCGGCTGGCATTCGCCGTGCGGAGGAAGAGTTTGATCACCGCGGCAGCCGTCAGGGTCTTGCCCGTGCCGGTGGCCATTTCAAACAGGAAGCGGTCCTTGCCGTCCTTGATCGCCTGAATCAATGAGTGCAGGGCGCGGAGCTGGTAGGGGCGGAGGAACCGGAGCTTGTTGGCGCGGATGAAGCCTTCCCGCTCGGCCAGGTTGATCCATGCCGCCTCCGACGCGTAGGTCGGGCGCTGGGTGAGGGTGACGTAATCCTCAGCGACGCGCTCAGCAATGATCCGGGTGCGGTCGGGAACGATCTTCAACGCGGCCGACGCGGACTCCGGACTCGGGAATGAGGTGACGATGTAGGGATTCCCCCGCTCAAGATCCCAGAAATAGTGGAGATTACCGTTCGACAGGATGACGAAGCGACAGTTTTGGGAGCGGGCGTATTTCCGTGCCTGCTCCTTGCCGACCAGCGGGTTTTTGTCCTCTGCCTTGGCTTCGAGCACGATAAATGGGAACCCCTTTGGGTTGAGAAGGAGGAAATCAATGAATCCCTTGCCCGCCTTCTCAAAGTCTGAGCCAAGCGCGTCGAGGTCCTGCGGCTTTAATTTGACGCTCGGTTCAAGCTGGATGTTAGCCGGGCCGTTTCCATCCGCAAAGAACCGCCAGCCTGCGTTTTCAAGCAGCTTGTTGATCTTGATGCGGGCGGCGGCTTCTTTCATTCACTCAGGGTTGCGGCGATCCTTGAGGGAATCCCCGTCCAAGGCGAGCCGAATCACAAGAATTGCAGGCCGCTCGGCTGATAGAGCCATGAATGGGGGCCAATCCGATCTTGACCTTCGGCGACTATCAGCCATTTCGCCGGGCGCACGATGCCAACCCGCGATGCCCGGGAATTCAGGGTTCAAGCCCGCCCAAATCCGCGACAGAATCCTGCACGGAATCTGTCCCCTTCCGCCAATTTCCGCCAGTCGTGGTGCGAATCCCTGCGACACCGGCGAAAAAGCCGTTCATATGCCGCCACCGCAAATCCGCCCTTGATCGGTGGCGGCGGTGTGGCAGATGTGTGACTGATGGATGATTTCATGAGAATCGACTGGTCAGCCCTGCCCCGGAATCACCGGAGGACCATCGGGATTGGCGACGGTCGGGCAGGGGTTCAAACCCGCCAAATCCGCGACAGAAATGCGTTCGATTCCATACGGATTCCACGCAAAATGCCGTTTAACGGTGCGAAACCCTGCATCTCTAGCAAAAACCAGACACGCACAAATCCCCATGAATACGCATAATGACGCACAACCTGTTGGTAATCAACACGATGGCGGAGAGGGTGGGATTTGAACCCACGGTGAGTATTACCCCACGTCCGATTTCGAATAATTCAATTTCTTGAACGAACAGTAGATCAGGTTCAGTTGATTAAAAAAAGTCTTGAATTGAGCGAATGGTAGCAAAAACTATACAAGTTCTATA
>JBAXPF010000515.1:0-2442 GCA_037132955.1 Verrucomicrobiota bacterium | reverse complement strand
CCATCAGACGCGCCATATCCTGTGGAACAATCCGGCGGATATTACGACCAAAGCGTAAGCGTCCCAAATTCAACCCCTCGGTCTGGGCTGCCTTGGGGGGGGCTGGAACGAAACCGGGGTCAGGCGGCGTCTGCCTCGGCCTGGGCGGTCGCGGCCGCCAGGGCGGCCCGGGCGGCGGCAAAGCGGGCCGGGGTCAACTCGGCGGCTTGTTCGACCGTCGCGTTGTGCGGCAGGCGCTTGATCACCTCGGTCAGGTACATCTCGGGGTCCAGGCCGTGGCTCTTGCAGTTGGCCATGAGCGTGTAGAACAGCGCGTTGTTGGTGCCGGCTTCAAGGCTGCCGAAGAACATGGAATTCTTAGCTCCTAACTTTGTCGGGCGGATCAGGTTCTCCACAAGATTTGTGTCCACCTCGAGCGTGCCTTGTTGGAGGCAGACGAGGAACTTGTCCCACTGGTTGATGGCGTAGGTGAGAGCCTCGCCAAATTTGCCGTGTGGCAGAGTTGTGGTTCTTGCCTCGACGATAAGCTTATGGAGTCGGTCGGCGATGGCCCGGCTGCGTGTGCGCCGGACCAGCTCGCGGCAAGCCGGAGGCACCTTGCCCTCGCGGAGTTGTTTCTCGATAAAGTAGATTTGCTGGATCGCCAGCAGGATCGGCAGGATCAGCTCGGGCTTCTCCGGCATGGCGTCCACGAACTTGCGCCGGATATGAGCCAGGCAGCCTGCCAGCATGATGCTGGCAAATAGCGTGGCGATCGCCCGATAGGCACTGTACCCGTCGCACTGGATGGTTCCCTCGAAACTGATGGTCTTGGTTGCCGGGTCGTAGCCCAGAAATTCCAACAGGCATTCGTGACCCCGGCCCGCGTGCCACTCGAAAAGGGAGTTCTTGGTGGCCGGATCATAGTACGCCCACAGGTAACCCCGTTTGGTTTTCCCATGCCCCGGACAGAGATATGCGTGGGGAGTTTCATCGATAATCAAATCGATGGCTTGGCGCACATCCCCTCGGATGGCCGCGCCGATCGGGGTTAGGTGTCGGGCGGTGGCGTGAATCCAGGTATTGAGGGTCTGTCGCCCTATATCAACTCCGTAGAGGCGGTCGAACCGGTTGGATTGCCGGTAATAGGGGGAATGATCCACAAACCTATCAACGGCGATCTGGGCGGCGAGGGCCGGCGCGATCATCGTGCCGGGAATGCTTGCCAGCGGAGCGGGGGCGATGACCGGCGGACGGCTCTTATCGCCCTTGAGGGTGAACTTCTTGAGGATCTTGCGCCGCCAGCACATCTGGGGCTTGATGACATCCAGTTCGTCATGAAATACCTCGCTGATCTCTTCATACAGGTCCGGGTTGGCGGCGACCACGTCCGGGATGATAACTGCATCAACGATGATCTTGAGGTTCTTGGGGAAGCGGTCCTCCTTGGTGCGGCGGGTGCTTGCCGCCCGGGTCTTGGCTTTCTCAGGCTCGTTGTCTGCGGCCGGGGCGGGCTTGCCCATGATCAACTCATTGAAGAGCATTTCGAGCTGATTGGGATCGAGTTTTTCTGAACTCGATCCGAAGAGCCGGTGTTGGAGACCGGCGATGATCTGGTCCTTGCGCTTGAGCTCGGCCTCCAGCCAGGCCACCCGCGCAACCAGGGTGGCTAGGTCGGGGTGGTTCGCGGCGGACATGTGCAAAAGATATGCAATGCCACCTATCCGGCAAGACAAATATCCGGAAAATAGAAGATATATTAAACTATTTTTGAAGAGGTTTCATGGCCGTTCATACCATGGCCGGAATTTCGCACCTCGCATGTCAACCCCGTCCAGCAACAGGCGCAGGGCTTCCGGTTGGAGGGTGATTTTGCGCTGTCCCGTTTCACTCGGCTCGGGCCAACTGAACGTGCCCTTCTCGAGCCGCTTTGTTGCGAGCCAGAGGCCGGTGCCGTCAAAGCATAAGAGTTTCACCCGTGTGCGGCGCTTGTTGGTGAAGACGAAAAGCGAGTCATGGGCGAGCGGTTGGGCCAAGTGCTCGACGGCTGCGGTGGTGAGACCGTTGAAACCCATGCGCATGTCGCAGGGCTCGACGGCCAGATAGACTTTGAGGGCTGCCATGCCGAGACCGATCACGGGCGGCCTCCTTCCCCGATCGCGGCTATGCTGGCAAGCAGTTGCGCCAGCAAGCTGACATGCGCGGGCTCGCTGACCAGGATGCGCCCGCCGCCTCCCAACTCGATGATCAGATGACTGGTGACAACCGGCGGCATTTCCACTTCCACGAACCGCGTGTGTGCGGCCCGTCCGTTACGTCCCCGAGGCCGGGGTGCTTTTGCAAAAGGCATGGTCGGAGCCTAGCAGTCTGCGGGGCCCTGCCTAGGGGGTGAATTTTGGGACGCTTACGGTTGATCTCACACCAAAGGTTTTCGGAAGGGATGAGCCTTGCCTTGCCAGCGTC
>JBAXPF010000514.1:0-2450 GCA_037132955.1 Verrucomicrobiota bacterium | reverse complement strand
GGACGGTTGCCCCGCTTGCGGTTGCAGCAATTTCCCCGGCCCGCACCGTGCCAACCGCGCCCAAGCTGCCCCCCACGTCCGGGCCGGACACGCTTGGCAGAAGCTCCGCCGGGGCGGGATTACTGCCCAATGGCGACCGTCTTCCGGGCGAGCCTGGATTCCCGCCCGCCGGGGCCAAGCCCGCCACCGTCGCGCCGCATCCCGCGTTGCCAAGTCCGGCGGCCGGATCTCCCTACGAGGCAACCAATCTCAGGATCCAGCACATCTTGAATGCCGAGGGACCCGGCGGGTTTCTGGCCCGCCTCGATCTCGAAGTGCCGGTTCTCTATCAAAGCCGCAACCTCCGCTGGACGCCCGAGGATGTCGCCCAGGCCCGCGACCTCGTCGGCCGGCTCATCAACTATCAGGAACAGACCCAACTCCTTCGCGCTGCAGGCGCTGATTTGTTAGCCGGGTGGAACCACCTGTTGGACCGCTCACTGCCCGGCAAGGAACTCCGCGCCGACAGCCCGTCGCTGCCCTCCAATCAGGAGGACGCCGCCGACCCTTCGCACCCTGCCGTTTTGCTCAATACCGAGTCGATCAAAATCCAACCTGCCGCCAAATGACCGCCCGCCGACTTGTTCTCGCCGCCATCATTCTGTCAGGTGTTCCCGGTGCGAACGCCCAGAATTCCACGCCCCACCCGCAGCCCAACCCGGTGCTTGAGGTCATTCGCAAATTCCAGGGTCCCGCCACCGGGAAATCCGCCACGACGAACGCCACCGCGCCAGCCACCGCTGACGCGGCGGCACCGGCTGCCGCTGCCGACCTGCCCGCCGCCACCCGCGAACCAGTTGGTGGCCAGGCACTCGCGCCACCCGCCGGCCCACCTACCCCACACCCCGGGCTGGCGGTGCGGGTGGAGAAACTCCAAACCGGCACGGGCGAAATGGATCCCTCACAGGTGAAACTGTTATTTGCGTTTCCAGCCAAGCCCCTCGCCCCAACGCCCGCAGGCTGGTGCCTTAAATCCTCGTCCAGCGCACCGCCCTTCACCCGCGAAATAGAACTCTCACCCGGCAACAAAATCACCCTCACCATCCGTCCCGACATCCTCGTTCCGGATGCCGATGGCGCTGCCGTCTTCAGCGTGCCGGAACCAGGATTCGACGCCGCACTCGGCTACCGCCAGTGCGCCACCATCGGCATCATTCTTTCCCGCTCCGTCCACCAGTTGGATCATGACTCGATCAAGCTCGGTGCCGCCATCGACAAACTTCAACAAATCCTCGTCTCCCTGCCCAAGCCGGAACCCACAGCAATCCCCGCACCCGAGCCACCTCCTGATCCCCAAACTGATCCTAAAACTGATCCTAAAACCAAACCCGCACCCACCCGCAAAAAATGACAACCGTGACTCTTCCCGTCATCTGCAGTTGCGCCCACCAAACCGTCTGCGCATGTTGGTGTTGATTCACGAAGCGTTGCCGGTTTGCGTGTGCTGGTTGTGGAAGATCACCCGATCAATCAGAAGTTGGCAACTCAGTTGCTTGAGCGGGCTGGGCATCATGTGACGTTGGCGCAGAACGGAGAGGAAGGACTAAAGGCCGCGATGCACAATAACTTTGACGTCGCTTTTATGGACATGCAAATGCCCGTCATGGATGGTCTGGAAGCTACTCGAGCCATTCGCTCTTTTGAGCAAGCCAACAACCGCCCTCATTTGCGTATCGTCGCGATGACGGCCAATGCACTACCAGTGGACAGACAGGCCTGCGCAGATGCTGGGATGGATGACTTTATTTCCAAGCCGTTCAAGGCCAGCGAACTGCGCAATTTGCTTGACGAATTGCGCGGTACATCGTAACCGGATCAGGTGCACTGGGAAGATATCTGTTGGATGAATCGGTCAACTTCAGGCCCACTTGTCTCGACCGATATTGACTTCGACACTGCCGACATCTTCGACGCGTAAGAAATCGTGCCAAAGTAGTTCTCCCGGCTCCGGCGGATGTCCGCCTGACTAGACTGTGACCGACTGGTTTGGGGCTCTGCCGAATTCCACGAACGGCATCGAGTCCGAACGTTCAGCGTGGCTTGCGCAAATCGGCGCTTACCTGCAAGGTGTTGCCGACGCAGCCAAATATGAGTTCTGGCTCAGCCAGGTCTTTGTTGGGTTTCTGAAGTATCTTTTCTAGTACCGTACTTAGAATTGCACAGCCTTCATTACCACCCGCCCATCACGGTGGTGATGAAGGCCCACATAAAAGGGACACTTATGCCTTCAATACACTTGCCATCCCACGAACTTTCAATGACCGTGCTGATGACGCCAGATATGGCGAATTTCTCCGGTAACGTTCATGGCGGTGCGATTCTCAAGCTTCTGGATCAAGTGGCATACGCTTGTGCCAGTCGATATGCGGGCTTCTATGTGGTGACCATGTCGGTGGATCAAGTTGTCTTTC
>JBAXPF010000513.1:0-2454 GCA_037132955.1 Verrucomicrobiota bacterium | reverse complement strand
ACCATGATGACCAGCGCGATGCTGGCCAGCAGGCTGAATTCCATCTCGTACAGCGAGGTGCGAATGGTTCCGGTGCGGTCGATCAAAATGGAGAGCTTCACGGAGGGCGGAAGCCACTCGCGCAGGCGCGGGATCTCCGCGCGGATCGCATCGGTCGTCGCGATAATGTTTGCGCCGGCCTGCTTGCGGATAATGATGAGAACGGCCCGATCAGAATTGAACCACCCGATCTGGCGCACGTTTTCGTTGGAGTCGACCGCTTGGCCGATCGCTCCGAGCGTAATGGAGCCGGTGGGTTTTTGCGCCACAACGATGTCGAGATAATCCTTGGCATGGAGGAGCTGGTCGTTGCTGGCGATCGTGAATACGAGGCCGTGTCCGTCCAAATTCCCCTTTGGGAGGTTGGCCGTGGAGGAGCTGACCGATGGGGGTGAAGTCGCCTTTCTTCTTATGAAGGTCTGGGCGGTCGCGGTCGTATTTGGAGGCGTTGGCCGAGTGGCCGGAGTAGGGAGGATTTCCGATGATGACGAGGATGTCCTCGTTCGCCTTGATGGCGGCGGCTGAGTTGTTCTACTTGGAGATATACTGTGCGAAGGCGAGTTCCGGATGGGTTTGGGGCGGTTCGAGAGTATTGGTGAGATAGACTTCGAGGCGTTTTTTCGCGTTGTAGTCTGGAACGAGATCCTTAAGCAGGAGATGGAGCTTGAGGTGGGCGATCGTGTAGGGGGCGACCATCAGTTCGAACCCGAAGAGGCGGGGGACGAGCTTTTTCTCGACATACTCGGCGGAGAAGAATCCTTCGTTTCCGGCCTTTTTGAAGCGGTCGTAAATATGGAGTATGGTCTGGGCGAGGAAGGTGCCGGTGCCGGTGGCGGGATCGAGGATTTTGACAGAATCATCGGCGAGGCCGTCCTTTTTCCCGAAGGCGGAGACGAGGATCTCATCGACTGAGCGGATGATATAAGAGACGACCGGCTCCGGAGTGTAATAGACGCCGCGCTGCTCGCGGAGCTTGGGATTATAGGCGGCGAGGAAGGATTCGTAAAAGTGGATGACGGGGTCCTCGCGCTTGCTGGACCTCTGGGATTGCGGACGAACGGAGACGTAGGGCGCGGCCTGTAGCAGGCGGGCGATGTCATCGGTGATCCAGCGGATATCTGCGGAAAGTTTCTTGGAAGTGATCTGCTGGAAAAGTTCGGCGAGAAACGGGTTCGACGCAGGTATGAATTCCGAGGCGTGGAAGCGGTCGAATTGCCTTTCCGCGACAGCGTAGTTCTGAATGGCGCAGCGGGCGGCAAAGAGGCCGTAGGCAACGGTCTGGGCGTAGAGATCTGCGAACTCGTCATCGGAAAGATTCGGCAGAAGCTCGGCTTCGAAGGATTTCTTCAGGCTGTGGAGATAGGATGCCGGGTCCGTCTGGAGGGTGAGGTGGATGGCATTGTTGAGCTGGCGCGTGCGGCGGGCGAGGGCTTCCGCTAGATCCTTCGGAGCCTTGAGCGCGGGAAGCGTGACGTTGGGAGAGCCGAAGAAGCGGTCTAGCAGATGGGTAAGTTCGAAGACTTCGCGTTCAGTAGGGAGTGCGAGGCCGTTGCGTGGATCCGGCAGGGTGGCGGTGGCGATGCGTTTCCCCTCATGCCATAGCTGGAAGTCGAGATGGTTGGTGAGGAGGAAATTGTCGAGGTTCGCGCAGTAGTGGTCGTTCTGGATCTTGGCGTGACCGGTGAGTTTCTTGAGGTTGGAGTCGATGGATTCCGCCTCGACGTAGCCATTGGGTGAGTCGTGATAAAGCAGGATGAAGTCGGGCCTCCCTTTCACGCCCGCGGTCGTGCCCTCATTGATGAGATGGAACTGGTTTCCCCGTTGGAGAACTTTGATGACGTCTTGCAGAAGCTTGTCGAGCGAGGGTCGTAGGGAGAGTTCTGGAGTTGCACCGGGAGCGCTTGCTGCCTTTGCTAGATTCTTCAGGTATTCTGAGATAACGGGAGCGAGATCAGGCATGACTGGATTATGAGATTATTCGATGCCGGGTGGCTAGTAAAAGGAATGGCACCACCGTGATACAAATCTCTTCGGACTGTGCGATTCAAGGGACCGCACACGGGTCTTGCAAGGATGAAACCGCTGGGCTCGGAAGCCAACTAGGGAGGATTCAATCCTGGGTAACGATTCAGGCAATGTGCTAGAGGGCCATGCGCCCCCATCAGCATAAAGGTGGGGACGAGAACAACGGAGTGTGTCCTGCCAATGCGGTGGCCTCCGTCACAATGCCTGCCGGTCCATTAAACAACAGCATGCCGGGAAGACGGGCTGCAATCAGCAGACTGGTATTAAGAGGTCGTGGCATTGGCACATCACTGTATATCAACACTTCGCCGAACTTCCTGCGGTTGGCAGTGAACATTTCTTGGGCACTTGTCTCGATCACCCAAAAACGTTCCGGCAGGTCCGCATCCA
>JBAXPF010000512.1:0-2458 GCA_037132955.1 Verrucomicrobiota bacterium | reverse complement strand
CGAGCTCACCATCCCGCACCGACCAATGCCGCTGGATATCCGCGAGACTCGCCGCACGCTTCGCCGCAAAATCAACGGCCGGCAGCGCCATGTAGGCGCGCGGATCCTCGGTGCCCGCACCCCACCAACCGGCGAGGTCGCGACCATTCCACAAAGCGGAAAATCCGGGCGGCGGAGTGCGGGGGGTGGGTTGCGTGGCGGATGCCGGAGCCGGCACCACGCCGTGACTCGTCAGGGTGGCGAGCGATGATACTAGCAGAAATAACAGGCGTATGGGATGCTTCATGGTGGTTGGTTGTGGAATCGAGCCTTCATTGATTCGTTTTCAACGCCCGGTCAAGAGCGCCGCAGACGGCGATCAGCCAGCCGGTGGGGACCTCATACACTTCGCCGCTGCCCAGATAGGTGTTGGTCAGTTCGCTGGCGACCTGTGGAATCGGAAAATCCAAGGGTGCCAGGCTGTAGATCCAGTTCCTGGAGCCGTCGGACACGGTGGCCATGGTTCCGACGCTGCCGGGAATTTGCCCTTTGTTGGCGATCCACCGGGATCCATACGGATAGAGCAGGGTTGAAATATTGGTAACATGGTATCCCGCGCCGCCGACCATGGACAGGCCCTGGGGGTTGCGCCCGAGCATATACTGGAGATGCCGTTCGCCCAGCCCGATCAGATCCGCATCCTTGAGCAAGCACCCGGCGCGGACCAGGAAATAGGCGGTCTGCAGATACTTCTCCGGGCAGATGGCCGCCACACTGCTCTGATCCGGACTCGGGGTGAACGCGCGGGTCATGACCGGCTCGGCCAGGTGATCCACCACGCCATATGGATTGCCTTGAGCCAGCGGCTTGAGTATCTCATCGGATATCCGGCGCACCAATGACTTGAACTCGCTGCCGATCTTCGCGTCCGGGCACGCCCCGACATAATCAAAAAGCAGCGGGAAATCCCCATCGGTCGCGTAACCGGCGAAAACTGACGGGTATTTTTCCGAGCGATAGGACGCGATGATTTTCTCCGCCATGGCCTCGATTTGGGCCGACTCCTCCGGATTGCCGCCATGGGTTAGATAGCGTGCCAGGGCCAGCGCGAAATTGCCGTCGGCGTTCCATAGGGCGGCCGTCTCCAGCAGTTCCTTCGCCTTGGGCGGGTCGTATTCGCGCAGGCAGTTGGCGAGGCGGGTCAACGCCACCGGCCGGATGGCCTTGGGATTAACGGCCTCCT
This sequence comes from Verrucomicrobiota bacterium, assembly GCA_037132955.1. Taxonomy (GTDB): domain Bacteria; phylum Verrucomicrobiota; class Verrucomicrobiia; order Verrucomicrobiales; family Akkermansiaceae; genus Luteolibacter. The sequence goes on along the minus strand of JBAXPF010000512.1, from coordinate 1,236 downwards.
TGGTCAGGTCGAGCGCCTCGCGGCAAACCGGATCGTCGGCCGTGCCCGTGATGTTGTCGGTGGGATCACTGCCCAGGCAGATGTAATCCTTGGTGTTAGGGTTCCATTCAATCGGGGCGTCGTAAACCTTGTGGTTCTCCCGGTCAATGGAGCGCATGATGTAATCCATTCCCCAACTGGCCTCCGACAACACATCCGGATACTTCTCGTGCAACTCGCTGGTGGCATGATGCGTGTCCTCCCAGAACCGGCACATGGCGATGGCCGCGGGCGCCATGAGCTCGCCATACTTGTCAAGGCTGCCGGCGTCATGCCACCCGCCGGTCAGATCGACGTGTTTGAGGATCGCGCCCTTGGGTTTGCTCTTGTCGAGGTATCCGGGTTGTTGGCCGCATCCGTAGTCGTTGCGGATGGCGGCCATGTCCAGGTGGCAGGCCGCGTGCCAGCCGGGAATTTCAGTCCCGCAGCGCGCGCTATGGAAATAGCCGTTGATCGACAGCATCCCCAGATCCCGATAGAGGGTGGAAGATATGGCAAATGCCGGGGTCGTGGTTTCGGCCAGACCCTTGCCCGTCACTTTCAAAGTATAGCGGCCTTGCGCGCGGCAATTCGAGAAATCCGCCCGGCTCAAACAAATCCCCCAGGCATCCGCCCCCGCGGGCTTGAGGGTGCCGGCACAGACGGTTTTGCCGGTGGCATCGAGCAGGGCGAATGCGCCGTGGTCCAGCGGGCTCCTGGTTTTGACCAAAGCGAGTTTATCGCCGTTGGGATGATAACCGATCTGAGGCAGGACCACCTCGACGGGCCTGGAACCGAACCCGTCAAAGTCAAGGTCGTCCACATAGATCTTGCCCTGATTGCCATCGGTGCGCACCACAAACTGGGCATGGCTGGCGCCATAGGGCGGCTGCGCATCCACGGTGAGTTTCCGCCAGCCCTGCGAACCGCCCGCCTTGATGCTCTCGCTCACTCCCAAAATGCTGAAATAAGTCTCTTTGGCCCGCAGTTTCGGCGATTCTGGAATCAACGGTTTGTCAGCCAGCTTAAGCCGTGGTGCGGCGATCCAAACGATCTGCAGATATGCCTGATCCGCGGCGTTCTCGGTTTTGACCCAGCCGGTGAAGCGGTACGGCCGGGTGTAATCCACCGGGGCACCCACGCAGGAGGTCCCCTCGAATGGCTCGTCTAGCGAAACCCCGGCAAGTGTGCCGTCCATGATCTTCTGTTTGAGTGTTC
>JBAXPF010000511.1:0-2458 GCA_037132955.1 Verrucomicrobiota bacterium | reverse complement strand
AACATCATGCCAAAAATGATCGTGAACATCTCGTTGCCGTCCGCCTTGATGCAGTCGTTGACCTTGTCGAAGATGCCGGTCCAATCGACGCCGAGTTTCCAGCCGAAAAACGGATTGGCCCATCCGGGAGGCACCACGTGCTGGATCATGGCGGGCGAGACTTTGGCGATGGCGATCACCCCGATGGCCAGCGATGTTACGGTTAGAATGCAGAATTGCAGCACCTCGGTGATGACGACGCTGACCATGCCGCCCTTGATCGCGTAGAGCGAGGTCAGGCCGAGGATGATCATCGCGTAGATGTTCTCATCGGTGACCAGGCCGCTGGTGGAGGCGGTGAACTGCCACGGCAGCATCACCACCGCGAATTTACCGATGCCCTTGAATGCGTAGGCGAGCATGCCGATCACGTTGACCAGCGCAAAGAACACCACACTCAAGTGGGCGAGATTGGCCCCGGTGCCGCGGCCGAAGCGCGTTTGGATCCAATCCGCGCCGGTCATCGCGTTGGAGCGGCGCAACCAGGCGCTGAGAAACATCATCAGGAAAATCTGGTTGAACACCGGCCACAGGAACGGCAGCCAGATGCTCTTGGCCCCATATACAAACAGGATGTACACCATCCACATCGTGCCGCTGATGTCGAACATCCCCGAGGCATCCGAAATGCCCAGCAGATACCAGCGCAGCGATTTGCCGCCGAGGAAGTAACTGTCCAAATCCTTGGACCCGCGCCGTGAAACCCACAACCCGAGCAGAATCACCGTGGCGAAATAGGCCACGATGATGGCGAGGTCGAGTGAGTGCAATTTCATGGCCGGCAGCGTCGCGACCCAAGCGCGACGCCCCCACCGTGACAACATTCAGGCGATCCGGCTATTACCCGAAATGATGATTTTGGAGGATCCCGTTGCGGATCACTCAAGCTGCAACAGACCCAACTGGAAACCTACTGCGACGGCCTCGGCGCGGTCGGCCACTTCCAGTTTCTGGAGGATGGATTTGACGTGGGCCTTGGCGGTGTTTTCCGAGACGCCGAGGGCGATTCCAATATCCTTGTTGGAAAGGCCGCGACGCAACAAGTCGAGGGTTTCCGCTTCGCGCAGCGAGAGCCGCTTGCGCCGGACACGGGTCGACATCCGGTTTTCAAAAACCTCGCCAAAACAGCGCCCGCCTCCCGCCACCAAGCGGATGGCGGCCACCAGTTCGGCGCGTTTGACCGATTTGAGCAGATAGCCCGCCGCGCCGGCGTCGTAGGCGTCAAAGAGCGGTTCCTCCAGGTCATAGGTGGTGAGCATGACGATCCGGGCCGCGGGAAACTCGGCACGGATTTGCGTCAGCGCCTCGATGCCGCTGCCGCCGGGCATGCGTATGTCCAGCAGGGTCACATCCGGCGTGTGCTCGCGATAGGCGCGGACCGCCTGTTCGGCGTCCTCGGCCTCGGCGGCGACGTGAAAATCCTGCTCCGCGCCGAGCAAGGTGGCAAAGCCCATCCGCACCATCGAGTGGTCGTCCACCAGCAGGAGTTTGATCGGCCTAACGGATTTGGCGAGCATGGTGTCTGGCATGCCGACGCCCCTACCCACGGGTGGGCTGATCAGCAATGGGACGAGGGTTAGCGCGCGCACGTCGGCAAGTAAAGCAGGTTGCGTGCGCTTTGGCTATTATCCGAATGGGTAATACAGGGGCGCGCGGCTCGACAGGTTGTGCCTACAATGCCGTGGCCGCCACGCCAAAGGCCAGCTTGGGCACCACCACCTCGATGCGGGAGCCATGGCCCGGGGTGCTCACAATGCGGAGGGATCCGCCCAGCCGCTTGACCCGCTCGCGCATCCCCTGCAACCCGAAGTGACCCTCGCGATGGCCGGGCACCCGCTCCGGGTCGAAGCCCGCGCCGTCGTCGGTCACCAACAGCGTCACCCCGTTTGGATTAAATGTGACGAGCACCGCCAGTTTGCCAGGCTTGGCATGTTTCATCGCGTTGGTGATGGCCTCCTGGGCCAGCAGCAGCAGATTGCCCGCAATGAGATCGGGCAATGGAAACTCCACCCCGTCGGACGTCACCTCGATCCGCACCGGACCGCCGCCAAAGATGGCATTGGCCTGCTCCTGCAGCGCTTCCGTGAGGCTGCGGCCATCCAACCCTTGGGCCCGCAGATCCCACACCGTGCGATGCACATCGTCGCGACTGCGATCCAGGAATTGCTGCGCCAAGCGCAGGTGCTGCACGCTGCGCGCAGGCTCACTGTCATGAAAGAGTTCGGCGGCTTGAATCTGCAGCGAGAGGCCGGTGAGCGCCTGCTCGACCGTATCATGCAGATCATTGGCCAGGCGGGTGCGCTCGCGCAAGGTGGTGTCGAACTCGATGACGGCCTCGCTGCGGGCGGCTATTTCCTGGGCGAGTAGTGCGCCGCGGCGCGCGACTTGCCGACGCAACAGACCGATCCAAGCCAGCGCC
>JBAXPF010000510.1:0-2469 GCA_037132955.1 Verrucomicrobiota bacterium | reverse complement strand
CCTTCGTCGATCATCTGGTGCGGTGTCCGGATGGCCCACGCGCCGCGCCACCAGCCTCGCTCGCCTTGTGAGAGTCCGTCGTCCACATTGACCACCTGGCCATGTTCCGCAGGCCAATGCACACCGTCATCGGACCATGAGAAGCCAAACACGTTCTTGGGAGTGAACGCGGTGACCTCGGGCGCGAGGAAATCGAATACCGCCACCCAGTATTCCCGCCCGCTCTTCGGCCCGCGCACCTTGATCGGCATCGGGTTCTCGTTGTAACCGGTGGGATCGATCAGCGGCGCGTGTTCGCATGGCTCAGGGCACTTGAACGGGCCGCGGGGTGTCGGTCCGAAACTGAGGGCGACCCACCACTTGCCACTCTCCGGGTTGAGCGGTCCATCGGGATTAAAGAACATCGCCCATCGCCCGTCCTTCACCCGGAAGGGTGCGCTGTTGGAATTTGGACGAACATTTTGCGGGTGACTCTGGCCTGGCACGAAAATCTCACGACCTGGAAAGTCGTATGGGCCATAGACCCCCTTCGGTCCCGGCACCTTGGACTGCGCACACCGCATGGTTCCACCGGACGACCATTGTTGGTCCTGTTTGCCAAAGTCCCCGTAGAACAGATACCAGCGGCCATCTTGTTCATCGTAGAAAGGAATCGGCGCACAAAAGATGTGATAGAGCCCGGTCTGCTCGTCCTTGTATGGCGCTTGCAGCACACCCTGATGCCGCCAGTTCAGCCCGTCGCCCGAAACCCAGTGGTCGAGCTGGCTTTGGCTCCAGTCGAGCTTCGGATAGCTGTGGGCAAAAAAGTGGTATTCCGGTTTGCCGTCGATTGTGACCTTAACCGTGTTGCCGCCCTCGAACCCGCCGGGAATCTTCTCAGCACCCGGCGTGTTCCGGCCAATCACGGGCTGCGCGAGGGTTTTCACCACCTTGAGCTGCAGACGCCTTGGTTCCGGCTGTTTTGAACTCTCGTCCGCATGAACCCATGTGCTCCCGAGCAGCAGGCCAGCCATTGCAACTGAGGCCATTGCCAGAACTGCTGGTGAATTGCCGGGTTTGGCACGCATGGAAATGCCAAGGCGGGAAGCGGAGGGCAGAAAAAAGGGCACGAGTTTCATAAGATCTGCTAGAAAATTGGTCTTGGGGTGAAGGCCGTTGAACCTTGAAAAGCGAAGTTTGCTCTCAGTAATTAGTTAGATCAACCACAACCGAGCGCAGCGAGATGGCCTGACTGACTACCATTCAAATATCCTCAGGCAAATTACATTGGACATTGGACATTGGACATTGGACATTGGACATTCAATTTGGCTAGGAATTTTCAATATCCAATATTGCCCCGCTTCGCGGCGCCATGCCAGTTAGGGCGGTGCCGGTTTTTTCCAAGCTCGCTAGCGCTCGCTCCGCGTTCAGCGCCCAATGTCCAAGGCTCAAGGGAAGAGAAGAGGAGTCCCTGGCAGGGAATGGGACTTGCCAAGTCCCGTCTGGCGCGAAAACGGGCACTTGGCAAGTCGCTGCATGGAGTGCGGTGGGAAGCGAAGCGCCACACCGCTTTGGCTCAATCCCGGTGCTCACTGCAACCACCCTCAGGTGCGGTTCGTCACCCGGATTCGACGTAGCCACCCGGCTGGGATGATTACCCGCGAGACTAACTTGAAGATTTACCGCAGAGTCGCAAAGGACGCAAAGTGACGCAAAGGGGAATGGGTTATCGAGGAAAATCCTGCTTGGCTCTGCGTTCCTTTGCGCACTTTGCGGCTTTGCGGTGATGTATTGGCTGTGGCAAAAAATCGCCGCGGCAACCCTTTCCATTTTCCTTTTTAGGATGGCCCGCGAGACGGACTGTTCCTATGGTGAACCCTGCGGCTCCCCCGGTTGAGCCAAAGCGGTGTCGTCGTTCGTGCCTCACTCTGCCACCGCACTCCATGCAGTTGCGGGCGCAACATCCAACATCCAACATCCAACATCCAACATCCAACATCCAACTCCCAACTCCCAACTCCCAACTCCCAACTCCCAATTTCCAATTTCCAAGTAAGAAAAAGCCATGACCCTGCATTGTCACATCTTTCATCTGGAAACCCATGCGCGGCGGATATACAAACTCGTCTAAAACGTCAAAATGTGCCAAATCATTTTCCACCGAGATCAGGAACTGTGAGGCTAGTGCGGGGGGCCGCCGGTCCGCACCGGCGGCCCCTTTTTCCCGGGAGAAACCCATTAACTTCCGGAAAGGGGGGAAAGAGGTTATTAGTTATCAGTTATAGTTATTGGTGGAGCTTGCACGCTGCGTAGTAGCTGCGGCTTCCAGCCGCTGTCTTCTGTCTTCTGTCTTCTGTCTTCCAATAACCAATAACTTCTCTTTGACTTTCCCCTACGGTGCCTGGATCACCTTGAGGCGGGCGAAGATTTTCGGGACAATCGGGTTTCGAGTGGGTAAGAGCATCTAACGGGTGATATTTATATGTG
>JBAXPF010000509.1:0-2477 GCA_037132955.1 Verrucomicrobiota bacterium | reverse complement strand
TCATCCCATGCTAAATGACCGATAATGTAAAGTTTATTAGTTTACGCCGCCTTAGGCTTGCCAAGGATTGCGGGTTGGATTAGTCGTCGCGTTTCCCAATTGCAGATCCAATGGCCGACACCCAAACCAAAGACGAACATCCGCTTGCCAACATCCTGATCAACGTGATCGTGCCGGTGCTCATTCTGAGCCTCTGCAGCAAGGATCCGGCGCTGCAGGCCATGCTCGGCAAAGCCGCTAGGCCCTGGCACCTCGGCCCGGTCAAGGCCATCATCCTCGCCATTGCCCTGCCGATCGGCTACGGCATCTGGTATTTCGCCAAAACCCGCAAACCGAATTTTTTTTCCGGGATCGGCCTGTTGTCGGTTGTTCTAACCGGTGGGTTGACCCTTTACCTGTGGAATCCTGACGGCACGGTCAAGTCTGCGGCCGGGGTGCTGTTTGGCATCAAGGAGGCGCTCATCCCACTGATGCTTGGTATTGCGATCCTGTTTTCGCATCGCACGGCCAATCCGCTGATCCGCGTGTTTTTATACAACGGCTCGATTTTCGACATCCCGAAAATCGAGGGCCGCATCGGCGAGCTCGGCGTGGAAGCCGGCTACAAGCAACTTTTGTTAGGTGCAACCCGGCTGTTTGCGGCTTCGTTTTTTCTCAGTTCCGCGATGAATCTGGCGCTTGCGCAGTGGTTTTTCCGGGGCTTTGACGCGACGGCCGTGGATGCCCTCGAAGTTTACAACGGCATCATCGCCAGAATCACCGGCTGGGGCTTTGCCGTCATCGGCCTCCCCATCCTCGCTTTCCTGTTCTGTACCCTCATGCGCCTGCTCGCCGGCTTGCGCCGGCTCACCGGTCTCAAGGACGATGAGTTGATGCTGCCACGCTGAATGCCACCGGCCGCGCCGGTCGACTTGGGGCGGCCCCGCCATAGGCACTCCTTTGAAGGAGCCATCAAGGCTGAGCCTGCGGGACATTTCCTGGCACCGGCGGATTTTGAAAGGAATTTCCTAGCCGTAAAATTCCACACCAAGAAATCTCGCGGTTGGGGTTGCAAAATCGTCGAATGTCGTTGATTTGTCCTTAGCGACCAAATGACTCCCATGTATAATACCTCATCACTCCATTTCCGCTCGCTGCTGCTTTTGGTTGCGACGATTCTATCAATGTCGTCCATGGGCATTGCAGGTTCGGATCCGGTGCTGTCGACGCCCCCACAGACGGTCAGGGTAGCGGCAGTGCAGTGTTCGTCCGATCTGGGCGAGGTGGCCGCCAATACCCAAAAACTGTCCGATCTTGTCAAGTCGGCAGCCGAAAACGGGGCGAAGATCGTCGTCCTGCCCGAGGCCTCCATCACTGGCTACATGTCGCAGGATGGCAAGACGAACTGGCATTTGGACGGCTGGCCATTGGAAAATGATTATGTCGGCAAGGATCCCTCCGGCTACGCGGAGCCCGTGCCGGGGCCCTCAACCCTCCATTTTTGCCAATTGGCCAAGGACCTTGGCATTTATCTAACGATTCCGTTGGTGGAAGTCGAATTCCATGGCGACCCACTGCTGCCATACTACTTCAACACCGTTTGTCTTGCCAGTCCGAGCGGCGAGTTGGTGCTGCATTACCGCAAGATCAATCCATGGCCGTACGCGGAAAAATCCTGGGCGACTGCCGGTGACCACGGACTCCAAACCTACGACACCGAGTATGGCCGCGTCGGCATCGCGATTTGTTATGACATTCACACGATATTGGAGGACTATCAGCGTAAGGATCTGTGGACCTTGTTGTTTTCCACCGCATGGGCGGATGCCGAATATCCTGCGGACTGGTTCTATCACGAACTGCCGGACAAAGTGAAACTGTTCAACCACCACCTGATCAGTGCCAACTGGAGTGTGGACGCAAAACAGGCATGGCGTGGCTACGGATTCAGCGTCGTTATTTCCAACGAGGGCAGGGTGCTGGCAACCGCCAAGAGCCTCTATGGCTCGGATATTGTGTTCGCAGATTTGCCGATGGGCAAATCATAGCCAGGCCATCGACCTGATCCAGCTCCACTGCGTGCCCACCCAAGTGTTGCGTGACGGCGGGATCTTCGAGTGGCTGCGTGAGTTCAAGAACGAGGGCCTCATCCGCGAATTCGGCGCCAGCGTGGAAAGCGTGGAGGAAGGCCTGATTTGCCTGGAGCAGGACGGCCTGCGCTCATTGCAGGTCATCTTCAATCCGTTCCGCCAGAAGTTGGTGCGGGAGCTGTTCCCCCAGGCCTTGGCAAAGGGCGTGGGTATCATCGTGCGACTGCCGCTGGCCAGCGGTCTGCTGGCCGGAAAGTTCACCCGCGCCACCACCTTTCCGGTGAGCGACCAGGGTCAGCAAACGCAAACTCTCATTGGCACACGGGCAAGCTGCCCGTGCCCCTCTTGAAGACGGGACTAGGCAAGTCCCGCTTGATGTCACCTCTGCAAGAGGGGCACGGGCGGCCC
>JBAXPF010000508.1:0-2483 GCA_037132955.1 Verrucomicrobiota bacterium | reverse complement strand
CATGTTGCTGGCGGGGATTCTCATCTTTGCCTGGGAGCGGATCGGCGAGGTGGAAAAGCAGGTGGACGCTCTCATGCGTTGTGGCAACACGATCCTCAACGAGTATGCCGGTGTGATTGAGGAAATCTCCAAATCCGGATTTCGGCAGGCGGTGTTTCTTGGGTCGGGCAGTTTGACCGGCATCGCCCTGGAATCGAAGTTGAAACTTTTGGAACTCACCGTGGGTGAAGTCGTCTGCCACCACGAATCGTTCGTCGCTTTTCGTCACGGCCCGATTGCGGTGATGAACAACGATACCTTGCTGGTCTATCTCTTTTCCAGTGACCCCTGCATCCAACAATATGAGAGGGATCTGGTGAACTCATTGCACAAGGGTAAGTTCAGGCTCGGCATCTCCCAACACCCGGTTGCCGGGGTGACCGTGGACCAGGCGCTGGTGTTTGGTGACGCCGCGGGCGATGACCTTTGCCAGGAATTGTTGCCGGTGTGCGCGGTGCTGCCGGGGCAGATGTTAGGTTATTTCACCTCCTTGCACATCGGCCTGAATCCGGACGCCCCCTGCACCGACGGGAGTTATTCCCGCGTGGTCCAGGGCGTGCACATCTATCAACCAACCAATTGAAACATTCGAAGCCAATGCAAGACATCATCGTAGTGGGCGAGTTGAACGTGGATATCATCCTGGACGGCCTGCCGTCATTTCCCGAGGTCAACCGCGAACGCATCGCCAGCCGCATGGAAACCGTGTTGGGGAGTTCCTCGGCGATCTTCGCCAGCAACATATCCAGCCTCGGCATGCGGGTGGCCTTCATCGGCAAACTCGGAATGGATGATTACAGTGAACTCATCATCGATAATCTGGAGAGCAAGGGGGTCGATACTTCCCGCATTATCGTGGACGAGAAGCTGCGCACCGGGGCCACCGTCATTCTCAGCAGCGGCGAGGATCGGATGATGGTCACCTATCCGGGTAGCATGAATCATCTCACCCTCGCCGATGTGTCGGTGGACGTGTTGCGGCAGGCCAAGCACCTGCATTTCTCGTCGTTCTTCATCCAGCCCGGCATCCGCCCGCAGGTCGGCGATCTGATGCGGATGGCACAGGCCGCCGGTCTGACAACTTCACTCGACTTGCAAGGCGACCCGGACGAAGCGTGGGATTTCGATTACGCGGCGATTTTGCCGCATGTGGATGTGTTCCTGCCGAATGAATCGGAACTGCTCGCCTTGACCGGGGAATCCGAATTGCCCGAGGCGTTGGCCAAACTTGCCGGCCACTCCAACATCGTAGCCGTGAAGTGCGGCAGCAAGGGCTGTCTCGTCGCCCATGCAGGGGAAAGCTTTTGGCAGGCACCCTACCTGAATGAGTCGGTGGTTGACGCGATTGGCGCGGGAGACAGCTTCAATGCGGGCTTCATTTGCAAATTCAAGCAGGGCAAGCCGATGCCGGAGTGCGCCGACTTTGCCAACCTGATGGGGGCGATCTCAACCACGGCGGTGGGTGGCACCATGGCGTTTGCCAACAAGCGCAAAATCATGGATACCGCACTCCACAAGTTCAATCAAGTCATCCACCTATGAACAAAAATGTTAGAGAAAAGGCGGCAGCCGCTCACCTTCCTTTGTTGGACTATATCCTGAAGCGAATCAAGGAACTTGAGGCGCAGACGGGCGTCAAACGCACCTTGTTCGCGGCCTGCCCGAATTCCGTGGAGGTCATCCGTGCCTCGCTGCGTGCGGCCAAACGCAACCAGGCACCGATCAAATTCGCCGCCACCCTCAATCAGGTCGATACTGACCGCGGCTACACCGGCATGACCCATCAGGAGTTTGTGGTCACCATCCGCGAGGAGGCCAGGCGCATTCATCTGCAATCCCCGGTCATTATCGCCATCGATCACGGCGGCCCGTGGTTGAAGGACACCGCCAAGTTGGCCAACCTGCCGTATGCCGAGGCGATGGCGGCGGTCAAGCTCTCGTTCGAGGCGGCCATCGCCGCGGGCTTTGACCTGCTGCATGTGGACCCGACCATTGACATCACGTTAGGAGCGGGCGAGTCCATCCGGATTGAGACGGTGGTGGAGCGCACCCTGGAGTTGATAGAGCATGCCGAGAAATTCCGGCGCGCCGGCGGCTTCCCGCAAATCTCCTATGAGGTGGGCACCGAGGAAGTGCATGGCGGTCTGGCCGATCTGGCCGCCTTCACCAGCTTTCTTGAAGGCCTGAAGGCAGGGTTGCTGGCACGCGGCTTGGCGGACACCTGGCCGTGCTTTGTGGTTGGCAAAGTGGGCACCGATCTTCACACCACCACCTTTGATCCGGTGGTGGCCCGCCAACTCGCCGACATCGCCGCGCGCTATGGCAGCCTGATCAAAGGCCACTACTCGGATGGCGTGTCTAATCCCGATGACTACCCGCAGCCGGGGTTGGGAGCCGCCAAGCTCATCTTATCCGGGGCTGAATCGCAATGGCATGGGCATGGG
>JBAXPF010000507.1:0-2502 GCA_037132955.1 Verrucomicrobiota bacterium | reverse complement strand
AGGGACAACCGACAATTTAGTGGGCAGATCGATCTAACTGAGGAAATCCGGGAAGTGGTTGGCCAAAAAGAGAGCATGGTGGTATTTGCCTTTGAGGAAAGTTGTCCACGAGGTTCCGACGCGAGAATGGGCCCCCTCCAAGCTCGTCGGAGCGGCGGGTTCTTGTGGGCAACTTTCCGGGGTCAGTGCAGGCTTTCAAGGTTGCTTTCCGTCTGGACGACATCCGTTGCGGCCGATAGCTTCGCGGCCATGACTGTTGAACATCTCTTTACGCAAGCTCTGGGTCTGGTATCCCCCTGGAGGGTCGTTTCCACTGACTTCGATCCGGTCGCCAAGACCATCGAACTGAGCCTTGATTTCGAGCGGGGAGCCCGCTTTGTCGACCCCATCTCCGGGGAGCTTTGCCCGGTCCACGACACCGTCCAACGCTCGTGGGAGCACTTGAGGTTCTTCGAGCACAAAACCACGATCCGAGCGAGGGTGCCCCGGATCAAGACTCCAGCAGGCGCGGTCACCACTGTCGAGGTGCCATGGGCCAAACCCAATGGGGGATTCACCCTTTTGATGGAAGCCTATCTGCTGATGCTGGCGAAAGTGCTGCCCGTCGCCGAGGTCGCCAGACAAACCTCGGTCTGCGAGGACCGCATCTGGAATTTGATCCGGCTCCGAGTTGACGCCGCCTGGAAGGGGGCCGATTGGAGCAGTGTTGAGCGACTCGGTGTGGACGAGACTTCCACGCGCAAAGGACACAAATACGGCACAGTATTCATTGAAATTGAGGGAGTTGAGACTTCCCGCGGGCACGGTGCGGCCAAGGCCGCGAGGCTGTTGTTCTTCACACCGGGCAAGGGGAAGGAGACGGTCGCGGAATTCGCCGCCGAGCTGGAACGGCGGGGCGTGCCAGCCTCACAGATCAGCGAAATTGCCATGGACATGTCCAACGCGTTCATTGCCGGGGCCGGCGAGCATTTCCCGGATGCACAAATCTGTTTTGACCGTTTTCACGTTATGAAAATCTGCGGTGAAGCAACCGACAAAGTCCGCATAGAGGTCGCCAGGGAGAATGGTGGATTGCCACGCGGGGCGATGTGGGTACTGCGCGGCAATCCGGATAACCTCAAGGACGAACAACGCAAGCTCCGGGAGGAAATCTGCAAGGAGCATGGCAAAATCGCGCGTTGCCTATCCATCCGGGAGTTCCTCTCCGACCTGTGGAATTATAAGACTGTCGAAGACGCAGAGGAGCACTTGAAGTCGGTCATTTCATGGTGCAGTCGCTGCCGCATGGAGCCGTTCGTGAAACTGGGCCAGACACTCAAAAGACATTCTGATGGCATCCTCGGGTACTATAAGAACTATACCACCTCAGCAGCCATAGAATCCGTCAACGGGTTACTCCAACTGGCCCGTCGCAGGGCACGCGGATATAAGACATTCCGCAACTTCCAAGCCATTGCATACTGGATTGCAGGCGGTCTAACTATACATGAGCCAAAAACAGCCACCCACTAAATGTTCAGGAGCGCCCATTTTTTCCGTCGGGTCTAAGCCAAGCTTTGTGATGTCTTCCACTACCGTGAATACAGCCGCAGTGTCCCCGTGTCCATTTAGATCTAACGCCTGTCTTACGAAGTCATGCGGCGGGACCGCGTTTCCTGATAAGCATCCCGACCACGAACCCAGCGACCGAGTGGGAAGAACCGATTGAACATTTGCACCATTGCTTGGGAGGGTTGGCAGCTTGGCGGGACCAGCGAAAAGAGCCGGTCGAGCGCCTACCAGCATTGGCAACGCCCTCCGGTTGTGCTTGTCAACGATTGATTCGAGTTGTGCTAGTGTGTATGTCATAAGAGTTTTCTAGATTTTGGCGTTCAATACAGCAACCGCTTGATCTGCCAGTAATCCCCGTGATCCAGCAGTCCGAGCCGCTGGCAGATGAAGGCGTATCGCTTGTCGCCCGTCAAGCCCTGTTTGCGGGCTACCTGATCCGCCGGTTTCGCTCGAACTTTCAGCTTCGCAGTCGCCTTGCGGCCCGCTGAAACCCCGGACCTTGGCGGGAGACACCGCGGGCGCGGTGGAGTTTGGCGACCTTGCCAAAGTCGAGATCGCGTTTGGGATCAAAACTGAGGTAGCTGGGGATGGAGTTCTGCGTGCCGATGGGAGTGAAGACAACGGAGTCTTTGAGTAGTTTGGGTTGATCATCCTCAATGATCCAGACGTAGTATTCCCAACAGAAGAAATCTAACACGGCCTGGAAGGTATGATCGTCTCTCAGTTGTTTCTCCGCAGAATCGTCACGTTCTGTGCGAGGAACCAGTTGTAAAACGTGTTCGCATCCAAAAAATCTGGCAGACGCGCACTGCGTTGAAGCCATCCATTTTTTGCATTTAATCCGCCCCACGCATCTAGCAGATCAGGACAAACCCGGTAAGCACGCTGACGGTAGTGACCGATGGGAATATACCGCTCCAAGCGTCCCGACACTCCAGGACGCGCACGCAC
>JBAXPF010000506.1:0-2520 GCA_037132955.1 Verrucomicrobiota bacterium | reverse complement strand
GATGACCGCGTGGCTCAACCTCCCGGAAGGACCCGCGATTTTTTCGGGGCGGTCATGTCGCTTGATGGTGGGTGGCTGGTTGCGTCGAGGATCGCTTGTGTCGGCACGGGTGGCGGGGGTGGGTTGGCGATAGGTGACGGGGTGGTGATCTCATTTGGGGGCACGGGCTATGGGTGACGGGTTGGAATTTTAGGAACACGATGACACGATGAACACGATGTTTGGGACCATATCGGAAAATGCCTTTTTCTAAGAGTGGCTAAGTATCGTGCTTATCGTGTCATCGTGTTCCATTTCGGGGGTTATCGGATGACGTAACGGCGCTGGTGCCCTTTGCCTTCGATGGTGAACCGCCTGCCGGGTGCGATCATGCGCCCGCCAAACGATTTCAGCGTGACAGACATTTCCCGGCGCGCTTTCAAACCGTCTGGGCCATCAGCCGTCACATTGTCCGTGAACCTCTCAAAAAGCCCGGCAGATTCACAGAGGGCGCAGAGGTCGGCGAACTTCATTTCAATGCCCGGCTGCATTTCAGCGCCAAGTTTTGCGATGTCGCGGGTGTCGGTGTCCCCACCATCTTCGAGTTCGGCTGGCACCGACGGGCAGGCAAATCCCGCCCATTCGACAATCCCCGCAATCGTTTCAGACCAGCGCGGGACGCTGGAATTGATCTTGGAAGCAGGCGGGCGGCCTGCGGCATCCCATCCCCGCACCATGCACCAGAGCGCGGCCAGTATAGCCGGTTGAAGCTCAAGGATGGCCGGGGCGTCGAGTCGCCGCTTGAACACCCGATCCTCTGCCCTGAGTTCCTGCATGAACAGTTCAACGAAAATGCAACGGCGGCGGAGGTCGGGCGAAACCGTCAACCGGTTGCCCGTGAGCAAGACAACCGCGTCGGCATCGCCGGAAAACTTCTTGTTCACTCCAAGGATGCGCCCGCTGAATTTGGTGGCGGTTAGGTAGGCTTCAAACGATGGCGAGTTGAGATGCCCTTTCAAGTTGTCGAGTAACAGCAGGCGCCCGCCTCCCATGACCAGCGCCAGCAATGCTTTCTGCCATTCCTCCTCGCTGGCAGGCTTCGATTCAGCTTCACAAACCCCGTAGGGAATGCCGGCCAGTTGCGCCAGGGTGGTTTTCCCGCTGCCCTCGGCATTCGCCAGATAGATGAACGCCGGATTTGTGGAAGCGGTCGGCAGCAACCCACCAGCGTAAATTGTGAGCATCGCGGCCACCGCTGCGGCCCGGCTCCGCTCGTCGGCGAATGGGAATTCAGCCAGCGCGCCACGAATGGCTTTTGCCCCGTCCCCGGGCGCAAACCCAGTGTGATATTCACACCCGTTCGGATCGGTGAGGGTGAGCGTTTCAGCATCGAATCCGACGGGCAAAAGTTCAATCCGCCCGTCCGCCCGCATGACCGGCATGCGCACGGGGGCAAAGCGTTTGATTTCTGGCAGCGGGGCGAGGAACTGCGGCGAGACAACCAGCGCCCGCGCCACGTCGAGAGACATGCTGTGGCGGAGCGTGAGCGACAACCCGGCTGCGGTCTTGGCCTGCTTGAAAAGCGAAACCTCGCCCTCTGCCCATGTCCTGAGCCACTGCGGGTCAACCGCCACAAGTTGCTTTGTGGCCAGGTCCACAGTGAACGCCAGGCCGCTGCGTGAATAGACGCCAGCGCCCGCAAGCAAGCGCCCGACATGCCCCGCGAAGTCTGAAAGCGGGCGGCCCGGGCATGGCAGCTCGATAGCGGGCTTGCCGTTGAGCGTTTGCACCTTCGGGCCGGGCTGCGGCTCCAGGGTGGTGGAATATACGAGGCGGCAGGCGTCCTCTACTTCGCCGCGTGTGAGCGCCCGGCGCAAGCGCCCATCGTAGGACTTGAGCTTGGTCACGGCCTCGGCTTCGTTCATGCCGTTGGACTGGCACCAGCGGGCTGCCTGCGGCAACCAGTGGTGGATCCCGTTCGCTGGCGGCTCGGGAAATCCCTTCGAGCGGATGACCAGCGGCGCGGGCGGGGTCGCGGCCTCGCGTAGAGGTGGTGATTCGCCCGGCACCGAATCCGGGCGGAAAATCTGCGGTTCGCCATCGCGCATCCTCAGCTCGGAATCCCACCCGGCGAAGCAGAGCCGATTCGTATTTTTGCACGCCTTGTCGAGTGTCCACCCGGAGGCAGCGAAGTGACGTTCAGCGGTTAGAAACGCCGCCTTGTGTTCCTCCTCTGTCGTGGCGGGTGCCATCGCTGCCAGCCCCTTCACCCCTTCACCGGATGGACTGAGCCAGGCGGCAATGACATGCGCGTCTTGAATGAGTTCATCGCGGAATGTCTCGGGATCGGCGATGCCATCGAAGTCTAACTGTAGCAGCCCCGAATGATGGAAGCGTCCCTCGGCCATCGCTTTTGCAACCTTTCCGTCAATCCGCCCGGAAATCAGATAGGCGGGCAGGTCGAGCTTGGCAGCTTTCACAGCATCGTGGTCCTTACCTAGCTTCGCAACCAGCGTTCGAACTTTGCCAATTTCCTCAGCG
>JBAXPF010000505.1:0-2538 GCA_037132955.1 Verrucomicrobiota bacterium | reverse complement strand
GGGTAGAGTCCTTGGATGCGGAGTTTCTGAATGGCTTCCGCTTCGTCAGAGGCGGAAACGATGCCGGTGGTTTGCTCGCCTTTGGAGTCAAGCGCGGAGTATTGGAAGTTGGCCATGGCTGGGGGTGGGTTGCAGGAGATTCGAGAGACTCTTGAGGCGGATTAAAGCGGTTGAACGGGGGGAATGCGAACGGAAAATACGCTCGGGCTGGAAATCAGGTGTATTTGAGAACTTCCTCGATGGTGGTGGTGCCGAGGTAAATATTGCGCAGGCCGTCTTCGCGGAGCGTGTTCATGCCCAGTTCCATGGCTTTTTGTTTGATGACGACGGTGGGCGCGCGGCCGGTGATGAGATCACGGATGGGGTCGGTGATATTCAATAGTTCATAGAGTCCGCGGCGTCCACGGTAGCCAGATTGGCCGCAAATATCGCAACCGGCACCGGTGAAGAAATGTTTGTCACCGAGTTCGTGCGGGGAGATGCCAAGCTGGCCGAGGATGGCCTCATTGGGTTCGTAGGAAGTCCGGCAATCCTTGCAAATGGTGCGCACGAGGCGCTGGGCGAGCACGCCTTCCAGCGAGGCGGAGAGCAGGAATGGCTCGCAGCCCATGTCGATGAGGCGGGTGATGGCACCTGCGGAATCGTTGGTATGGAGGGTGGAGAGGACCAAGTGGCCGGTGAGCGCGGCTTGGATGGCAATGGTGGCGGTTTCCTTGTCGCGCATTTCCCCGATCATGATGCGGTCCGGGTCTTGGCGCAGGAACGCGCGCAGGATGCGCGGGAAATCCAGCCCGATGGCATCGTTGATAGGAATCTGGATGATGCCGTCAATGTCATATTCGACGGGATCCTCGGCGGTGAGGAGCTTGGACTCGATGGTGTTGATCCGGCGCAGGGCGGCGTAGAGGGTGGTGGTTTTGCCGGCACCGGTGGGCCCGGTGACGATGAAAATTCCGTTAGGTTTCTCGATCGTCTCGGTGATGTAGGTGTAAATGCTGTCAGGGAGACCGAGGTTTTCCAGGGTGAGATTGACCGACGAGCGGTCCAACACACGGAGCACGACCGATTCGCCATGATGGGTGGGCAGGGTGGAAACGCGCATGTCCACCATTTTTTCGCCGACCTGTTTGACGATGCGGCCGTCCTGCGGGAGGCGGCGCTCGGCAATGTTCATGTTGGACATGACCTTGACGCGGGAAATGATCGGCAGGGCGAGATGGACCGGCGGCGGGGCCATTTCGTAGAGGGCCCCGTCTACCCGATAGCGGATTTTGAAATCCTTTTCAAACGGCTCGAAGTGGATGTCCGAGGCTTTCTCCTTGATAGCCTGATAGAGGACAAGATCGACGTAGCGGATGATGGGCGCGGAGTTGGCTTCGGCTTCGAGGTTGGCGGTGTTGGTCGCGTCGCTGCTGAGCTCGAGTTGGCTGAGGATGTCCTCCATCGCCTTGCCCTCGCCGCCGTAGCATTCGTTGATTTTTTGCTCCACGAGGTAGTCCGGGGCCACCATGACGTGGATTTCGCGGCCAAGGGCGAAGCGGAGGTCTTCGACGGTTTGCGGGTTGAGGGGATCGACCAGCACGACGTAGAGGCCGGTGTCATCAAACTTGATAGGCAGCGCGCCGTGGAGGCGGGCGGTGCCGGCCGGAACGAGGGCGAGCAGGGCCTCGGGCGGCGTCCAGTTGCGGATGGGAAAAACTTCCGTGCCCAGTTCGGAGGCGACGATGGGCCAGACATCATCGCGGGATTGGATGATCTGGAAATCAGCGAGGATTTCCGCGACTTCCTTGCCGCTGTGTTCCACTTCGCCGAGGATGTCCTGGGCCAGCGAGCGATCAATGAGACCGCGGGATTTGAAAAGATCAATGAGCTGGTTGTGGTCCATGGAGCGTAAGAGGAAGCACTAAATTTGAAGCATGAAATTCTAAACGAAGAAAAGAAGTGAGAGGGGATGGCGCAGGTCTTGGATTTGTTTAGAATTTAGAATTTAGGAATTAGGAATTTAATCCGCATCGGACATGGTGGCATGGACGACTTCACTGCCGGAGGTGAGGCCGGCGAGAACCTTGCGGATGCCATCTTCGCGCAAGGTGCGCATGCCGAGTTCGCGGGCCCGGCGGCGGAGTTGGGTGGTGGTTAGACCTTGATTGATCATCTGACGGACCTCGTCATCAATCAGAAACAGTTCAAAGATGCCCATGCGCCCGCGATAACCGTTGCCACGACATTTTTCACAGCCGACGGGGCTGAAGATGGTGGCCTCGGCGATCCGGCCCGCATCGAGCGAGAGGGCCCGCATTTCCTTTTCGGTCAGGTCCGCGGGACCCTTGCACAGCGGGCATAACTTGCGGACCAGGCGCTGGGCCAGCACGGCGCGCACCGCGGAGGCGATCAGGAACGGCTTGACGCCGATGTCGGCGAGACGGGCGATGGCCGATGGTGCGTCATTGGTATGCAGGGTGGAGAAGACCAGATGGCCGGTAAGCGAGGCGTTGATGGCGATGTTGGCGGTTTCCGCGTCGCGAATTTCCCCGATCA
>JBAXPF010000504.1:0-2544 GCA_037132955.1 Verrucomicrobiota bacterium | reverse complement strand
CAGGCTGCTGATGATTTGCAGGTTGTTCTTGACCCGGTGATGGATCTCCTTGAGCAGCACTTCCTTTTCGTGAAGGGATTGCCGCAGTGCCTCCTCGGTCCGCTTGCGCTCGGTGATGTCGATGATCGAGCCTTCCAGAATGGCCTGCTCCGGGTAGAGTTTCGAGGAGGTGATGCAGTTGATGATTTGTCCGTCTTTCCTGATCATGCGGCACTCCAAGTCGTCCACTTGCCCCTTCACCTTGAGGACTTCGAGCATTTTTTCCCGCTCTTGGAGGTCGGCCCAGTGGATTCGGGAGGACTTGCCTATGATTTCCTCACGCTTCCTGCCGAGGATGGACAGGTATTTATCATTCATATCCAGCACTTCCGAGCCGTCGAGGCGGATCCGAAACATCCCCACCTCGGCGTTGTTGAAGAGGTTTCTGAACTTTACCTCGCTGAGCTGCAGCACCTCCGCCGCTTGCATTTGTTCCTCATAGAAGCGGGTCCGTTGGCGCCGCCAGACCAGCTCCACGCAGGCTCCCGCACCGATAAGCAGGGCGGTGATCAGGACGACCATCTGCCACAACCGTGCGCGGATCGGTGAATACACTTCCTCGGTGTTCATGCGGGCCACCAGCATCCACGGCGAATCGGGAATGCCGCGCAGGGCCGCCACCACGGCCACTCCCCGGTAGTCAATCCCATCCATGACCTCCTCGCGGCCCAGTGCGGCCTGAACTGCGGGCATTTGGGTTTGGTCCAAAGGGATGCGCAGGTTCAGTGTTGAATTTGTTAGGAAGCGCAGTTCATTCAAAAAAACGACCTCGTTGCCCTCCCTGCGGACGAGCAGGGTTTCGGCGGTTGGACTTGGTGTGGGCCAGTGCCTGATGAGCGGATAGAGACGGGTTTCCGGATCAATGCGCAATACCAGCACTCCCAAGGGCCGGTCGGCATCCGTTGCGTCGAGAATGGGAACCAGAATCTGGAGATAAACGCGTTGGTCGGTATCATTTCGATAGAAGTCCCGAAACAGCATGCGGCCTGACTTCAAGACTTCGGTGGCCGCCTGCGCCGTGCTGGCGCTGGGTGCGTCCAGGCCGCCGGGCACCGAGAGGTGCGCCTCGCCATGGGCGTCAAGCAAACGGATATGGTCATAATGATTGTGGGCTTGGAATTTGTCTACCAATCCAGAATGGCGGGATCGGACGCGTGGGTGTCAGGCGTCTGTGCGAAGCAACTGCGCACCAAGCTGGAAAAGGCGGGGTTCTGGAAAAAGATGGCAGCATCTGACAGTCGCTCATCGCGATACAGCGTCAGTTCAGCAACCTTCAGCTCGGCGATGACCGAAAGCTGACGTTCAATCTCGGCGCGGAATTGCTTCTCAAAATGCCGGTAGTAGATGTAGCCACCTGCAATAATAGCCGCCGCCAGCGTGACGAAAATCAAGCCGAAGGCAAGCGCGGTTCGATGTTTTCCCGTGGACGATTCGTCTAGCAAACCGGCCGGGTGGTCGGCCAATGCCAGAAGTGTTATACCAAGTATCGAGAGTGCCAGAATCGTGTTGAGTGCCGGCGGGATGAGCCCGCCACGGTAGAGCAACGGTTCGCCGAAGCAATATGCCAGCAGGAAGACATAGCAAACCGCCAGGAGCACGCCGGTGGTGCCAAGCGTCACGCCCGTGTGCCAGAGCGGGCGGGTTGCCGAGCGTGAAAGCGAGGTCAGGAAGGCCACGCCGACGAGCAGGAAGCAGAAAGCGGTTAGCGGTGACATGTGGCCGGTGATTGCGCCCTGAACCAAGCTGTCGGACTTCAGGCCGAGGTGCTCAATGCTCAAATGAACGTTGAAACCTAACATCACGAGAAATAGGAGCGCGATCAGGATACCCGCCCCCCCTGCCCCCCTGCCGATCCAGACGGTGCTGCCGCTTGCTGGTGCCCAGACGCGCCAGCAGATCGCCAGTCCATACATGACGAGCATGGCAGCCGCGCTCGGTGACATGGGAATCAGATCCGCGCCGAAGCTGGCCAGTAACGGGCGTTCCAAGATCCAGCCCAATAAAGCAAGGCACCCAAGCGCCGCCGTGGCAGCTCCCGGCACCAGTAGCCATAACGCGGGTTGTCTTGGGTTCATGTGGGGAATTGTCTGTGACGTGGGGGTGCCAAGGGGCTATTTCTGAGCGGCGGCAAGCTCGGCTTTCACTTCGGCAAACTCATTGTTGAAGGCATGGTTCAAGTGCAATTCGCGGACAATGGCCTGGGCCAGCACGCGCCCGGCATAGATGTCGGTCGGATAATGCCGCGCAATCTGGATACGGTGCCAGCCCTGCGTGCGGGCGCTGGCGATGAGGGCGTCACGCTGGTCCGGCAACAATTCGCCGAGGATGAGTGCCAGTGCCATGGACTCGGTCGAGTGGCCGCTCGGATAGCTGAAAGATTTTTCCAGTTTGCCTGTGGCGAGGCTCGGATCGGTGGTGAACGGACGGGGTCGTTGAAAATAATCTTTGCCGATGTCAGTGACCGTGGCGGCGTCTCTCTGGACCTTGTCAAAGAACGCGGCGGTT
>JBAXPF010000503.1:0-2545 GCA_037132955.1 Verrucomicrobiota bacterium | reverse complement strand
ACAATACCGCCGCATCCGTTCCGGTATAGATCGCGGCGGGAAAATTCCGGTTGATGCCGCCGGTGAGGGTGTAGTCCAGCGTGACGCCGGCCAAGGCATTGGTTACCGGGACACCGGTGACCGTATCGGCACCATTTCCTAACAGGATGTTGTGAAACCCGATCCCGTTGAGCGTCCCGCCGGCCAACTTCCCGTTGGGGTTCTCCCGGTCCACGCCAAAGGCCATGGTCAAGGGCGCGTACCACGTCAGATTGACTGCCGCCGCATTCTGGGTCAGGCCGGCACCGAAGTATGGGTTGTTAGAGGCGGAGCGGATCTGGCTCGTAGTGGTGAGATAGGCGTCAACGGCCTGCGCCGTGCCGGACGCGGCCAGAGTGAAAGCGAGGGTGGCCAGCGCGAGGCTGCGGATGATTCGTGGCGTGGGGGTCGTCATGTTCAAGTGTGGGTCACGCTCAGCAGATTAGTCCGTGCCCAGCAGGCGGCCGAAGAGTTTGCCGTCGCTAGACGCGGCGGAGAGCGGGATTTCAGCGCTGATGGTCTGATAGTCCGAAGCGGTGATCGGGGTGACGGTGAAGGAGATGCCACCGACCACCGATGTGACCTCGGGCACGGCAGCGGAATGCCAGCCGTCTAACACCCCAAGGTCATTGCTGTACTGGACATTGAGGACCGCCGTGGCGCGCGCGCTTGCCTTGAGGCATTGGAAGCTCAGGACCAGCTTGTCGGCGGCGGTGGTGGCGAGCGGCAGGCAGGCACGGCTGTTGCCCATGGCCGTGCCGTTCAACAGCCAGGCAAGGCCATTGGCGACTCCGTCCTGGTTGGGGTCGTCGCTAAAACCGGTTAGAGGCGCACCGGCGACCCATGCGTTGAACGGGCTCTGGGTCGTAAGACTCACATTGGGATCACTGATCACCCGGAAACCCACTTCGCCATATGAACTTGTATTGAAACCGTCATCCCAACTCTTATTGGCGGCCCCATCCGCCACGCCATCCAAGAAATCCCCACCGCCACTCGTGTCCTGGATCCACTCGTCGGTGCAAGGCCCGGGGGCGTAGTTCAGGTAGACCAGCGCCCCGTTCCATTCCGCCACCGTCGGGAGGAAAAACTTGGCACCCGGCGTGCGGTTCCAATTGAGCAGAGCATCGTGGGCCGGGTTGAACGTGTAGGCTGCGGGCAAGCCCGAACTGGTGTTCAACCAGTTGATGAAATCCACGACCTCGATGCCGCTGACATTGCAGGCCGCATCGGTCAGCGGCAGGCCGGCGTTGGCGGCATAGGCGACGCCCTTGGTCGTCAGATAGAACTTGTTGAACGCGTCGTTGAGCACCTCGGTGGCGCCCATATTGTAGGCGGCCATGACCTGGCTGAACGTCAATGAAAACCGGTGGGTGCCCGTGCCAAACGACACGATCTCCGGCGGCGGCGGCGCACTCACCGTGATCGCTGCGCTGCTGCCCGTCTTGTCACCGCCAGTGGCCGTGAAAGTCACGCTTTCCGCCACGGCATCCTTGGTGGTGATGGTGAAGGTGCCGCTGTTGAGCGTTTTGATGTTATCGCCGAAGGTGCCGTTGCCGTCGCTGTCAAACTGCGCGCTGCCCGTGCTGGTCATCGTCACCGGCGTGGTGCTGTCGGTGGGGATCGTCTCGCCGTCGATATCCTTGGCCGTCACCGTCACGCTGAACGCCGTGCCTGTCCGCTGCGGCGAACTGGCCGTCACCTCGAAGTGGTCCAGCGGAAGACTTGGATGTTCCACCAACTGGTAACCGTTGATCGAGTTCCTACCGGTAAATCCAGCCATTAAAGCGATGATGCCGGTAGCGTCCGAGGTAAGTCCGTTCAATCGCGCGTAGTTACAATCGCCATAGGTGTCCACTGGGTTCGTGTCTTGTCGCCAAGCGAGGTTCAAGCAGTGCGCGGGGTCACGGTTAATGTTAAACCTGCCAGTCAGCCCCGCTCCGGCGGTCAACTCAACTCCGATGGCGGCCGCCGGATCATCCCACTTCGCATTGTTATAAAAATTGCTCGCAATGATAACCAAATCATATGTGGAGGTAGGATTGAGGCCGCTGAAAGTCGCGGTAAAGTTATGGTCGCCGAAGACATAGGAATCATAGAAACTGGGTGAGGGGTATCCAGCCGCGCTGCCTCCGGACGCATAGTTTGCATTTGGATCAGAAGCGAACTTCACTGTCGAGGACACGCCCGTGGAGGTGGATAGATTGCGGGCACCTGGCGCGTTGTCGCTGAATCCATTCCATACGGTGCCGGTCGTTTCTGCAGCGGGCCCGACAAAACCCATCGCCGGAGTGATCGCCAAATTCCCGCCCGGCTCGCGGTTCTGGCCGGTGAGGACATTATACACCGCAGTCTCCGCTTGGGCGGAAATCGATAGTGCAATAGCGGCGGCGGTCGCCATGGCGAGCGGCAGGATGAATTCAGTTGGTGGCGCCATTGGGTTGGGTGTGTTTGATCGATTCCAATTATTGAGTGCCCAGCAGGCGGCCGAAGAGTTTGCCGTCGCTAGACGCGGCGGAGAGCGGGA
>JBAXPF010000502.1:0-2567 GCA_037132955.1 Verrucomicrobiota bacterium | reverse complement strand
AGCATACGGCGAGTTTGCCGTCCTTGCTGCACAACCAGGCCCAGCCCGACCCGAAGCGGGTGAGGGCGGCCTTGCCAAACGCTTCCTTCAAGCCATCCAACGAGCCGAAGGCCGCCTCGATGGCTGTGGCGAGCTCGCCACTGGGAGCCTTGGCGCCGCCCGGGGCGATCATTTTCCAAAACAACGAGTGATTGACATGCCCGCCGCCGTTGTTGCGCACCGCCGTGCGGATGTCTTCCGGCACGGATTTCAGATCCGCAATGAGTTCGCCGGGGCATTTCGCCTCCAACTCCGGCTTGCCGGCGAGCGCATTGTTGACGTTGGCGACGTAGGCGGCGTGATGCTTGGTGAAGTGAATCTCCATGGTTCGGGCATCGATGTGCGGTTCGAGCGCGGCGAAGTCATATCCAAGGTCGGGAAGGGTGTAGGCCATGAGGGGGGATGTTAGAGTGAGTGCGTCACCGGAAACCGCAGGGTGCGATTCCAAAGGCAACGGCGCAACCAACACCCGTTTCGTCCTTCCCGCAAGGATCAATTGCCGCCCGCCGCATTTTTCCACAGCCGCAGATCGCGGGCGGCGGCGGGTCATTGGGACAGCTGCGGAAAGGCGGGGTTGCCAACGCCAGCCGCCCCGGGCTCACTGCGACGATTTTCCGGGCGCTGTGCAGATTTTGCGATATGCGGCGCATATTTTCGGACGCCCGCCATGGATGACAGAAAACGCGCAAGAAAGCGGGAAATGTGAGGAAGAAATCGCCATATTTGTCTAGCGTGTTGCGGGCGGGTTAGCAACAGTCCGGTGATTTATGAAACATCTGAAGGGACTCCTACTAACCACAGCCTTTTCGTTCGCGGGTGCGGGCGGCGCATTTGCGAGCGAGGCCGACTTGAAGATTCCAAACCTCGACTCCGTGAAGTTTGCGGCACTCGGCGGAGTGAGCGGACACGCGCTGATGCTTGCGGGCCTCGTCGTATGCATTCTCGGCGGTTTGTTCGGGTTGCTTCAATACCAGCAAACCAAGAACCTGCCGGTGCACACGAGCATGTCCGCGGTTTCCAACACCATTTGGGAAACCTGCAAGACCTATCTGTTCAACCAGGGCAAGTTTCTGGCCATCCTGTGGCTGCTCATCGCGGCTTGCATGATCTATTACTTCGGCGTCTTGCAAGACAACTCGGTGACCCATGTGCTGGTCATCCTGGCCGCCTCCGTCCTCGGCATCCTCGGCTCCTACGGCGTCGCCTGGTTCGGCATCCGCATCAACACGGTGGCCAATTCCCGCACCGCCTTCTCAGCGTTGAAAGGCAATCCGCTGGCCACCCTCGGCATTCCGCTGCGCTCCGGCATGAGTGTGGGCTTGCTCTTAGTCTGCGTGGAGTTGTTCTTCATGATCTGCATCCTGATCTTCCTGCCCACCGAACTTGCCGGCCCCTGCTTCATCGGCTTCGCCATCGGCGAATCCCTCGGCGCCTCGGTGCTGCGTATCTGCGGCGGCATCTTCACCAAGATCGCCGACATCGGCTCCGACCTGATGAAAATCGTCTTCAAGCTGCCCGAGGATGATCCGAAAAACCCGGGGGTCATCGCCGACTGCACCGGTGACAACGCCGGCGACTCGGTGGGCCCGACCGCCGACGGCTTTGAAACCTACGGCGTGACCGGGGTGGCGCTCATCGCGTTTCTCTCGCTCGCACTGGCGGCCCAACAGGAAGTTTGCGCCACCCTCATTGTGTGGCTGTTTGTGATGCGCACGCTCATGATTATCACTTCGCTCGGCTCCTATCTCCTCAACGAAGTCATCAGCAAGGCGCTGTTCGCCGGCAAGAAGGACTTCGATTTCGAGGCCCCCCTCACCCATCTGGTGTGGCTGACCTCGGCGGTGTCCATCGGCGTCACCTTCCTGGCCAGCAAGGTGTTGTTAGGCGACTTCACCTTTGCCGGCAAGGCGCTGCCCAATCTGTGGTGGGCACTCTCGCTCATCATCAGTTGCGGCACGGTGGCCGGCGCGCTGATTCCGGAGTTCACCAAGATCTTTGTGAGCACCAACTCGCGCCACGTCAAGGAAGTGACCAATTGCTCCAAGCACGGCGGGGCCTCGCTCAACATCCTGTCCGGCTTTGTGGCGGGCAATTTCTCCGCTTTCTGGATGGGGCTGGTGATCATGGCCCTGATGTTTGCCGCCTGGCAGTTCTCGATCAACCCCGACCTGATGGCCATCATGCCGGCAAAGTTCGCCTTCGCCGCGCCGATCTTCGCCTTCGGCCTGGTGGCCTTCGGCTTCCTCGGCATGGGCCCGGTCACCATCGCCGTGGATTCCTACGGTCCGGTGACCGACAACGCCCAGTCGGTCTACGAATTGAGTCAGATCGAAGGCCGGCCTCACATTGCCGAGGAAATCAAGAGGGACTTCGGCTTCAATGCGGATTTTGAAAACGCCAAATATCAACTCGAGAAAGGCGACGGCGCGGGCAACACCTTCAAGGCCACCGCCAAGCCGGTGCTCATTGGCACCGCAGTGGTCGGTGCAACCACGATGGTGTTCGGCATCATCATGTTGTTAGAAAAC
>JBAXPF010000501.1:0-2580 GCA_037132955.1 Verrucomicrobiota bacterium | reverse complement strand
TCTACAAAGGGCTCGGCAGCCGCAACGAAAATGACGCGGGCGACATCGCCAGCCTCTTGAACGAGGTTGAGCAACTCGCCGTCAAATCAGGTGCGGCCGTCGTCTTTGGCGCGCATTTCTCCAAGGGGAACCAGGCGGGCAAGGATTCCATCGACCGCATCGGCGGCTCGGGTGTCTTCGCCCGCGACCCGGATGTCATTCTAACAATGACTCCGCACGAGGATGCCGACGCCCATGTCATCGACCTCACACTGCGCACGCTGCCGCCCGTGCCGGCCTTTGTCGTGCGCTGGGCCGACACGCTCTTCGTCACCGACCGTGAGGCTGACCCGGCGCGTCTGAAGGCCATCCAGGGAGCACCGAAGAACGAGAAATCGGAAAGAGCCAAGGCGACCTACAAGATGGGCAGCGCGGCTGATCGTTATAGCAAACTCGTAGATGACATGCCGCCACTCCCCAATGGCAAGATCCCGCAGGAGTCCGAGGCCGTCGAATACATCCACCAGCGCATCGAACAGGCCGAGGGTGAATGCACCATCAAGGAAGCCAACCGGGTCTTTCTGTGTCTCGCCAACATGAAGAAAAACGGCCCGCTCGTTTTCGACCGGGCAACCCGCCTGTGGAGGGGCCGCAACCATGGGATTTGAACCTGTCATTGCCAGTCAGTTTGAACCCTGGAATCTAACTGGTTTCAAACCATTTGAACCCGTCTTATCTAACGGAAAATGGCACGTTGTAATAAGGCGCCTTATTAGCAACCTTAGTAGCGACCTTATAGTATTATATACTAATACAGCGCGAACAACCTTTTGGATTGTCGCGCGCGCTGAGATGCATGTTTGTGAAACAGCATCAGCGCATGTCATTTGGAGTCGCCGGAAAGGAGATTCAAAATGACCCCCCGGAAAAGACCCAGACCGATCAAAGAGTCACCCTACATGCACCTTTGGCCAGAACTGGCTTACATGCCCCGGCTCAACCATTGGCCTGACCGACCTGAACCCTATCTGGCGGATCGCAGCGAGGTTCTCAACTGGATCACCAGGGGATACCGATGCGATCTGATAGAAGCAAACAAGATCTTCCAGTCAGCCCGGAGCAAGGGCGTCGTGCGCTACATCCCGGAAACCCGCCAATGGTGCGGTCAGAAAGGAGGCCGGCCATGAACTCCGACGACTACGCCAAAAAACAGGCAAAGCGGGATGCCGATTACGAACGCGAATACAAGGCGTGGGTGAAGTCCCTGCCCGCGGACGAACTCAAGCAGTTAGAAAAGTCAGGACTGGCCTCACCTTGCCTGCAACGCCATGGCAACGGCGCTCCCGATCACGACATGGCCGAATCATCTGCGGCCAGCTACACGCCCGACATCGCCGCCATGGTCGATCATGAAACGGAGAACGCCGAGCCTGTCAATGACATGCGCGGCGCGACACGCATCCTGCGCCACCTGGTAGCGGACCTCGTCGCGGAAGGCAACACGCGCCTGACCATCGAGTGCCTGGCAATCGCTTTGGGCCTGCGAGTCTATGCCGGTGACAGCATGACCGAGATCGCCAACCGGCACGGCGTCACCCGCGCCGCCGTCTCGAAGCGCTGCGTTGACATCACCACCCGATTGAATCTCCAACCATCCCGAGCCATGCGCAGCAAGCGGGCACGACAAACCTACCGCAACGCACAACTCAAACGCTATCGCCGTAAGAAACCATGAAAGCCCTTCCTATCCTCGCCATCAAAAGCAAGAAATACACCATCGACCGCTCCGGCCTCGACATCAGGGAGGAACTCACCTTCGAGGAATGGCAGGCTCTTGGAATCGAACTGGCACCGGTTGCAAAGTCCATCGGATTCATCATCGGGGACTGGATTAACTATGGACAGGCACGCTATGGCGAGAAATACCATGAAGCCCTACGCCTGACCGGCCTTGCCTACGAGACTTTAGCCGTTTACTCACACGTCGCCCGCAGAGTTGAGTTTTTGTCTCGAAACAAAAACCTCGACTTCACGCATCACAAGGTCGTGGCCAAGGTCAAAGACCCGGATGAGCAACGGAAGTGGCTGGATACCGCAGAAAAACAAAATCTCAGCGTCGCCCGTCTGCGCAAGTCGATGAACTTCGGCCGACTCGCCACCGAGGAAGAGATGGAGCAAGACCCGGCAGACCGCGGGGTCGTCACTCATCTGGCGCTCATCAACCGACTGATCCGCTGGTGGAAGCAGACCACCGAAAACGACCCGGTGAGCAAGTGGGATCCTGAACAGCGGGCAAACGTCAAAGAAGACTTCAAGCTGATCCTCGACATCTACGAGGCGCTCTAACCAAACGCGGGGAGGAATGTTCCAAGCGAGACTCATACCCTCGCCTCTGCGGGTTCAAGTCCCGCCCCCGCAACCACAAAAGCAATCTAGCAACACCATGAGACAGATAGCTCCAACATCATTCGCATATTCAGAGGCTGAAAGACGTCACCACGGGCGTCAGATGGCAGAAGCATCCCGCAGACGCCAAGAGCGCGAGTTAGAGGAATGGAAACAACAACAACATACAGTCATGGAGATCGTTGGAGACGACCC
>JBAXPF010000500.1:0-2581 GCA_037132955.1 Verrucomicrobiota bacterium | reverse complement strand
ATTGGCGGAGCAGCGGCATCGGATAGAGAACCGGGTAACGGGCTTCCACGGAATCCGCCAGCGTGCGGGTGAGTTCGGGTGTTAGGGATTTGCCGGAGAGGGAGACGGGGGTCGCCTGCCACGAGGAGACGGCCTCACCGGTGTTGTCAAGGATGCTGGGGAAAACGACCGTGGCGGACGCCCCGGCAGCCAGGTTGACCGTCTGGGTGGCGGGTGAGGTGGCGCGACAGACGGGGGTGCCGGTGGCGGCATGGGCGCTGTAAGTGATGGTCCAAGTGCCGGCGTATGGCGAAGCGTTTTGGACCAGCACTTGCGGGCGGACCGCATCTCCCTGATAGGCGAAGCGCGGGGTCTTGGGCTCAAGCATCAGCGGCTTGTTGACGAGGATGGCGGACTCGGCGCTGCCGAAACGCGCAGCTTGATGGTGGGCGATGGCAATGATCCGATAGCGCGTGAGAGTGTCCGGCACCTTGAAGGTGTGGCTGAATTTGCCGGCCGCATCGGTGGTGATGGCGGGTGCCCAAGTGGCGCACGGATCGAAGTTCTTGCGCATCAGGTCGGCGAGTTTGCCCAGATCATCACCACCACCGATGAAGAATCCTTTGTTGAAGAAGGCCTGCAATTCCGGGTTTTCCGAGATGAAGGTGGCAAACGAGGTGCCGGTATTCACCGCAAGAAAACGCGGGGCGTAAAAGAATGCCATTGGATCGGGCGTCTCATAGCCCATGACCGCGAGGGTGCCCTCGTCCTCGGCGTACAGCGTGATTTCCGCGTTGGCCGCCGGGCTGCCGTCGGGCAGGTTGACCAAACCTGTTAGATCAACCTTGTCGCCAGGGCGGAAAGTCGGCGGGGTGGCGGCGGCGTCGGTGGCCGTGGCTTGGGTGGCGACGGTTGCGGAGTTCGAGGTGGCGGCAACGGTGACGGCGAGGCGGTCGCGGAGGTTGTCGACGAGCAATTCGCAATAGCCGAGGCGGAGTTGGGGTTCCTTGTGCTCGCGGGCGGACTCGCTGGCACCCTTGATGATGAGCACCGAAACACAGGCATTGGGCGCGTCGTCTTGTGAGAGCGGGATTTCAATCACCGGCTTGTCGGCCTTCAGTTCAGTTAGAAACGAACGCAAAACTTTTTCACGTTCGACGGTGACCAGGGCGGTGCCCTCGATGGGCGAGAGCACCAGGATGCGGGCGGTATCACCGGGGCGGTAAGACTTTTTCTCGGCCACCAGTTTCACGCGCAGGCCGTCCTCATAGAGCCATGGGAAATCCTTGGTGCCATAGACATGGAAGCTGGTGACGGTGGCAAAGGCGTGGCCCTCGCCATCGGTGCCGCGCAGGGTGAGGAAGTGCAGACCGGTTTCACGCGGGGTGACATTGAAGGGTTGGCCCTTGGCGCCGGAAGCAGCGGCCTCGATTGTTAGATCGGCGGTGGTGACGGTTTCCTCGCGCACGTCATTGCGGGTGGTGGTGGCTCCCTCATCGGTTTGGGCTTTGACGGCGCTGTTGATTTGTCGGGTGAGGGTGGCCTTGACGGTGGTGGCGCGGGTCAACGGTTGGCCGTCCGGGCTGATGGCGACCACGCGCAGCGGCAGTTCTTCGCCGGCGCGCACCAGGGTGTCGATGCGCGAGATGCCGATGTAAGTGGCGGCTGGATGGACGGTGGCGGTGGTTCTGGCGGTTAGGGTTTGGTTGTTGGCATCGGTGATCTCCGAGGCGACGACGACTTCGCGGGCGGTGGGGAAGTCTGCTTGTGGCAACGGGATGGAAACGGCGGTCTTGCCATCGGCGGAGAGCGTGGTTTCGCCTTGCTGTTGGGTGACTTCCACGCCGGAGCTGCCATCGCCCTCGCCGTCGTCATTCCAGCGGCAGCCGAAGTAGTGATACCAATAGCGCCAATCCTCGCTGCGATGGTTGCCGAAGAGGAAATCGCGGAAGCGGTCCGGGTAGGGATTGCTTTCGGTGATGCGCGAGTTGTAACTGACTTTGCCGGAGGCCACGGGCTGGCCCTGATAGTAGCGGGCATCGAGCGTGGCTTCCACGCGGGTGGCGGCGGTGGCGGGCGGGGTGAGGGTTTGGGTGATCTCAAAGGCATTGCGCCGGAATTCCTCCACCTTGAGCGGGATTTCAAAGCTGGCGTTGTTAGATAGGGCTTCCTTTTCGCCCCAGTCCTCGGTGGCTTTCGCTGCGGCGAGTTCTTCGGGATATTCGAGCCGGATGAGGTGGGTGCCGGTTTGCCCGGCGGGCAGGGTGTAGGCCAGATCAAACGCACCGGTGGCGGAGATGGTCACCGGTTGGGTGAAGATCTCCTTTTCTGTGGGGTCGATGATGACAATGCGGGCCGGCGCTGGTTTGTTAGGCTCAATAGCATTGCCGCGGAGGGTGCGGACGATGCCCTTGAGGCGCACGGTTTCACCGGGGCGGTAAAGCGAGCGATCCGTGAACAGGAAGGCGCGACGGGCAGCTTCCGGGCCCTTTTCCCACGAGTAGTGGACCGGGAAATGCCAGAGGCCTACCGTGACGAGCGAGGCGTCAAAGGCGGTGATGAAGCAGTCCTGGGCGAGTGAGGCACGCAGGTGGCGGGCCGC
>JBAXPF010000499.1:0-2592 GCA_037132955.1 Verrucomicrobiota bacterium | reverse complement strand
GGTTCCAGAGGCCGGTGCCGGCCTTGACCAGGGCGAAGGTCGTGGCCAAGCCGTTGCTGATCGCGCCGCTGATGAGGTTGGCGCCGGTGTTGGTGCCGCCAAGGGTCAGGGTCTCGGTGTTGGTGGTCGTGGCGCTGGAAATGCCGCCCGCGCTGACCAGGATGTTCGAGGCGTCGGTGGCGTTGTTTTGCAGCGTGCCGGAACCCGCGGTGGTGGCGGAGCCCGGGGTCAGCACCAGCGGTGCGTTGACGGTGAAGATTTTGTTGGAACCGGTGAGCGTGACTTGGACCGAGAGCGAGCCGCCGTTGGCCGGGCTGAGGGTGTAGCCGCCCAGCGCGCCGAGGGTGAAGCTGCCGGCGCTGGTGTCGAAATAGAGGCTGCTGGGCGTGGCGTTGGCCGAGAGGGTGACGTTGCCTGAGAGAACGCTGGTGAAAGACCCAAAGTCCGACCCCACCGGCACGGTCCCGCCCCAGTTGGCCGCCGTGTTGAAATCCCCTCCCGCGGCATTGCTCCAGGTGCGGGTGGCGGCGTGGGCGGTCGGGCAGGCGAGGGTGACGGCGATGACGCCGGCGGCGAGGAGATTGAAACGGTAGTTTTTCATGGGATAGGTCTGATTGGTGTGGTTTTATTGTGGGTGGTTTTTTCATGCTGCCGACGCTTGGCGGCTGGCTGCATGCAGACAATGCGTTATTGGATTTGCCCGCGGGTTAGTCAGCTAATGATTTCATGATTGGTTTAGTTGTAGGTTATTTGGTTTCATTCCATCTGTTCTTTTTCAGCCTTGCGGACGCCATCCCGCCCGCCAACATGATCGCGTCCAGTGTTGCCAATATCTGTTTCACGCGGTTGGTGTGTGGTTTCACGCATGGCTCTCGTTTTTTAAGAATTGGAATCGCGTTGAAAGTAATCCACCGCGTCCGGCGGCCGGATGTCGGTCAGCGTGCCGACATAGTGACGCAGGTCGCGCGGTTCGTAGGGATGCTTCGCGATGGCTTCTTCGTTGAGGTCGATGCCAAGGCCGGGTGCATCGGGAATCAACATGCGTCCATGTGCAAACTCTACCTGTTCATTGCAGACTTCTTGGCGCCACGGCACGTCCACTGCCATCGTTTCGTGGATGAAGAAATTCGGCGTGCAGGCGGCGAGCTGAAGCGTGGCCGCGTTGGCCACCGGGCCGCTCGGATTGTGCGGGCACACCGCGATGTGCCGGGCCTCGGCCATGGCGGCGATCTTTTTGAGTTCGCCGATGCCGCCGCAGTGGCTGACATCCGGCTGGATGTAATCGGCACACTTCTTCTCAAGAAAGGTGGATGCCTCCCAACGGCTGTAAAGGCGCTCGCCCGCGGCGATGGGCACGCGGCTGCGCTGCTTCACCTCTAACAAAGCAGCGTGATTGTCCGGCGGCACCGGTTCCTCGAACCAGAGGATGTCGAAGCGCTCCAGTTCGCGTGCGATGCGCACGGCCGTGGCGACATTGAAACGGCCGTGGCCTTCGATGAGCAGGTCGGTCTGATCACCGACGGCGGCCTTGACCGCGGCAATGTTGTCCAGCGCGAGGCGCAGGTCGGCTTTGGAAATATCGAGATAGGACGAGCCGAACGGATCCCACTTGAGGCCGGCGAATCCGGCGGCGGCGGCGGCTTTCGCCTTTTGCGCGAACTCGTCCGGGGTTTTCGCCGGGGCGAACCAGCCGTTGGCATAACAGGGCACCGAGTCGCGCACCTTGCCGCCGAGCAATTGATAGACCGGCACGCCGAGCGCCTTGCCCTTGATGTCCCAAAGCGCCATTTCCACTCCTGATAGAGCGCTCATGTAAACCGGGCCGCCGCGAAAATAGGTGCCGCGGTACGCTTCATGCCAGAGTTCCTCGATCCGGTGCGGATCGCGCCCCACGAAAGTTCGCTCCAACTCGCTGATGGCGGCGGCCACCGTGAGCTCGCGGTATTCGAGCGTGGCCTCCCCCACACCGTGGATGCCTTCGTCGGTGGTGACTTTGACGAAGACCCAGTTGGTGCGGTAGGCGTGGCAGATGATGGGCTGGATGGAGGTGATTTTCATGCGATGGATCGAGTGAATGGAACGCCTGGAACGAGGGTGCGGACAGCGAGGCCCAGCAGGTTGCAACGCTCCATGAACGGCGCGGGGTCCTGTTGGTTTTCCAAAAACAGGTCGTAGTGGTTCGGGATGCAGAGCTTCGGTTGCAGACGTTCGGCGAGCAGCGCGGCTTCCTGCCAGGTCATGTTGCCGAGGTGCCCGTTGATGCACAGCAGCGCGAGGTCGGGGGCCGCTCCGAGGCGCTTTTGCAGATCCTTGGCAAGCGCGGTGGTGTATTCGGTGTCGCCACTGTGATAGATCGACTGCCCGCCCGCACGGACCAGCAATCCAATGCCTGCGGCGTCGCTGTGCAGGGTGGGCAGCGCGGTGATGCGGAACGGCCCGGCCGTCATTTCCGAGCCCACATCAAGCGCAATGATGCGGTCGTTGCCGATGCCTTGGGCCTTCGCGAGCGGGCGCACGCCGGAGGGCGCGATCAGCAAACAGGCCGGATGGAAGGTCAGGATTTCCGGCGCGCCGACGGGGTCCCAGTGATCG
>JBAXPF010000498.1:0-2599 GCA_037132955.1 Verrucomicrobiota bacterium | reverse complement strand
CGCGTCCCCGTTGGAATCCCGCATCCCGCCCGCCACGCCACCGGCAGCCACGCCTGCGGAAGCCCCGTGGGCGGTGCGTCGCCGGTTCCGGCATCTTCTTCCCCAACATTGGGAGAGCGGCGTCTGGACCTTCACCGACGAGCCATACACTGCGCTCCAGGTTCTCGAATCCGCGTTCAATCACGCCTGGGGGGATTTCCGTTTCACCCGTGATTATCATGCGTCCCTCTCCACCTCCATTGTCACCGGCCTCGATCACTCCGCCGGCACCAAGCTCTCCAACCTCATTGCCGAGATCAATTCCAAGACCGGGCTGGAAGTCTATCTATCCGGCACCCGCTTGTTGAAATGGGGCGTCAAGGGTGTCGGTGCCCTGCCCGTCCCCGATGGCTCCTGCACGCCGCTCACCACCGGCTATGCCCTCACCTCTGCCGATACCAAACTGCGCGTCGTCGGTGAGCGCATGCGCATCCAAAAACTCAATATCGAGTTGGAGCCCGACTGGAACCCCCGCTACGAACTTTGGATCGACGAACTCGCCTGGCTGCGTCAAGTCGCCGACGTCTTTGCAATGCCCACTGCCACCAAGTCCGATCAGGCGGAGCTCGCGGCCTTTGCCCGACAGGTGACGCTTGCCGGGTTTGCCAAGCAATGGAATTCGCCATCCATGTTAGACTCCCGGCCGTTCGGAAAAATCGCCCGCAACTCCCTGCCGGTGTGGGTTTATATCCGCGAGCTGGTCTATCGTTCCTATCGCATCCCGGAGGATTATGTGTTGTATGGCGTGCCACTCGCCTCGTTGGAGTTTGCCGACAGCTTGTTGTGCTCCACCAAAATCGGCGAGGGCGAGGACAATCTCGACAAGCAGGACTACGCCACCGATCCCTTGCAATACTATCCCGGCGTCCAGTCGCAAGCCATTTGCCAGGGCCAGCCGCTGGACCTTCTATCCGCCCGCGATATACAACTCTTCTATCGCAACGCCTCCACCGGCTATCGCGACACCTGGACGGACGCCCCGCCCTTCGAGGTCGATCCCATCGGCAAGTCCATCCGTTTCAATGTCCCCACCTTCATCGATGGCGACCCGGAGGCAGGCACTTCCCTCTACATCATGGAAAACCGTGGCGAGGTGGGCGGCACAGATCTATCATCATCACTCGGGGCGGATAGTGACTACCTCGATGTCGCCGTCCCCAACCCCGATTTCGCCATTCTTCCCGCCAAGGTCAAGGCCGCCTTTTGTTTTCTCTTCGGCAGGTTCTATCGGGATTACGGCAAGGGTCCGCGCCGGGGTGTCGTCTCCGCCAGCGGTTTGGATCTCCACCTCTGCGAGGTCGATGAAAACGTCACCCTCGATGATGCGGGCGTCGTCAATTTCGACGACACCGATGTCCGTCTGCCCGCCGTCAATGAGGCAGAGTTCAAGGAAATCCTCTATCAGGATGGCGTGGGGGCCATCGCCAAGGCCGATGCCGTCGCCGGTCCCATCCTCACTCTATCCGCCGTCCAGCACAGTGGCGGATTCACCCGAAATGGCGTGGCTGGCACCGCGCTCAGTCCCGTTATCGACCGCATCAGCGTGTCTATCACCTTTGGTGGCGGCGTCACCGAGCGGGTCGATTTCACCAAGGCCCGTGCCTCGTCCGTTGCATTTGCCGAGCGCACCTTGCAGCGCATCCAGCGCACCGACGAACTCTTCACTGGCCAGGATGCCCTCAAGCGGGAAATTCGCCAGTATCGCACCCTTGCCAATCTGGAACGGGCTGGCCAAACATCCCCCCGCTCCCGCACCCACACCACTTTCACCGATGTCTATGAAAAGCCCGTGGGTTCCGAGCACTCGTCGTCGCGCCGCGTGGTGGACATGGCCGGTGCCGCCGCTCCCGCTGGCGGTTGGAAGGCGGGCCATCTCGTGTGGCTCGATCACACCGGGGCACCTGCCAAACATGGCGGCGTCTTCGGGGGCGTCGTGGTCGCCACTCCCGCGGTAACTGATGGCCCGCCAGTAGGCGATCCGCCGGTCGCCACTCCCGGCCATGTCACCATGCATGTCGCCTATGCGGGCAAGGTGCCCGTGCGCGTCACCGGGGCTATCCCAGTCAATGGCATGGTCATGGGCAATCCCGGTGTCAACTTCGCCAAGGCCTCCGGCCAGTTGGCCATCGGTCTGCTCGCCCATGGCGGCTCCGTCCCGCCCGGCGCCGATTCCATGCTCGTCTATGTCGATCTAACCGCATCCGACCCCACCTGCCGCTTCCGCGTCAAGTTCGACGGACCCGAGGGGCGTCTCTATTGCGGCCCTGGCTCCGTCGTCTGGCCGCATGTCGAGACCCCGGCGGAAATCCTCCACGCCACCGAGCCCACACTCGATGCCGTGCCGTTATCCTCTTTGCCATACTGGCGTCTCACCAATTATGAGGCGGGCACCGAGTATCAGGTCCTGTGCATCTACAGTGATGGAGCCGCGCGCATGATGCTCAAAAATCCCTATGTGGCTTTGGACCCACCCCTCACCCCGTATGAGCGCGCCATGGAGGTGGCCAGGGTCCAGTGGTCCGTCACCGCGGGCGATACCTATCAAATTGATTTTCTCACC
>JBAXPF010000497.1:0-2599 GCA_037132955.1 Verrucomicrobiota bacterium | reverse complement strand
GGAAAGCGGAAAGCGGAAAGCGGAAAGCGGAAAGCGGAAAGCGGAAAGCGGAAAGCGGAAAGAAGAGGGAAGAAAGAGTGCTTCGCGCTGGAGTGCGGAGCGGCGAAGGCTGAAGAAAATGTTAGAGCGCGAGTGCCATAGTCTCTCGTCGCCAAGGCGACGGGGCAGGTCCCGTCTTCAAGAGGGGCACGGGCAGCTTGCCCGTGTTGCCAATGGCCAAGGCTCAAGGGAAGAGCAGAGCAGCCCCGCAGGCATGGCCGCTGCCACACTCTGCATGAAGACCGCACAGGGGACTGTGCGGACCACTCCTGCGGCTGGGAGCCGTAGCCGCGCCATCATGCGGGAGGCAACTGAAAGCGTCCGGCGAGGATGCCGGGCACGGTGATATCCTCGGCAAGAGTTCGATGTTAAAGGGGCACCTTCGCGATTGACACGAAAAAATTGTGCACTAGATTCGCGGCATGAAGAACATCACCTTGAGTGCGGATGAGGATCTGATAGAACAGGCGCGTGCCACGGCCCGAGCGCAGAGGACGACTTTGAATCAACTTTTTCGCAATTGGCTGGGCGAGATGGCGGGGCGACGGGAACGGGAGCAGCAACTCGTATCCCTGATGGAGCGTCTGGATTATGTGGCGTCAGGTGGACCGTTTAACAGGGAGGAAATGAATGAGCGCAAATAAGGTCTTTCTCGACACCAACGTGGTGGCCTATGCGTTTGATCACGCCGCTCCCGCGAAACGGCAACGGGCGAGGGAAATCATGAGCAGCCGTGACTGGGTGGTGAGTTGGCAGGTGGTGCAGGAATTCGCCCACCTTGCGTTGCATCGCTTTGCCGAGCCCATGAAACCTGCGGATCTGGCCGACTACCTTGATCTGGTGCTTTGGCCGCGCTGTGCAGTGTTGCCATCTCCGGCCCTCAGTCGCACAGCGGTCGCGCTTCATGTGCAAACGCAATATCGGTATTACGACAGTCTCATCGTCGCCGCAGCCATGGCCAGCGGCGCGGCTGTGTTGTATTCGGAAGACCTCCAAAACGGGCGGACGATGGGTTCGCTCAGGATTGAGAACCTGTTTGAGAAAGTGACGCGCAAATGAATAGCAAGACGGGCAGGGACCTTTCTCCGAAACGGTCCTGCTGGGGCAGGATGGCGATGGCAGCCCCGGTTCTAACATTTCTCAAGACGCCGGGAGAAAATAGCGAGTGATGGAAGTGCAGCCCCCGGCGGCCTTGTGCCCACCGGACGCCTCGGAGAGGCGCTCCTGCCAATAAAGAAATTGCGTTCAATCACGGTTCGAGCTATGGATGAGGCCATGAGCGTGCGTTTTCACATCTGCCTATGGATCGCCGCGTTGCTTGCGTCCTGTGACAAATCGCAGGATTCAGGCAGATCGGAGTCATCCA
Source organism: Verrucomicrobiota bacterium (assembly GCA_037132955.1). GTDB lineage: Bacteria > Verrucomicrobiota > Verrucomicrobiia > Verrucomicrobiales > Akkermansiaceae > Luteolibacter. The sequence continues at coordinate 1,194 of JBAXPF010000497.1, read as the reverse complement.
ACGAATCCAATTCCAGGGTCGAACGGGCCAACCGTCCGCCGCGTGAGAATGCCCCAAATTTACGCCAGGGGCCCGGTGAGCCGCTCGCCGCGGCTCCAATTTCACGCCGGGAACTCAGTGAGTCGCTCGCTGCGGCCATGAAAGTAGCCTCCCTCGAAGATCGCGACAAGGCACTCGCGGAGGTCGCGCGGAAAGCCATGAAAAACGACCCGGACATTGCTGCGGAGGCCCTCAAACAAATTTCCACTGACGGCGTGGAAAAGATCCCGCTAATTCAAGCCTACGCGCTGCGGCTCATGGAGAAAAATCCGGACGCTGCGCTTGCATGGGCGGCTTCGCTGTCCTCGGAAACGGAAAGGGCTGCCGCCACGGAGCAAATTGTCACCCACCTTGCGGAATCCGATCCGGAACGCGCCGCCAAACTTCTATCGAAATCTGGCCATGCCGGCACCGAGTTTGACAATACCTCCGAGTATGTTCTCCAGCGCTGGGTTGCAACCACTCCGTCTGATGCGGCCGCTTGGGTTGCCACATTTCCATCAGGAGATGTCCGCAAGGCCGCGGTCAAAACGGTCGTTTCCAATTGGTTGGTGGCGGATTCATCTGCGGCCTACTCATGGATAAAGGCACTCAAGAACAACTCCATTCGCAAGGAAGCCACGCGTGCCATGGCAGAGGCCCTTGCCAATCAACCCATGCCGATCCGCGATGCGTTGCTTGAGTCCGCCGATTCCGGAACCCGCAGCGAACTTGAGCAACAAGTGGATCAAATCACCAAGGAGCAGGAAAAGGAACCCCCGCCCTCTGAATGAGCTGAGACGAAGCGGCGTATTTGTTAGCCGCAAAGAGGCACAAAACCCACAAAAGAATTGGAGACAGACGAATAAGATCGGAGCATCCCCATCATCTTCCTGCCCATCATCCAATACTCTGTGTCTCAGTGGTCCAGCGCCTCCGCACCCCCGGCTTTTGCTTCACTCGAAATACGCTGAAAGATCCGCGGCGGCGGCGGCGTTTGATCCGGGTGCACGCGCTGAAACACATGAAAACCAACCCTCACCGATCCCTGACGTCTATTATCGCCGGCACGTTGCTGTGCTCGCTCGCTATGCCACTTCATGCCTGGGAGCCCAACGCCAAGGATTTGGATGCGGCCATCAGCAGCGGCGAATTCGCCGGCTATTGCACCAATCT
>JBAXPF010000496.1:0-2604 GCA_037132955.1 Verrucomicrobiota bacterium | reverse complement strand
CTGCTAACAGCCCTGCGGCCACACCCGCGATGAGGGAACATTTCATGGTGGATGGAACATGCCATGTGCCGGCAAATTAGCCAGCAAAAAATCCGGCTTGCGGTGCCCCGTGGGTTCTGGCGTAACCTATCGGCATGCAGGTGAAAATTCGCGGCCGGGACAAGCCTTTCAGGACGGTGGCCTTTGATGTGCCGGGCAACCAGGTGCGCCTCATCGAACAGCGCTTGCTGCCGCACGAGTTCCGGGTGGTCGGCACCCGCGACTTCCGTGAAACCGCGCGCGCCATCCGCGACATGGTGGTGCGCGGTGCCGGGGCCATCGGCGCCACCGCGGCCTACGGCTTGGCCCAGGGGGCACGCGCATTCCGCGGCGGCTCCCTGCCGCGCTTTGAAACGCATGTGCAGCGCGTGTTTGAAACCTTGCGCGACGCACGGCCGACGGCGGTCGATCCGGTCAATGCAATGCTGGAGGTGCGGCGGAAGATGCAGGCGGGCACCAGCGTCGCGGAGCAACAGGCGCTGGCTCTAACAGCCGCAGAGGAATTTGCGGACGAGGACGTGGCCCACTGCCGGGAACTCGGCGAAGTGGGTGCGCCGCTGATCCGCGACGGGATGCGGGTGCTCACCCATTGCAATGCCGGGTGGCTGGCCTTTGTCGATATCGGCAGCGCCACCGCACCGCTCTATGCCGCCCAACAACTCGGGCGCGCTTTCCATGTCTATTGCGATGAAACCCGCCCGCGCTCGCAAGGCGCCACTCTAACCGCTTGGGAACTGGCCCAGCAGGGGATTTCCCATCAGATCATAGCCGACAACGCGGCGGGCCTGTTGTTTGCCCGCGGCCAAATTGATCTGGTCATCGTCGGCAGCGACCGCACGCTCGGCCGCAGCGGCGAGGTGGCCAACAAAATCGGCACCTATACCAAGGCGGTGTTGGCCAAACGCCACAACGTGCCGTTTTACGTCGCCATCCCGCTCTCGACCCTCGACTGGACGCTGCGCAGCGGCGCGGACATCCCGATCGAGGAACGGGATGCCGCAGAAGTGTTAGGTGCCTGGGGGCTAACAAAATCCGGGCAGCGGGAATACGTGCGGGTGGCCAACCCGACCAGCGGTGCCTACAATCCGGGCTTTGACGTGACCCCACCGGAGCTCATCACCGGCATCATCACCCCGGCCGGAATTTTCCGTCCAAAGGAATTGTGGAAAAACCGCCGGCTGCTCGGCGGTTGATGAAACCCGATTGCACGCGGTTTCTTTGTCGTTGAAATCGTGACAGGGTTATCACGAATGCACGGGCTATTCATGGGGCGCGATTGGGCACATATTGATCGCGTTGATAGCCACCCCGGTCGAGCAACCCTCCAGATAGAAAGAGTCAGCTTTGCCCAATTCCGCAAGTGTGCGGATTCCCCCCCCCAATGCCATGTCCCACATTGCCACCCCCGCCTACTTCTATAGAAACCCCAAGGCCGGCAACCATGGCTTTCGCCGCGTGATGCAATGCCTGAAGCTCACCTTTTTCTGTGGTCCCAAGGTTCTGTTCACATCGCAAATCAGTTTGAAATGCGCCGCGGCCATGATCACGATGTGCGCGCCCGCCTTGTTCTTCTGCGCCATTCTCACGCTCCCGGCACTCGTTTTCCAATCCCCGCAACAGAACGCCTACTTCTATTTTGCGCGGATCCTCAACGAGGATCCGACCCGCTGGGCCGTGCTGATTCTCGCCGGTCTGTGTGTCGTTCTTTCGCTATCACTGCCCGCCACCATGGCAGCCCCCCGCACCGTTCGATGAGGGCCTTACCGGCATCCCAAGCCCGCCAACCACAAGGCGGCAGCAATCTTGAAATCGATGACCAGACCCTCCGCCTCGCGCGCGACCAACCATGAGCGAAGGGAGGCAAGCGGCACCAAATGGACGACAATATCCTCCCCGCCAGTGCCGCCGCCGGCATGCTCGCGACTCAACCCGGTGGCATGAAACAGATGCAAAAATTCCGAGGTCATCCCCGCCGAGGTGGGCGTGGCGAGCAATTCCGTCATCGCTTCCGCCCGGAAACCGGTTTCCTCGAGCAGTTCGCGGCGGGCAGTCCCTGCCAGCGATTCCCCTTGGTGCTCGACCTCATCGCCCACCAGTCCCGCCGGGATTTCGATGACACGGCGCTGCACCGGGATGCGGAATTGCTCGATGAGCACGATCTCGGCATCCGGCGTGATGGCGAGGATACCGACCGCGCAATCCGCCTGGGGGCGGCGCACGTACTCCCACGCGCCCATGCGGTAAAGACCGAGCCAGCGGGATTCAAAAAGCGTCTCAGGATGGGACATGGGATGAAAATGCTTCAAAGAAACAATGGCGCAACGGCGCAAAGAACGCTACTTCTGCCGCGCGCTGATGTCCCGCCACGATTTCCAGATCCCCGTCCTTTTCAAGCACCGAGTTGTTTTCACGCGAAATGCCTTTGCTCCGACAAATCCGGAGTTGGCCGATATTGTGCGCGAAGGCGGGGGACGGCGCGCCATTGCCTTCCTTGAGGAAAGCGTTGCCGCCGCCTGGCCCGGGTTGCCTGCCGCCGTGGAGGCTTACTTTACCGGTCTGGACCTG
>JBAXPF010000495.1:0-2616 GCA_037132955.1 Verrucomicrobiota bacterium | reverse complement strand
ATGAGGGAGGCTGATCCTGGCGGCCACCGCATGTTTGACCTCATCGCGCCAGACGACTGGTCGACCGGAGGAATCTTGGTAGGTGCCGGCACGGGCAGCGGTGACCGCACTCTGTCCCAACTCGGCGGCGATGTGCCGAGGCATGGTCAAATCGCGGCGACAGATCTCCGCCAATTTGTCAGAGTCCGACGGTGGAAGAGTGATTATGGGTGATGCGTCCATTGAGGTAACGTTACGAGGGCCAGAGATAGACGAGCCCCACAGGTTCGATACGATGGGGTTTGACGGAATAGAACTCGCGGATGCGGTCGGGTTGGGGGAGATTAACGGAGCAACTCATATTCAAAGGATTCCAGCAGTAACAGATGGGGGAGCCAAGGCCAATCCAAGAGAAATTCAAGGTTTCAGAGGCATTTGGATGGTTGTCTGTTGCCATCAACCGAAGCGCGAGTTTGAAATTAAGGTGCGACTTAAAGTTTAGTTGCGACTTCTGGTTGAATGGGGTATTTTCATGCCTTGAGCACGCTTCGCTTTGATGTCATTTTGGACGATCCGCCCGGTTTCCGGGCGGATGCCGTTCTAGGCGACTCGGTTTTTGGGGTTTTGATCGAACCCCGGGATCTCCGCAGGCTGCGGGCCTCCCTCATGGATATCGCCAGGGTTACGGCCGCGAATCCCACACGCAGAGGGATCCTCGTATTGGACAGTCCACAAATATCCGCACTTCGCCTGGCCGACGAATGGGCGGGGGCGCGAGCTGTGATTCGGCCCGAGGTATTCAAACGATTGGCTATGGTCGTTCACCATGAAGGGAAGCCACCGCGAGCGGATGAATCGCTGACAGCCGAGGAGCGCGACCAGATCGCGGCCGTTGTGAAACACGAACGCGGTCACGCGGTCCGCAAGGTTGGCGGTCGGTCGGAGGCGTTCTTTGACATTCTCCGGCCCTTGCTGATTGGCTGGTTCCGCCGCTCCGGTCCCCTCACGAGCAAGGAACTGTCCGCGCAAACCGGCTTTAGCTACCCCACCATATCAAATGCTCTGCGGGAATTGGAGCCATACCTCCTCCGGCGTTCGGACCGCCGGGTCGAACTCCGCGCCTTTCCCAAAGATGCGTGGTTCAGGCTGGTCGCGCAGGCGGAAATCGTCCGTTTTACCCAAGCCTTTACCGATCCTTCCATGCGGCCCCGCTCGCCAGAGGTCCTGCTGCAACGATTGAGGGAACTCAAACGATCCGACATCGCGGTTGGTGGTGTTTTGGGAGCCCGGCACTATTTGCCAGGGCTGGACCTGGTCGGCACCCCGAGGCTTGATCTCGTGGTCCATACTTTGCGCCCGAGTGGAGCGCACGAATTCCTTCGCAAACTCGACCCAGCCCTCAAACCTGCCAAGCGTGGTGAACCCGCACGGGTTTTTGTTCACACACTTTGTCGGCCCGTGACGTTTTTCCAAGAGAGCGGTGATGGAATTGTTTGGGCGGATGAAGTGGAATGTCTACTCGACCTCCATGAAGCGCGATTGGAATCTCAGGCGGTGGAATTCCTCGAACGACTACCCCCCAGATCCAACCCATGAGTCAAATCTCTCCATCCAAAGTCCTCGCCGAAGTTGCCGCTGCGGTGCCGCCCGCCTGCCGGGGAAATGTCGTCATCATCGGCAGCCTGGCTGCGGGCTATCAGTTTTTTAGCACGTCGAATCGAAAGCCGTGAGAACCAAGGATGTGGATTGCGTTCTTGAACCCTTCCATGCCGCCGTCGGAGCGGACCAGGCCATCACCCGCCAACCGCTTGACGCCGGTTGGCAGCGCATGCTGACAGGGGCCCATCAAGATCCCGGAAACGACGAAACTCCTGTCGATGAATTGCCCGCGGTGCGGTTGTATCCCCCGGGCGTGGATACTGAATCCGAGGAAGCATGGTTCATTGAATTGCTGACGGTCCCGGAATCGGCGGAGGGAGTCGGAAACAAATGGACGCACCTCGCAGGTATTTGGCGCAAAAAAATATTTTCAGATTCTTCTTGCTTAGTGTCACAGATACACTAAGAAGACGTGCATGCCGTTCACCTACGAATACCCCAGGCCTGCACTGACCGTCGATTGCGTGGTCTTTGGCTTTGATGGTGGAGGACTCCAAGTGCTGCTGATCCGGCGGGCCTTGGAGCCGTTTCTGGGGTCGTGGGCGCTTCCCGGCGGGTTCGTGGACATGGACGAGGATCTGGATCAGGCAGCGCGTCGGGAGCTTCAGGAGGAAACCCATCTGAGCCAGGTCTATCTGGAGCAGCTTTTCACGTTCGGAACACCGGGGAGAGATCCGCGGGGGCGTGTGGTGAGTGTCGCCTACTACGCCCTTGTTCGTCCGGACCAGCATCCCGCCACGGGTGATTCGGACGCGAGCGAGGCGGCATGGCATCCGGTAGATCAACTGCCACCACTGGCATTCGACCACACGCAGATCATCGCCAAGGCGCTCGAACGCCTGCGCGGGAAAATCCGCTATCAACCCGTGGGATTCGAACTGTTGCCAAAGCACTTCACTCTTACCCAGCTTCAGTCGCTTTATGAAGCCATTCTCGGTCGGACCATCGACAAGCGGAACTTCCGCAAGAAGTTGTTAG
>JBAXPF010000494.1:0-2650 GCA_037132955.1 Verrucomicrobiota bacterium | reverse complement strand
CCAGCGGCCTCCGGGCCAGCGTGTTGCGGCAGATCGAAGAAATTGCTGCCGATGGTGATGGCGGCGAACACTGCCAGAAAGTAAAACACCTTCATCCGCACCAGTTGGGTGAACGCATGCATCGCGATGACCCCTATCCGCCCGCCATGCGAGCCATGGGTGGGACGGACGGGCTTGGCAGGGGCGCGGCTCATGATTCGTCACTGTGGGTGGCACGCAGGAACAATCGCTCCAAGGTGGTGCGTGGCTTGCCGGTGCGCACCACCGCCGCGCCAGGACTGTTGGCGACCAGGGCGGTGATTTGGGCGACCAGTTGCGGGCTGGCGTCACGCAGGATGATTTCGATTTGGTCTTCGATGGCGATCAAGTCTTCCAAGCGGCCCTCCTTGACCAATTTGCCTTGAAATATGATGCCCACCCGGTCGCACACTTCCTGCACCTGTTCGAGCAAATGCGAGCACAGAAACACCGTGATGCCCCGTTCGCGCAGCTTGAAGATCAAATCGCGGATCTGGCGCGAACCGAGCGGGTCCACCCCGGCGGTCGGTTCGTCCAGAATGAGCAGGCGCGGGTCCTGCACCAGCGCCTGGGCCAGCCCGATGCGTTGCAGCATGCCTTTGGAGTAAGCGCCGAGCCGCCGGTCCCGCGCGCTTTCCAGATTCACCAGATTTAACAACTCAGACACGCGCTCGGTGAGCACGCGACCGCGCATGCCGCAGAGTTTGCCGTAAAAGCGCAGGGTTTCCGCGCCGCTCAGATGTTTGTAGAAATACGGGTTTTCCGGCAGAAATCCGACCTCGTGCCGCGAATCCACCCGCAGCGAGTCCTTGCCAAAGATCGCGCAACGTCCGGCCGTCGGGGCCACCAAACCTAGCAGCGCCTTCATGGTGGTGGACTTGCCCGAGCCGTTGGGACCGATGAGGCCATAGACCTCGCCGGGCATGATGCGCAATGAGACATCATCGACGGCACGCAACGGTTGCCGGCGGAAGGATATCTTGAAATCCTTCACCAAGTTGTAAATTTCAACCGCAGGAGTTGCATCAGCCATTGTCGAATTGCTTTTTCAGGCCGAGCGCCTGGTAGATGAATTCACCAAGGGGTGTTGTCGCGGCGACGGGCATGGGGCGACCTTACACCAAGACAGGCCCTCGTCGAGACGTTTGATTTCATTCAGCCGATATGAAGGTCGCCTCGGTGAAGATCAGGGGTTTGCCGCAGCGGCTGAACCGCTGGCAGAAAAATCCGGCGGCGGCACCTGCTGCCAGCCCAACGGGCGTCCGGCTACTTTCAAGCTGCCTACGGGACCTCCAGCCGGAATTCCGGGATGCGGGCGAAGATGCGCTCACCAGTGGCGGTTTCGCCAAAAAACGCCCCGGAGACCCGGGCGGAGCGGGCGACCAGATGGTAGCTGTTATAGGAAAAATGCTCACCCGGGTTGATGGTCGGGGTCTGACCGACCACGCCGGACCCTTCGACCACGGCGACCTCGCCGCCCGCCTCATGCACCACCCATTTGCGCCCGCGAATCGTCACCGACACTGCGGAATCATTGTGAATGGAAATGAAGTAGACAAAGGGATGCGGCTTTTCCGGGCTGGCCTCCAGACTCGGCATGTAGAGCACATCATCCACGGTCACGTGGAGTTGTTCAAATTCGTGGAGGGTGCCTGCCATGCCTTTGATGATCCCGTCGGAGGTGGCAACTGCCAAGCACCAATCCACACAAATCAAGCTTTGCCACCTGTCCCGATTCCGCTATCAAACCTGCATGACGACCGCTCCGCCAGTGGCATTGACCATCGCAGGCTCGGATTGTTCCGCCGGCGCGGGGGTCCAGGCGGATTTGAAGACTTTCCAGCATTTCGGCGTCCACGGCCTCACTGCCGTGACCTGCATCGTCGCGGAAACCGCCAATGTCGTCCGCTCGATCCATGCCGTGCCGGTGACCATGCTACAGGAGCAGGTGGCGCTAATGCTCGATTCCTTCCCGGTGGCGGCGGTCAAAACCGGCATGTTGTTTTCGGCGGCGCATGTCCGTGCGGTGGCGGAATTGCTGGCGGCACGGCCGGACCTGGCGCTGGTGGTGGACCCGGTGATGATCGCCTCCACCGGCGCACCCTTGCTGGAACCGGAGGCCATGACCGCCTATCGCAATCACCTGCTGCCATTGGCGCGCCTGATCACCCCGAACCTCCACGAGGCCGCGGCACTGCTCGGTGCCTCCCTGTCTAACAAAGATGCCCTTGAGCCCGCCGCCCGCCGCCTGGCGGCCATGTTCGGCACCGCCGTCCTGCTCAAGGGCGGGCATCTCGACGGACCGGACTGCCTGGATCTGTTAGTGGCCGATGGCCAGGTGGCACATTTCTCCGCGCCGCGGCTGGCGGTGGCCGGTTCGCACGGCACCGGTTGCACGCTCGCCGCGGCCATCACCGCCCGCCTCGCCCATGGCGATGCCCTGCCAACCGCCGTCGCCGCCGCCAAAGCCTACCTGAATGCCTGCCTGCGCCATTCCTATCAATTTCAGTCGCCCGGCGGCGGCCCGCTCCACGCGCTCAACCAGGGGACTTGCTAGGTTTACAGCAAGCGTTGGCGCACTGCATCGAGTGCCGACTGGGTCACGCCGAGCTTGAAGTCGTGGCGGTTGCGG
>JBAXPF010000493.1:0-2651 GCA_037132955.1 Verrucomicrobiota bacterium | reverse complement strand
GTGAGGGCGTTGGCGGCGCGGTCCTTGGCCAGGCCGAAGCCGTAGAGGCAGCCATCGAGCTTGGAGCGCATGCGCAGGAAGGCTTGCAAGCGACTGGTGTCCGGGCAGGGGCCTGCTTTGGCCGGGTGTGCCTGACCGGCCTCGGTGATGTCGGCCGTGCCGCGTGCGCTGCTGGCGATGCCGGGCATGATGCCTTCGAGGACATCAAGATCATTGGCACCGTAGCAAGCGGCGCATGCTTGCTCGGTCCATTCGGGATGTTGATTGTACCCGAAGACGAGTTCACTGCAAATGCGGGCGGTTTCCCCGGCGGCACGGGCGGCCTGGACATGGCAGAGGTCGCTGAGGAAGGCGAGGGTGCCGGGCAGTTCATCGGCCACGGAAGGGTCGGCGGCGCCTGACTTCCCGAGTTCGACCCCATCGAGGATTTGCTGGCGTGAGGCGATGAGCCAGCAGAGCGCATCGGCGAGCGGGAAGGTGATGCCCTGGCGGTTGGACTGATAGAGTTTGCTGCCGTTGGCATCGGTGGCACTCTGCAAATGGCGGAGGGTCCACAGCCAGAGGGCCATGGCGGACCCCAGCGCACAGGCACCGGTGCCGGGCTGTTCGGCGGCGATGGCCTTGAGATCCTTGATCCAGCCTTCGAACTGCACGATGAAGAGGCCGTTGGTCATGGTCACGGAAAGCTGGCGGCGTTGCACTGCTTCCGGGCCTTCGTAAGTGGCTTCGAGTTGGGCATCCATCCATTTATGGGGGAGGAAGCCGGGGCAATCCTCGGTGATGCCGTAACCGCCCATCAGGCTAACAGCCTCGCGCATGACGGTGGCGCCGTGGCCGGTGTTCCAGAGTTTGCAGGCAGGGCAGAACACGTTGGCCCGGGCATCCAAAATCGCGTATTGCACCAGCGGATTCGACTCTAACAATGAAAGCCGGGTATTGTCGCGGGTTGTCGCGGACTGGCTTTGGAGTTCGATGCAATCGGTGGCGTCCTGTTGGATCTTGGCGAGGGCCTTGAACGCGCTGCGGCCGGTAAGCCCTTGTTCGGCAAACAGTTGGTCTTTTTGCCGGTCGAGCGGATCGAGGAGATCAAACAGGCGCGCGGTTTCAAAGCCGAGTGCGGCACCCGCCTCACCAGTAGCCCACACATCGACGAGGCGATGCAGCACATCCTGCTTGGTTTGCAGCCCGAGGTCATAGCGGGGTGAACCGGGAGAGCCGGTTTCACCCCCACGGAACCGGCTGCGCTGGTAGCGGATAATCGGCTCGACCGAGGAGAGCAATTTGGCGGAGGTCATCAGGCCGACGGTGACGCGGGTGCGGCGGAAGACGGCTTCGATAACATCGCTGTGGCTGAAGTTGGGAATGATCACGCCGTCCTTGACGGTGTAGCCGCCGACGATGCGCGAGGCAGGAACCGTTAGGTTGAAGATCGGATCACAAGTGGATGAAAGTTGGTGGACCATCTTGCGGGTCGGCACCCCGGAATCCCATAGCCCGGGGTCGGTTTTTTCAAGAATCACGATGCAACTTCCCTTGACCCGCGGATCGGCGGAATCGACCGCAGCGGTGACCACGTTGGCGAAGTCCATGTTGGTGATGAAGCGCCCGCGTTTGTCGATGTGGAGAAGGGGTTCCTGGCCGTCTTCCCAAGCGGCGACGCGCATCTTGCCGCCTAACAATCCGGTTTCCACTCCCACGAAGGGAATCGGTTCGGTGAGGGCGAAGGCGACGCGGGTCGCCTCGCGGGATTCGCCAGGCCCAGGCGGGCAGACCAGCGGCATGTAGTGGGCGATTTGCTCGGGGGTGCCGCGTTCGTGAATCGGGGCGACACCGAGATTGCTGGCGAGGCTGCACGTGGCAGCGCCGGCATCGACCCATGAGAGCTCGAAGGCGACGAGGGCGAGGGCGAGGTTTTTAGGACCTTCGATGAAGCCGCCTTGCTCGGGGTTGAGGAATGCGGCAGTGATGCCGGATTCGTCGTATACCGCCAGCAGGGAGTTTTTTTCCGCCGTCCATTCGTGGGTATTGCGTCCCCCCTGCGCGACGAGGCGGGCGACCGGGCCGCGGGCGACCGGGCGGACGGCTTGCACGAGCATGGTCAGCTCAAAACGCTCGGCGAAGCGCCACTGGAGCGCCCGGAGTTGATCGGAGGGAAGTGTTTGGAGGGTCGGAGAGGGATCGGAGGCGGCCATGGTCGGGGATGGGATGAGAGAAATGCGCGTTACGGCGTGGAGAATCTGGCGGTTGGATGGCAAGTGTTCAGGGTGATGGCGGATGCAATTGAAAGGAGATACGCAGGTCCGTCATTTGCGGGATGGATGCCTGCGTTCTAGAGCGAGGATGGATGCGGTGCGAGCCTGTTTGCAAGGGATTTTTTGCGGGTCGTTATCTAACAGAATAACGGCAGTTTGCCACAAGCTGAATGGACAAAGGAAATGCCCGACCCTCCGCGTGAGAATCGGGCTGATTTCAGGGTTGCTGAGGCTAAGGGAATCAATCCCAACCGCCACCGCCGCCACCGCCGCCACCGCCTTTGTGCCCGCCACCGCCGCCACCTTTGTAGCCGCCGCCGCCGCCTTTGTCGCCGCGGCCGCCTTCGTAGCCGCCGCCGCCATTGTAGCCACCGCCGCCACCGCAGCCGCCGTCGTAAC
>JBAXPF010000492.1:0-2651 GCA_037132955.1 Verrucomicrobiota bacterium | reverse complement strand
TTCTAACAGTCACTGACTCCGCCAGCGGCGGCAGTACCACGCCAGCGCCCGTGGAGCTTGGCAGCCATGCGGCCACGCCGGGTGACTCGCAGGTTATCCTGGCATGGACCGCCTCGACCGGCGCGACCAGCTACAACGTGAAGCGCTCCACGACGAGCGGATCGGGTTATGAAACGCTCGGCACGGCAGCGGGCACGGGTTACACTGATGTCACGGCGGTCAATGGCACGACCTATTATTATGTCATCACGGCCGTGAACGCCGCGGGTGAGAGCGCGCCGTCTGCTGAAATCGTGGCGACGCCCGCAGCCCTCACCGACACGCCGTCTTTTGGTCCCGGCACCCTCATTCTCGCCGATAGGTTTGGTGGCAACAATGGCGACAGCCTGGACGGCCGCATCCCCGACGGAGCCAATCTACCCGGACGCACGTGGCAACAGAACGGCGGCTATTTCGGGCGCTGCGACATCCAGGCCAACACCCTGAATGTCAGAAGCATGGACGGCGAAGCCTATGACCTGTCATCCAACGAAGCCTACACCAAGCCCTCCGTGCTCATCATCCGGGCCACCCTCAAGCCCGGCACTCTCAACCGCATGGGTGTGGGCGCGGGCTTCACCGATTCCACCAACACCGGCAACTCAACCTATTATTTCAGCGGGTTGTCGTTGGATGAAAACGGCACCGTGAAGGAATGGAACGGAATTCCCGGCGATCCGCAAACCCCCATCAGGCAGGTCGAGTGGTCGGGCATCGACAACGCGGCCTTCTCGCCGGACGATTGGCATACCCTGACCTACACGGTCAACACTTTTACCGGCAGGATTTGCAACGTCAGCCTTTCGGGCAGCAACGCGGATTATTCGCCGCTGTGCTCCCTCTATAACGAGGGCGTGACCGAGCCACGCTTGCTCTTCACCACCTTCATGGGCGACGCGCAGTCCGGCAACGGCAACGGCAACATCGACAACTTCCTGCTCTTCGCGCCGACCATCACCCCGAGTGCCGACCCGTATGCGGACTGGATCGCCGGGTTCGATTTCACGGCGTTCACCAACCCGGACCTAACAGCGACCGGCAATCCCTCCGGCGACGGTTTGTCCAACCAGTTGAAATTCGCCTACGGTCTCGATCCAACCCATGCGGAGGATTTCTCCAACGGACTCACCCGCGAGGTCTGGGAAAATTTCGCGGGCACACGCGTGGCCGACCTCACTGCCAGCCGCCGCTTCTGCCTGGGTCCCGATGACCGCGAACAGGTCCCCGGCGTCAATGAAAACGGGTTGGGCGGCAATTACGCGGCGCGCTACCGCGGCTTCGTCACGGCCCCGGCCACCGGCACCTATCACTTCTGGATTTCCGCCGACGACGAGGCCGAACTCTGGCTCGCCGACGGCACGGTTAGAAAGACCGTCAACGGCCAGACCGTGGCCCTGACCAACCGCTTCGGCAAACTGCGCATCGCCACCGTCCAGGACTCGGTGCTTGATCCGGTCGTGTTCCGGGACTTTGACAAATACCCGTCCCAGCAGAGCCGGGCGATCCAACTCACGGCCGGCCAGAAATACTATTTCGAGGTCTTGCACAAGCAGGGCGGATACTCCGACCATGTGTCGGTTGCCTGGCAGACACCAAATGCCGCCCGCCAAATCATCCCCGCCAGCGCCTTCAATGCGGACTTCACTGAGGCCGCGGACCTCGACTCGGATGGGCTGCCCGATTCATGGGAGCTACAGGTCGGTCTCAACCCCGCCGACAACGGCCTCATCGATCCGCGCGACGGTGAGAACGCGGACTGGGATGGCGATGGCATCTCGAACCTAACCGAGTATCAACTGGGTTCAAATCCCAAATCCGATGATTCCGGCAGGAATCTGTTAGCCACCACCTATGCCACCCTGCCGCCTCAAAATTATGTCAGCACGACGGATCATTGGAACCGGGACGCTTCGGGCAGCCTGACAGCCGTCGAGCGCCGTGGCGAAATCTCCTATAACTTCACCGTGGCCGCCGGTGACGCCGGCGTCTATGAAATCGTTCTCGGTGGCGGTGCCGCCGGAATCCCTCGTCCCGTGGAAAAACTCCCGCTCGTGTTTTCCATCAACGGCAACCGCATCGGCACGGCGGTCCTGACAAGCCTCAACGGCGGCACTTCCTCCGTGGCGCTGCTCACCCCGTGGCTGCCCAAGGGCGATTACACGCTGACCATCCTTCACGACAATTACCGCACGGCCCTGCAACTTCGCATTGATTCACTCATCATCCGCACCCTGGCCGGTTCCGATGTCAATGCCAACGGCCGCCCGGACTGGCTTGACCAGCGCCTCGCAGCCGACAACCGCCTCACCCGCATTCCCGCCACCTCGCTCACCTCTCCGCTCTGCATTGAAGGCATCGCCGCCCAAGGCGTCAACCGGCAGGGCCATACCAGCAGCATTCCCGGCCTTTCCCTCAAGGTGAACGACGAACCGCTCACTCCCAAGGAATCCATCGATTCCTCGTTCTACGCCAATGTGCCTCTATCGGAAAGCGCGCCCACCACCGTCACCGCCTCCTTCCAATCCGGTGCCGTGACTGAATCCCACGAGATCACCTGGGTGCCCGTCAACCTTCGCGTCCATCAGGTTCTCCACATCCGCAAGGACGACTCC
>JBAXPF010000491.1:0-2654 GCA_037132955.1 Verrucomicrobiota bacterium | reverse complement strand
TCTATCAATTGCAGGGCCGCCCGGATGCATCCGGGCGGCCTTTTTTTGCGGGCACACGGCACGCCGCATAATTTTCCGAAGGGCATAAGATGTCCCCACCCATTCGATATTGTCCGCGCTTTTCAGCACGAATATTCCCGCGCTGCCACCGGCGCAGCGCAGCGGCTTTGATTGCAAGCGCATACACAAATTCACCCGCGGACACCGGCATGAATGCTTCGGCGAAGCGAAGCATCGCGGAGGTCAAGTGAAAAAAAACAATTGCTGTGGAACTCCCATGGAAAGGGCGGCGGGCGACGCTTCTGTTAGACCTGTTGAAAATAGTTTTCTCAGAGGAATTTCCGCCCTTCATTCTCCGCGTCGCATCCATTCCCGCCCGCCTCGCCGCAACTGGAATCCAAGCCCTCCGCCAAGCCCAACATTTTCACCCCCGCCATGCCTCCATCCGCAATCTCCACGCAGGAAGATGAATCCGCTCCAACCGACTTGGCGGCGACCCACCGGGACTGGAATGCAGTGTGCGACGCGTTGCGCGCCTCGGTCGGCCAGGATGCCTTCCAACGTTGGTTCCGCGCGGCCCACTGGCAGGGCCAGCAGGATGGCATCGCGGCGGTGGCGGTGCCGGGTGAAATCCATCAGGTGTGGATTGAGACCAATTACTTGCCCGAATTGACCATGGCCGTGAGCAGCACCTTCGAGGGCGTGCGTGAGGTGAAAGTCGTGCTGGCCCAATCCCAAGCCCCCGCCCTGCCCCACCCTACCCATGAATTTTCCCACAGCCGGGGACCAGCCAAAGCCCCCACTCTAACGGGCGACGCTCTCGACAAACGGGTGAAAAGCGCCGGTTTGAATCCCGCCTACACCTTTGCCAGTTTCGTGGTGGGTGCCAACAACCAGTTTGCGCACGCCGCCTGCGAGGCCGTGGCCAAGAAATCCGGGGTCGGCTACAACCCCTTGTTCATTCACGGCAGTTCGGGCCTCGGCAAAACCCACCTGATGCAAGCCATCGGTCAGGAATTGCTGCACCGCCATCCGGGCTGCCGCGTCGTCTATCTGACCTGTGAGAAATTCACCAATGAGTTCATCGACGCGGTGCGCCGTGGCGACATCGAGAAATTCCGCCGCCGCTACCGCCAGTCCGACGTGTTGCTCATTGACGACGTGCAATTCCTTACCGGCAAGGAACGCTCGCAAGAGGAATTTTTCCACACCTTCAACACCCTGCTTGACGGCCGCAATCAGGTGATTCTCACCAGCGACCGTCCCGCATGCGAAATCAAAAGCCTCGCACCACGTCTCATCTCGCGCTTCGAGTGCGGACTCACCGTAGAGATGCAACCGCCGATGATGGAAACGCGGATGGCCATTCTGAAGAAGAAATCCCTTGATTGGAAAGTGCGGGTCGATGAATCCGTGCTCCAGTTCCTCGCCGAAAACATCTGCACCAATGTCCGCCGCCTCGAAGGCGCGCTGATGCGGGTGGCCACCTTCGCCTCCCTCGCCGGCGAAAGCGTCACCGTCGATAAGGTCGAGCATCTGCTGCGCGACCTCATCCGCGAAGAGGCCAGCCGCCAAGTCAGCATCGATACCATCCAACGCGCCGTTGCCGAGCACTACGATGTGCGCCTGGCGGACATGACCAGCCGCCGGCGCCCAGCCAGCATCGCCTTCCCGCGCCAAGTCGCGATGTTTTTGAGCCGCTCGCTGACCAAAGGCTCGCTCATGGAGATCGGAGAAGCCTTCGGCGGCCGGGACCACGGCACCGTCATTCACGCCTGCAAGAAAGTCCAATCCGAGCTCACCCAGACCCCCGGACTCAAGGAAACCCTCGCCCGCATCGAGTCCCAGCTCCGCCGCTAGAGCCCGAAGATCAATGGAATTCAGAAAAGTTCTTTCGGATTCTTAAAGAATGCTTGCCAAAGCGGCACGAAAACGGAAACTTTCTCGCAACTCGTTACGAGTAACCAGCTATGAAGTTTCGTATCTCCAAGGAAGCATTTCTCGATGGCCTGCAAAAGGTCCAGCATGTGGTGAGCTCGCGCACCACCCTGCCAATCCTCTCCAACGTTTTGATCGTGGCCAAGGATGGACGCATCCAATTCACCACCACCGATCTGGACGTCGGCATCACCGGCTCGGTGGAAGCCCAGATTGACAAGGAGGGGGCCACCACCCTGCCGGCCAAACGGCTGGTCAGCATCGTACGCGAACTGCCCGCCAGCGAGGTGGAGGTTTCCGTGGACTCCAAGAACCACGCCTCAATGCGCTGCGGCCCGTCGTTTTTCAAAATCATCGGCTTGGGCGAAGCCGAGTTCCCGCCGCTGCCCAACTTCCAAGATGCCAAGGAGTTCCGCATTCCGCAGGTGGTCCTGCGCGACGGCCTGCGCAAAACCGCCTACGCCATCTCCTCGGATGAAACCCGCTATGTCCTCAATGGCATCTTTGCCTCATTCCGCGATGGCAAAATGACCTTGGTGGCCACCGACGGCCGTCGCCTCGCCATGGTCGATAGCGACCTCGAATTCCCCGCGTCCCACGAAACAGACGTCATCATCCCGACCAAAGCGGTGCAGGAACTCCAACGCCTGCTAGGCGAAACCGGCGATGTCATCGTCAAGCTCACCGACAACCAGATTTCCTTCGCCATCGGCGTC
>JBAXPF010000490.1:0-2659 GCA_037132955.1 Verrucomicrobiota bacterium | reverse complement strand
GCGGAACCGGCCTTGGTTTGACAATCAGCAAACGTCTGGTCGAGCTCATGGGCGGACAACTTAAAGTCGAGAGCGAAGTCGGGAAAGGTTCGATTTTTCGGGTTACCTTGCCGAATGTTGAGGAAGCGGCAATGGCTCCAGGGCATGATAGGCCACGCACTTGAGGCCCCAGCTGGCGATGGTTTCGGCGACGGCCTCGACTTTCTTGCGGGTGGCGCAATAGATGATGCCGGTCTTGTGGGCGACGATGACCGCCTTCATGCGCTCGTCCTTGTGGGCGGTCTTGTCCACGGCGGAAATCGCGAGTGATAGATTCGGCCGCGAGAACCCGCTGACCTGCTCGAAGGGAGTGCGCAGCGCTAACACCGTGGCGATGTCGGCGCGCACGATCGGCGTGGCGGTGGCGGTGAAGGCCACGCACTGCGGCCGGCCGATTTTTTCCAGAGAGCGCCCGAGGCGCAGGTAGTCGGGCCGGAAATCGTGGCCCCATTGGCTCAGGCAGTGGGCCTCATCCACTGCGAAGAGCGAGATTTCGATGTCGTGGAGCGCGTTGAGGAAGCTTTCCGCGCGGAACCGTTCGGGCGCGACATAGACGAGCTTCCATTTCCCCTGGCGCATGCCGTCGAGGCGATCTTTTTGCTCGGGCCAGCTGAGGGTGGAGTTGATCATGGTGGCCGCGACCCCGCGGGCGACCAGCGCGTCCACCTGGTCCTTCATCAGCGCGATCAAGGGCGAGATGACCAGCGTCACCCCGCCGAAACACAGGGCGGGGATTTGAAAACACAGCGATTTGCCGCCGCCGGTAGGCATCACCACCAAGCCGTCGCGGCCCGCCACAATCTCGGAAATCACCTCTTCCTGGCCGTCGAGAAACCCCGAAAACCCGAAATACTGTTGGAGCGCCGCATGCGGCGTCATCACCAACGGTTTCGGATCTGTGGATTGGGGCAGGGGCATCGCGTGCGCAAATGAACATGGAATCGCCCGTCGCGTCAATCCGCGAGAACAGGCGGGCTCAAGCCGGACCGCGAGTCTCCAGACTCGCCAGCGCAGCGGGAGGTCATGAAGAGCGAGTCTGGAGCTCGCGGTCCCGGCTCGCCGGCACAGCGGGAGGTCATGAAGAGCGAGTCTGGAGACTCGCGGTCCCGGCTCGCCGGCGCAGCGGGAGGTCATGAAGAGCGAGTCTGGAGACTCGCGGTCCCGGCTCGCCAGCATGGAATGGCCGCTCCACCTGCGAGCAGAACCAGTGCTTGTTGGCCGGCGTGATGAAATCTGTTTCTGCCCGATATGACACATAATCAACTACGCGTGGCAGGATATGCGGAGGCATTGAGGGGGCACGCGCCAGATTGCATCTCGCCGTGCGCCCCCAATCTGATTGTAAACTTGGCAACTGGCTCACACCACCTGCAAACGACTAACATCCATGGAAATTCCCCGTCGGCATCGCCTGCCCGGCGCGGTTCCAGAACCCGATCCCTTGACCCATGAAAGTCCTCCTCCAAGCCTTGATTTGCCTGCTGGCGGCCGCAGTGCCGGCCAGCGCCTTTCCGCCCGCGCCGTATTACACGCTCTACGGGATGGTGCGCGACCAGGTTGGCCAGACGGTCACGGCCGATGGGTCGGAGATCATCCTGCTCAAGGGCGGGGTGGAGATCGGGCGCACGCCGATCACCCGCGGCCAGCTCGACCAGAACTACGAGCTGAACATCCGCATCGACGCGGCACGCAGCGGCACCGTATTCTACACCGACAAGGCGATCGCCGCGCAGGGCACGTTCAGCCTGGTGGTGGCGATGAACGGCGCGCTGTTCTACCCGATCGAGGTCAACGGCACGCTCAAGGCGGGCCAGGGTGGCGAGCGGACACGCCTCGACCTGAACCTCGGCGCGGACGTCAACAAGGACGGGTTGCCCGATGCGTGGGAGGAATGGCAGCTCTATCTGGCGGGGTATTACCCGGACGCCAACGGCAACTGGGACCTGAGCCTGTTGGGTGGCGCCAACGGCCACTTCCAGAACAACGGCCTGACGAATTTGCAGGCCTACATTGCGGGCACCTTCGCCGGGGACCCGGCCTCGACCTTCAGCCTGGCGATCAAGGAGAAGCTGCCGGAGAGCGTGCGCTTCGAGTTCTATGCCATCACCGGCAAGGTTTACACCATCGAGAGCACCCTCGACATGAAGACCTGGACGCGCGTCCCCTTCGCGGTGGGCGCGCCCGGGGCCGGCGGCCCGGCCTATCAGGCCACGGATGTCGGCATCCTCTCCGTCTTCACCGCTCCGCGCTCCGCCACCCGCGAGTTTTTCCGCCTGACGGTGAGGTAAAAGCTGAAAAGCTGAAATGCGGAAATGCTGAAAAGCTGAAATCGGAAAGCTGAAATAAGAACTCTTCAATGACACCTGATTAGTAACGCCTTTTTTATTATGAACCTGAAATCAATGATGACATTTTCGACGGCGCGGGTGCGGCTGGGTGGCTGGCTGTGGGTGGTACTGGCCTGGTTGAGTGTGGGCGCGGCGCACGGCCAGTGGCAAAGCACGAGCTACACGCTCAAGGGCGGGTGGAACGCGATCTATCTGCACGGCGATGCGAGTTACGCGCCGCCGGCCACGTTGTTTGCGTCCTATCCCGCGGTGCTGGAGGTGTGGCGCTGGAA
>JBAXPF010000489.1:0-2660 GCA_037132955.1 Verrucomicrobiota bacterium | reverse complement strand
GACTTGCTAGGTTTACAGCAAGCGTTGGCGCACGGCATCGATTGCCGACTGGGTCACGCCGAGCTTGAACTCGCGGCGGTTGCGGGGCTGGAAGACGCGGAAGGCACGGGGCGCTTCATCGCGCACGGCCACCGCGATCCACGCGGTGCCGACGGGTTTTTCGGGTGTGCCGCCATCGGGCCCGGCGATGCCGGTGACCGCCACGGCGATGTCCGCGCCACTGGCAGTTAGAGCGCCGGCGGCCATCTGGCAGGCGACGGCATCGCTCACCGCACCGTGGGTGGCCAAATCAGCGGCGGCCACACCCAACAATTCCTGTTTGGCCGGGTTGGAGTAGGTGACGAAGCCATGGGTGAAGACCGCGCTGGCGCCAGCCACATCGGTGATGCGGCTGGCGAGCAGGCCGCCGGTGCAACTTTCCGCCGTCGCCAGGGTCCAGCCGCGAGCGGCGAGCAGGCGCACCACGGTTTGCTCCAACGAGTGGCCATCCTCGCTGACGAGAAACCGGGCAAAGGCTCCAATGGCGATGTCCCGGCCACGGGCCAGCGCGTCGGCCCCGCCGATGAGGCGCAAATCGACCTCCCCCACATGCGCGCAATACCCGAATTCAAGGCCGGGGATGGCGGCAAGGCCGGCATCGATGCCTTGGTGAAAATCGCTCTCGCCGATGCCGGTGAATTTCAATTCAAGCACCTCCGGGACGGTGGCACTTCCTGCCAACTGGCGCAGGCGCGGGGCGACTTCGGCGTGATACATCGGGTAGAGTTCGCGCGGCGGGCCGGGCAGGAGAAAGATGGCGCAGTTAGATTTGGTGTTGGACGCCGGGGAAATGAACACGCCGGGTGCCGTGCCGTGCGGATTGGGCAACACCTCAGCCCCCGCCGGGATGAGTGCCTGTTTGAGGTTGGCTTCCGCCATCGGCCGCCCGCGCAACGCGAAGAAAGCCTCCAGTGAGCACAACGCGGCGGCGTCCGTGTGCAATTCAAGACCTAACACATCCGCCGCGATTTCGCGGGTCAGGTCGTCGCTGGTGGGGCCCAGGCCACCGGTGACAATGACCGCATCGGCGCGGCCGATGGCCTCTGCGAGCGCCGTGCGGATGACCTCGCCGTCGGGCACCGTGGCTTGGCGGGCGACCCGCAACCCGAGCTTGAACAACTCGCTTCCGAGCCATGCGCCGTGGGTGTTGAGGGTGTGGCCCAGCAACAGTTCGGTGCCGGTATTGAGGATTTCAACGTGCACGGGACAAGCCACGCTGCTGGGTGGCAAAATTGCAAGCGGCAAAAACTCCACGAACTTTGTTAGAGTGTCTCCGCCCACTGCAAGACCGCTTCCCCGATGAGGTGAGCGACCTTGCGCTGTGGGAAGCGGGCGGTGTTGATCACGAGATCATATTGGAGGCTGTCATTGATATCGGCGTGGAAATGATCCTGCAGATAACGCTGGCGACCGCGATCACTCTTGCGGATGAATTCCAGCGCGGCCTTGCGGTCGAGGCGCTCATGAGCCATGACATGGTCGACGCGTTTTTCCAGCGGCGCGACCAGGCGGACATGGAACACGTTTTTCATCTCGCGGGTGATGATATTGGTGCCGCGACCGATCAAGATGACGTGGCCGAGATGTGCCAGATGCTGAATCGTTTCGCTGGACTGCTCATGGAGTGTGCGGGAGGACGGGTGCAAACCGAGCATTTCCTCGACCGCGTCCTGGATGACAGAGACGCGGCCCTCCAGCATGAACTTGGCGACATCTTTGGGAAGTTGGTGTTCCTCGAGGACTTTTTCGACGAGGTTTTTGTCGAAGACCTTCCAAGGGCAGGGTTCGGGGGTGCGGGCTTGCAGGAACCCGGCCAGTTCCGTGGCGATGGCCGTGGCCCCGACTCCCGTTTGGCGGGAGAGGGTCACGGCATGCCGCAGCTGGGTGTGAGCCTGCCGCCGCGTGAGTTGAGGATTCATATCGCAACTGATGAATGAGAGGCACTTGTCCGCATGGGTTCCGGTTTTCATGGCGATTCCTTTCCGGTTGATGGTTTCACACTGGCCGGCCAGACCTCAAAGCCACTCAGCGTGGGAACGGTGATGCAGACGCGTTCGCCCCAAGCACGCCAGCCCCCACCCAAGCGGTTTTTCCTTCCAGCTTGCGTCCGTAGCCTATCACACGGTGGCAGTCAGAACAAGGGGTTCTTTTTTCAAGGCATCAGATTCACGCCCAGACGTTTGGCCACCAGCGCGGTGAGCGCGAAACTCACCAGGGTCACGACCACGCAGATGGCCAGGGCCAGCCAAAAATTGACCCCCTTGGCCATGAGCCATGGCATGACCAGAAACATCGGCAAGGTGGGCAGCACATACCAGAATGTGTAGTAGGCGTGGTTGCCAATCTTTGGGTTGCCCTGCCGCTCCAGATGCAGCCAGACCATGACCATGAGGGTGACAAACGGCAGGGACGCAATGAGCGCACCGAGCTTATCACTGCGCTTCGCTACTTCCGAAACCCACACGATGATCAAGGCCGTGACGGCGTATTTGATGACAAGCATAAGCATGGGAGGGGTTGGGTGTGGGTCGTGGTTCGTGCGCCTTGAGCTGGGCTGCAAACCGGCCGGACCGCCCATAGGTGCCAAAGAGCCGGAAGGCAGGCCCCCCCGAGTCCCGGAG
>JBAXPF010000488.1:0-2672 GCA_037132955.1 Verrucomicrobiota bacterium | reverse complement strand
GCTTGTCCTTGATTTCGTTGAGCGACTTCTTGCCGAAGTTGCGGTATTTGAGCATTTCCGCCTCGGACTTCATGGCGAGTTGGCCGACCGTGGTGATGTTGGCGTTGTTGAGGCAATTGGCGGCGCGCACCGAGAGTTCGATTTCGTTGACCGACATGTTGAGCAATTTCTTGAGGGCGGCGTTTTCCTCGCTGGATTCGGCTGGTGCGGCTTCGAAGCCGACGGCGTTTTCGTCGTAGTTGACGAAGACGTCGAGGTGGTGGCGGAGGATGGAGGACGCTTGCAGCAGGGCGTCCTGCGGCGTGGTGCGGCCATCAGTCCAGATGTCGAGCGTGAGCTTGTCGAAATCGGTCATTTGGCCGACGCGGGTGGTGTCCACCGAGTATTTGACGCGGGTGACCGGGGAGTAGATGGAATCGATGGCGATGACGCCGATGGGCTGGTCCTTGCGCTTGTTTTCATCACCGGTGGAGAAGCCGCGGCCGACGCGCACTTCGAATTCGCAATCGAATTTCACCTTTTTGTCGAGGACGCAAATGACCTGGTCCTTGTTGACCACCTCGTAGATATTGTCTTCCAGAATGTCGCCGGCGGTGACCACGCCTTCGCGTTCCAGCTTGATGGAGAGGATGCGCGGTTCCTTGTCGTTGTGATGGAATTTGACTTTCTTGAGGTTGAGGACGATGTCGGTCACATCCTCGACCACGCCGGGCAGGCTGGAGAATTCGTGTTGCACGCCGGCAATCCGGACGGAAGTGATGGCGGCGCCTTCCAGCGAGGAGAGGAGCACGCGGCGGAGGGAATTGCCAATGGTGTGGCCGTATCCGCGCTCGAAGGGCTCGGCGATGAATTGGGCGTAGGTATCGGTGGCGGTGTCCTCGTTGCGAATGAGGCGGTTGGGGAGCTCGAAACGAGCGAGTTTGACGGGTGTTGACATGGGGACTTGGGTAGGCCGGGTTGCCCTCCAGCGAGCGGATCGTCCTGTTAGGGGCGATTTGGAGGACCAACGGCGATTGGAGATTGCTCGCGGGGCGGCGACTTAAAAGGAGATCGGGGTCACTTGCAAAGCATTTTTTTGCCGGAAACGGGCCGTGGGCCCGATTTTTTGCTCGCGAGCGGTAAATTCCGCTTGATCTAACGCCGAAAACCGGCCAACGGATGGCGGTGGTGGCACCCCCGCAATCCCAACCCTCTTGAATCGGTTTTACAACGGCTTTGATGTGGAGCGGCGCTCCGGGATGAGCCCGGGTGACGATTACCGGACGCCATTTCAGATGGATCGCGACCGGGTGTTGCACACGCCCACGTTTCGTCGGCTGCAAAACAAGACCCAGGTTTTTTGGAGCGGCGAGTATGATTTTTACCGGACCCGGCTGACTCATTCGCTGGAGGTGGCGCAGATTGGCAAGTCCATTTGTTATTGGCTGAAGACCCGCCCCGGCGGACCGCTGGACGACGGATTTTTCATTGATCCGGATTTGGTGGAGGCGGTGTGTTTATCCCATGATCTGGGACATCCGCCGTTTGGGCATGCGGGCGAGCGCACGCTCAATCATTTGCTGCGCGAGCAGGGCGGCTTCGAGGGCAACGCGCAGACCTTGCGCATTCTAACCGAGCGGATTTTCTCCGCGAAACGCACCGGCATGGATCCGACCCGGGCGTTTCTCGATGGCGTGCTCAAATACAAATCGCTGTGGTCGGAGTTGCGGGACGCCATGGGCGGGCCGCCGGAGCATCATTTTTTGTATGACGATCAGCGGGACCCTCTCGAATGGGCGATGGGCCATCAGGAGTTTCCGGCGGGGTTGACGCCGGGACCGGTGCGCGACAGACTCAAATCCATCGAATGCCAGGTGATGGATTGGGCTGATGACACGGCCTATTCGCTCAATGATCTATCTGACAGCGTGCGGGCCGGATTTCTCAACATTGAGAAAATCGAAGGCTGGGCGGAGCGCTGCGGCGAGTTGACGGGTGAGGGGACTTCACTGGGTGATCTGATGCGGGCGATCCGGCAGCGCCGGGTGGACCCGTTTGTGGGGAAACGCATTGGCCGCTATATCCAGGCGGCCTCGCTTGAAGAGGATTCGAGTTATATGAGTGGCTTGTCGCACCGCTATGGATTTTTCCTGTTAGTGGATGATGAGGTGCGGGCGGAGTCGGCCATGTTCAAGCGCTTGGCCTTCGAGGTGGTTTTTCTCTCACCCCAATTGAAACAACTCGAACACAAGGGCAGTCGGATGCTGCGGCAATTGTGGGAAGTGCTCGGGCAACGCTACATCGCGCAAGGCAGTATCGATGGTCAGGATTTCCAACTGCTGCCGGCGGAGACCGCCGCGGAAATCGCCGCCGCTCCGGATGAGGCCGGGCGGGCCCGGTTGGTTTGCGATTTTCTTGCGGGCATGACCGATGGCTATGCCGCGCGCACCTACAAGCGCTTGTTTGCGCCCGATTTCGGCTCTATCGGGGATCTGGTGGGGTGAGGATGGAGGTTGACTTGGGTGGGGTGACTGTTGTTCATTTGCGCAGGCCATGTCCGACGTTTCCTCCTCATCGCTCCCCGCCACCAAGCCGTTGGTGATGACGCCGCAGCAGGCGCTGCAGCGGCATTTTGGGTTCGCCGGGTTTTTGGATGGGCAGGAGGAAGTGATCGCGGAGATCGTGGCCGGGCG
>JBAXPF010000487.1:0-2699 GCA_037132955.1 Verrucomicrobiota bacterium | reverse complement strand
GGGCGGCGGCGTCACGAATGAGAACCGGCAGGACTTTCACGATGCGCGGGGAATCCGGCAACGCGGCAAGCGCTTCCATCCGCAGCCGGTAGGGCGTGTTGATGGAATCCGTCACATAGTCGAAGACATGGAAGACGAAATCAGGCGTGCCGTCGCGGGCACCGATGGCGCTGGTGGTTTCGTTGAACGTGCCGCCGCGCAGCATCAACTCGCCATCCAGGCCGTCGGGCAGGTTGGCTTCGATCCACTCGCGGGCGAATCTGTTGGAGATCGGTTTGAAGGATCGGGTCAGCGCCTTGCCGCCGAGCTTGAGACAGCGGATGCCGTCGAGCTTGGGTGTGGCTAGGACAGGGAATGGCAGCAAGTGGGGACTCTCGCACTTGGAGGCGAGCATCGGCTTTGATATGGTGTTCATGGTGCTATGGGTCGGAGGGTTGTGCGTTCCGACATCCTGAGCCTCGTCAACGCCGCCGTCGTTTGTCGCGCACCATCCGCACGCCAACCCGCACCATAATTTTCGCCATTTGCGCGCCGCCTAACCAATTGGCACGCGGATTGAACATCACGCGATCAGGCCCGCCTCGCGGAATGAATAGTATGGACTTCTGCCGGGGGCGGACTCACCGACGATCACATGGTCGATAAAGCGGATTTGCAGCAGGTTCGACGCTTCACCAACGCGGCGGGTCATGGCTTCATCGGCACGGCTGGGGCTTGGGTCCCCACTCGGATGGTTATGCATGACAGCAAATCCGTAGGCTCCAGCCGCAATCACGGGCCGGAAGATCTCACGTGGATGACCGGAGCATTCGTTCACCGTCCCGAGGCTGACCCGGTGCCAGGCGTAGGGACGAAGCCGGGTGTTCATCATCACGACATCCGACCATCCAGCATTCCATCAACCACGTCCTCGACGAGATGGAATTGCTGGCGCTGGAAAAGCACGCGGTCAAGGACAACGCCGACGTGGCACGCATTCTCAAAACGGGACGCGGAGAAATTGACGACAACGGCGACTTCATCGTGGGCGGGACTGGCGGCACGGGTGATGCGAGTGACCCGGTATCGCTTCAGCGCATCATAGGCGGCAAGCTCGTGGCGCTCAAACCTGACGAATCGTTGGACAGTTTCCAGTCCAACCGCCCGAGCCCCACGTTCACCGGCTTCCTTGAGCACCTGCGGCGTGATTCCGCGCTGGGCATGATCCCGTTCGAGTTCGCGGCGGATTCCAGCAAGATCGGCGGCGCAGGTGTGCGTTTGATTGTCGCCAAAGCCGACCGCCGCTTTTCGTTCCGCCAGATGATCCTTGAACGGCGCTTCATCCGCCCGGTGTGGGCATACGTGATCGGCGACGCCATCAACCGCGGTCTGTTGCCACCCATCGCGGGATGGTGGAAGATCGCCATTGTAGGGCCAAAAAGGGTAACAACGGATGCAGGGCGAGAGGCCCAACAAAACCGTGCTGACGTAGAGATGGGTTTGAAAACGCTCAGCGATCACTTCGCCGAGCTAGGTGCGGATTTCGGCGAAGAGATCGAGCGAAGGGGAGCCGATGCAAAGCTGATTCTTGAAACGGCAGCCAAGTATGGCGTGCCGATTGAGATGCTATGGAAGCCGTCGGGTGCCTCAGTGTTGCAAGCACCTTCGTTGACACCCCGAACGGTGGGTGAACAAAAAGATAGAAACGTCGGAACAAAAGGCGGTCAGGCGTGAAAAGCAGATTGATCGCAAGCGCCGGTATAGGGAACGTCACCGCGAGCGTTTACTTCAAGAGCGGCGTGAACGGTATGCGCGGAATCGCGAACATTTCAGGAAACAAGCCGTGGCGCACTACTGGGAGAATCATGAGCATGTGCGAGCGAACGCAAGGGCCGCATATCGTCGCAATCCAAAGCGTATTCTAACGGAAGAACAAAAGATTGTTGCCAGAGAGAGAACTAAGCGCTATCGTGCCCGACACAAGGAGCGATTGAAAGATCGCGAGCGTGACCGATTGAATTCAGATCCAGCTTATGCTTTCACTCGGTTGCTACGTTCGCGGGTTGGGAAGGCGGTCAAGGCCCAATACGCAAAGAAAGCAGTCAAGACGATGGATCTGATTGGATGCACGGTTTCTCGACTTCTGGCGCATCTCGAATCGCAGTTTCTTCCAGGCATGATCTGGGATAACTATGGCAGACGTGGATGGCACATTGACCACATTCTTCCCTGTGCGTCGTTTGATCTCAGCCGCCCCGCACATCAGAAGAAATGCTTTCACTATTCAAACCTCAGACCGGCATGGTCCAACCACAATGAAGGGCGCGGCAGTCGTATTGAGAGTGAACTCCCCCTGATCTATCGACACAAGAAAGTTGTGAGCCGGCGTTGACACCGCAACCGGGGCGTGAATCCGGTATTCCTACAAAGTCGTGAGTGGCTGATCCAGCCAGAAGCCCTGCGTTCGATGGCGGCAGCATCCCGTTCGTTCCTGGATCGCGGTGCCGCTCTGCCCCAACCCAGCCAGTCCAGCCCGCTTTTGAGTGTTGAAGATGGCATCGGAGTGGTCGCCATCGACGGCCCGATTCTGCGCAAGCCTGACATCTTCGCCCGTGTGCTGTTCCGCGCCACCGACTCCGAGGAAATCGGCGCGGCCCTGCGCGAGGCCGGCCAGCGTGACGACATCAGCGCCGTGTTTCTCGACATCGACTCGCCCGGCG
>JBAXPF010000486.1:0-2713 GCA_037132955.1 Verrucomicrobiota bacterium | reverse complement strand
TGCACATGGAAATCATCCAGGAGCGCCTGCGCCGCGAGTTCGACATGAACGTGATCTCCACCTATCCGTCGGTGATCTATCATGTTTCTCTAACTGACGGATCCGAGCTCATCGTGGATAATCCCTCGCTCTTTCCCGAACCGCAAGGCATCCAGGAAATCCTCGAACCCATCGTCAATGTCTATATCATGGTCCCCGGCGAATACATCGGCGACATGATGCAGCTCGTGCTCGAAAAACGCGGCGAGGTGACCCACACCGAAACTATCGATGAAACCCGCGTCATCCTCTCCTGCGTCCTGCCGCTGGCTGAGATCCTGGTGGATTTCAACGACAAGCTCAAGTCGATGACCCGCGGCTATGCGTCGATGGACTATGAGCACGCCGGTTACCGCGCCGCCAAGATGGTGAAAATGGACATGCTCATCGCCGGCGATCCGGTCGAGGCGTTTTCCACCATCGTCCACCGCGACAAGGCGGAGTCCTACGGCCGTGCCCTGGCCGCCCGCCTCAAGGAGGTCATCCCGGCCCATCTTTTTGTGGTCGCCATCCAGGCCGCGGTCGGCGGCAAAATCGTCGCCCGCGAATCCATCTCCGCGATGCGCAAAAACGTCACCGCCAAATGCTACGGCGGCGACATCACCCGCAAACGCAAGTTGTTGGAAAAACAAAAGGAGGGTAAGAAAAAGATGAAGCTCTTCGGCAAGGTCAACATCCCCCAGGATGCCTTCATCAAGGTGCTCAAAACCGGGGATTGAGCGGGGAATCTGAGAGGTGCCTGCCCAAGGAGCGGCGGTCTCCGAACCGCCGGGCGCGTGAAGCGTACATGGGCAGTCCATTAACAGCCCACAGCGAAGGGCGACACGCAAATCCCCCCATAAATGCATATTTGCATATTGACAAGTGGCAGCATCCTGCCCAGGGTTGCGCCATGAAAACCACGCTCGACATCCCGGACGACATCTACCGCCAGGCGAAGGTGCATGCGGCACAGCACGCCACCACGCTCAAGAGCTTGTTTCTCCAAGCGTTGGAAAAAATGCTCCGTGAGCCTGTGGCGGTACCATCGACAACCCGCCACAAGAAGACCAACCTCGCCCGGTTGCCCCTATGGATGCAGCAAAGCGCCGGTATGGCACACGGCAAACTGACCACCGACGCCCACCTCAGGGAGGTGCGCGGAGAGCCCTTATGAAATCCCGCATTCTGTTGGATACGAACGTCATTCTGGACCTCCTTACCTTGGATGAGACTTGGTTTGACTGGTCGGCGCAAGCCATCGTCGCACAACAAAAATCCGCTACCCTGGTTCTCAATCCTGTGGTGTGTGCGGAAATTTCACGGGCTTTCGACCACGATTGGGCCAAGCTTGATGCGTGGCGTCGAGCGGCCGGCATAGAGCTTGAAACCCTGCCGTTTGAGGCCAGTGTCCTGGCCGCCAAAGCCCATGCCGAATACCGGAGAAACGGCGGGCAGCGCATCGCCACGCTACCCGACTTCTTCATTGGTGCCCACGCGCTTTTCTGTGGCCACGCGCTGCTCACCCGCGATGCCACCCGCTACAAAACCTACTTCCCAAAACTCAAAATCATCAGTCCATAAAATCATGCCGCCCTACCCATGATCCACCACCCGGAACCGAACATGTCGCCATCCCCGCGAGCTTTCCTTACGGCGAGGCAATGGCGATGGCTGATGATCGGTGGGTTGGTGCTCGCGTGCCTGTTGGCACTGGCTTTGCGCAAAACCGGCCAGACCCGGCTGCATCCGCAAATCGTGTTGCACACGGATTTGCAGACCGGCGGCCCGCTCGCCACGATTTCCTATGCCGAAAGCATCCGTGCGAGCATGGGCAAGGTGGAGGGCTATCCGGTCTCGCAAGCACGGATGATCCGGCCGTATTTCCATCCGTTTTTGCTGATGTTGCATCTGGGGTTCGCGTCGCACCGGCCGGTGTCGATCAGTCCGGACGCGGTGTGGCTGATGATTTGCAGCGGTTTTGCCATCCACGCGGAAGTCCGGGGTGAGGATCTACAGCGCAAGCTGTTTCCGCAGGGCCGGGATGGCAAGGTGACCATCGAGGTCCGCCGGGACGACTTCAAAAAGAACTCTAACAATGATTGGGAAGGCGTATTCGGCGAATTCACGTCGAGGATGGACGGAATCATGGCCACCGACCTCAAGGAGACCCTGACCGGCCGCTTCTCCACGACCGGCGCGAAGGAAAAGGCGGCCTTCGAGGTGGCCTTCATGAAAACGATGCAACCATCATTCGCTTACGCCGCAGGCACCATGTGCGGCATCCCGTCCATCACCTTGGAAGGCACGGTGCAGGACTGGGAGGATCTCGCGGCCCGCGCCGAGAAACTGCGGGGCAACGATTGCGATTGGTGGTTGGACGCACTCAAACCCGTGCTGGCACAATTCACCGCTGCGGCCGACGGCAAAGTCGATCACGGGTTCTGGCGGTCGATCTACAAGGTGCTGGAAATGAGCGGAGGCGACAGGATCTCGGGCTGGTGCGTCCTGTTTTTTCCCTACGTCAAAAAGTATGATTGGAAGGGGCAGGAGCGAACTGAGCGATGGGAGAAAAACGTCTTCCTACTTGACCCCAGCGAGCAGGATGATTGGGTGGCGGAATTGGCGAAGACTTTGGCACAGAGGGATGCAAGAAAGCCGATCAGAAGACCAGCGGAGTCGTATATCAAGGAGG
>JBAXPF010000485.1:0-2737 GCA_037132955.1 Verrucomicrobiota bacterium | reverse complement strand
CATGGCACATGGAAAACGATGTTCGGTCAGTCACGCAAAATCACCTCGGTGGATCTTCCCGGAGGGAATGGCTCATCCATATTCAGCTCGCAAGGGCAGATGCAATTCGGATCAACCGTCAGCTTCACCACCGCACCAAGCACCACGGTGACCGATGCCGAAGGCAATCTCACCGTTTACGATTTCACCAACATGCTCGCCGAAGTGGTCGATGTGGATGCCACAGCAACATCGGTCAGCAAGGAATGGATGGTCTATTATCTGACTTCCTCCATTCACCACGGTGGAGGCCCCGGAGCCGCCGGTTATATCGGCACGGAAACCTATCAGTTCGATCCGTCGTCTGGCCTGTCATTGTGGCGCGCCACGGACCTTTCGGGCAACGTGACAACCTGGGAATTTGGCGACGCCCATGTAGCCTTAGCCACCGGCCTGCCACAAAACTCCACCACCATGACCAAGTGGGCGGACCCCACCGCCAAAATCGACGCGCTCAACCGCCGCGAGCAATACACCTACAACGGTGCTTTCCGTGTGATGGACGGGACCAATGACCCGTTTGCAACGACCACCTCATTCACTGTGGACAGTCTGGGACGCCGGAAATCCAAGAACGTCCTGCAAGGCGGCAACACCCATCTCTCGCAGGAGCGCTACGACTTCGGCAACCAGCAGTTCAAAGCCTTCCAGACGGCCAAGACGACCGTGGCTTTTGCTAATCCATCCGGCCAGGCATGGGAAACCGACCTCGTTACCCAGCAACTCCCCGACACCCTCGGTCGCCTCTGGCGCGAAACCGTCGATCCGGCCGGTGCCAAAATAACCACTGAGCACAGCTACGACTTCAACAACAACCGCACCACTACGCTCGACGCACGCGGCAACTGCACCCGCTTTGCATACGACAAGCTCAATCGCCTTGTCCTGACTACGTTCCCCAGCGCCGGAACCCGCAGCGGCGAGGCAGTGGCGACGAAGCAAATCTGGTATGACTTGAACGGCAACAAGGCTGCCGAAATCGACGAGGAAGGCCACTATACGATCCATCATTACGACTCCCTCAACCGCCGGATCGAAACCATCCGCGACATGGACGGCCAGGGCCTCCCTAGCAGAAATGCGGCCGACCTCGTCACCGATACCACCAAAGGCACTGCCACCGGCCCCGATCTCGTCACCCGCCGCCGCTTCAACAAAGTCAACGCCGTTACACACAGCATCGATCCTCGCGGCAACGTCACCCGCACCTTTTACGACTCCATCCAGCGCCCTGTTCATGTCTTCACCGGCTTCCCCGTAGCCGATGTCGATGCCGGGCCGGACGACCTCCCATGGTTCACCGCGCAGGCAGCGGCCTCTACCGAGGGCACCCATACGGAATTCCGATACACCGACACCGGCCTGACCCTCCCGCGTAGCGGGTCGGTTAAAGGCAATCCCGGCGGCACCGCCTTCAACAGCTCGGGCTTCAAGCCCACAGAAATGATCCGCTATGGTGCGGTCCTAGCCGCTACCGGGACCCTCGATCTCCATACCTTCGCCCAATACGACGCGCTTTACCGCCCGCTTCGCACAGAAACCCAATATGAAAGCGGCACCTATGCGGTAGCCACCTCCGCCTACGGCACCATCGCTGCAGGCAAGGAATCCCTCCAAACCACCACCACCGATGATCGGGGGAAAGTCACCGTCACCGTCATTGACGGCCTGCAACGCCCTCTGAGCATCACCGATGCTTTGGGCACTGCCCTCGCCGCCACCAAGCAGACGGTTTACACCAGCACCGGCCTCGTTTGGAAAACCATCGATCCGCTCAACCGCGAAAGCGAAACCGAATATGACGCAGCCGCGCGCGCCGTCACCGTCTGGCAGCCCGATCCGGTCTCGGGCATCGTCAACCGTTCGTCTCCAAATGACCCTTTGTTAGGATCCCCCCGCACCCGCACCGCCTACGACAAGAACAACAACGTCACTGTCACCCTCAACCCGCTAGGATACCGTTGGGAATACGAATACGACGCCCGCAACCGGAAGACTGTAGAACGCCAGCCCACAGTCACTCAAACGGAAATCGTCAACGGCCAGCCATCCGAAACTCCCTTCATAAATCCGGTCACCCATACCGCTTTAGACGGAGCCGGAAATGTGATCGCCATGACCGATGCCCGTGGCCATGTCACCCGCACCTTCCGTGACTCCGCCTATCGGGTCACCGATGTTCTATCAAATCCGGTCACCGGCAATCCCGCCACCAATCCTCAGACTCCCGGCGCAAACGACATCCTCGTCCACACCACCCTCGACGCCGACGGCAATGCCCTTGAAGTCATCGACGGCAATGGCGACGCCACTCGCAATACCTACGATACGCTCAATCGCCTCAAAACCACTGCCACCAACCCCGTCACCGGCCAGCCCTCCGCGAATCCCTCCGGCCCAGCCGCCAACGACATCACCGTTTTCAACCAATATGACGATTCGAACAACCTCGTCCAGGTGACCGATGGCGCGGGCCACATCACAGGATTCCGTTACGATGGACTCAAGCGCAAGACCCGCACCCTATGGGACGAAGGCAGCGGCGTCCAGCACGTCGAACAATCCGCATACGACGGACTCGTCCAGCTCACCCGCACCGATCCAAAGAACCAACTGACGACCTATCAATACGACGCTCTCCACCGCCTCGAGGACGTTATCTACACAGGTGCCACCGCCGACAACCGGCATTACGGGT
>JBAXPF010000484.1:0-2739 GCA_037132955.1 Verrucomicrobiota bacterium | reverse complement strand
CCATCGAGATGCTGTTACTGGCCCCCAGCGCGTTGGCGTGATCGAGATAGAGGTAGCCCGTGCGAATCCACACGGCATCGTCCCCGCGGGTGGACGTCCAGCCGCTGTTGTTACCGGAGAGTCGGATTTGCCCGTGCAGGCCCAAACCGGACAAATCCGAGCCGTTGCCGCCCGAGAACAGGACCTGCCCGTTGGTGGTGCCGGACAGGGTGCCCGAGAGAACCTCCACCGCACCGACCGATCCCGACCCGTTGTTCTGGTTGAAATTCCAGCCGGCCCCGCCGGCATTGTCGAAGACGATGTTGTTGGGGAAATTGGTGACGCCGCCATTGTCCAGGTAAATGGTCATGGACGGGTTGGACGTGCCGGCATTGCGCATCGTCAGGGTCGTGTGGTTGAGCCGGGTCTGCGCCTGCTGGGAAGTGCCGAAGGTCAGGCCGCTGCCATTGAGGGTCAGTGCCCCGGTCCAGCCCGCGGACGATCCCGCGTAGATCCGGTTGCCCCCGATCCCGGTCTGGGTGATGTTGCCGCTGCCGGTGAAGTCGCAGGCAAAATGGATGTAGGCATTGCCGGAGTTGTTGTTGAACGCCCAGGTCTGGTTGGCCGTCAGGTTGAGCGTGCTGTTGAAGGTCACCCGGTTGGCATTGACCGGGGTGAAAGTTGCGTTGGTCACGGTGGCCGTCGTGAAATTCGACAGATTGAGCGTGACCGCCGGAGTGCCCGTCACCGACGTCACCGTGGTGCCGACCGGAATGCCGGTGCCGCTGACCGTGGCGTTGACCAAGCCCAGCACTGCCGTATCCAGGGTGTAGATTTTCGTGCCGCTGACCGCCGAGCCTGCGACCACCGCGCTGGTGACCATCTGCGGGACCGAGATTCCACCCGCGCCGACGCTGAGGATGCCGCCGGTGAGGGTCGGACTGGCGGGATTCAGAAACGTGAGGCTCTTGGCGGATTGGGGGCTGTCAACGGTGAC
The DNA here is from genome assembly GCA_037132955.1 of Verrucomicrobiota bacterium. GTDB lineage: Bacteria > Verrucomicrobiota > Verrucomicrobiia > Verrucomicrobiales > Akkermansiaceae > Luteolibacter. The sequence continues at coordinate 1,763 of JBAXPF010000484.1, read as the reverse complement.
GGTGTAGGCGGTGTCGCCGCTGCCCCCTGTGGGACCGGCCACAAACTGGAGGTCGTCGTCGGAGGTGGTGGTGGTGGCAAAGGTGCCCGCACCGCCGGCGGCATCCGTGTTCCAGAAAGCATTGACCCCCCAGGTGCCGTAGGGTGCCGCCCCGGCCCCGGGGGTGACGTCATTGCTGTCCCAGTAAAGCAGGGTGGCGTGCGCGCTGGGCCAGGCCGCCGCTAATCCCATCAGGGCCAGGACGGAGCGGCAGAGCAAGCGGTTGGATTGGATTTTCATGGGCGGGAGCGTGGAGATTTTGGATTTTCAATTTTGGATTTTGAATGGAATATGAAGGCGGGGAGCTTGAAGAGGTGGTTCAGTTGCTGAAATCAATCATGACCTCCGACGCGTTCTGACGAACGCGCCCACGGGTGAGGCACCCATCGGCGCGCGGCGGCGGTTAGCGCGGCGGCGGCGCGTAGAGCGAACTATGATCCGCGACGCGCATGATCTGAAAGAGTTTATCCTGGGAAAAAATAAATACGAGCGTGCGTTGCGAGGGATTGACGACCCAGTAATTGCTATAGAGCAAACGCGGGCCCTCAGGAGTTTTCATGCTGACGGTGGCGTGGCAGGTGTCCGATTCATCGGTGGACTTCGTCCGGGTATCGATGCGCTCGATTCCTTTGGCGGGGATCTTGACCTTTTGATCGCCATAAGTGGCGTCGAACTCCACCGGGGTGAGGTTGACAAAGCGACAGGACGGGAAAGGAAAGGATTTCAGGTCATCGGCGATGGCGGCCACCCGGTAGTGTTTGGGGGCCTCGGGATTGGCCATGAAAACCAGCAACGGCCAGGGACCTGCGGCCGAAATATCCACGCTCGCGGCCTCCTCCCGCATTGGCTTGTCCTTGGGACCGGGCACCAACCGGTAAAAGACCAGCTTTTTCACATCCTTCGGGGTCTCGCTGAAGACCGAGCGCGCCGCCTCGATGATCGACAGCTTGGTGTCTTGGCCGTTGAGATCATAATACAAATCGTCCAGCGAGACCATCCAGCCCAACGTCCGGAAGGACGACTTCCCCGCCTCCGGCGGATTTTGGGCCAACACGGGTGTCCAACTTAACACCAGAAGTATGACAACACGGCAGAATTTAGAGTTCATTGAGAGAGAGCCAGCGGAAGCCAACCACTTTGAAGCGGCGGCCCAGGCTGAGGTTGAGGGTGTTGACGATGGGGACTGGCGCGCTAGTAAGGTTGGTGCCATTATAGGGCGGGGTGGCATTGCCCAGGTTGGAGCCGTAAACATTGGCCGCCGTCAAAGCGGAGTCGCTCTGATCCACGTATTCCGGCACCCGCTGGACCACGGCCTCGGCCCAGGCCTTGGCCTCCACGGCTCCGCTCGCCGGATTCAGCGACTCGCCGTAGGCGCGGACCACGAAGGTGTCGGAGCGCACCGTCATCGCCGGCGAAAATGCCTGGACGATGTCCTGTTGCATCAGGTAGCCGGGCATCCCGACCGTCGAGTGGAGTGGCACGCCCCCGTAGTCGCTGCCATCCCTGAGGTTGTCATCAATGACCGGGCGGATTTGGTTCGGTGTATCGCTGAGTGCCATGCCGGTCCCGGTCGCCGAGACGGTCGCACCAATACCCATCCCTTTCACGGAATCGTTGATGGAAGTGTTGTCGATGGCCGATTGCAAACAACCGGCGCGTGCCAGCGGTCCCAGTGTATTCACGTCCCCCAGGCGACGGTTCAGGAAATCCGACAGGCTCAGGAA
>JBAXPF010000483.1:0-2748 GCA_037132955.1 Verrucomicrobiota bacterium | reverse complement strand
GCATTGGCACCGGCGAGGGGTCCTCCGAAGAGTGTGTCGGGTTGCGCAAGGACGGTTCGACCTTTCCGGTCGCCATCCACACCCGCATGGGAACCTGGCAGGGACGCATCACCCAAATCACCGTGCTGCGGGATCTGAGCGAAGCCAAGCAGGCGGCCGCCGTGCTCCACGCCCAGCAGACCCAACTTGAACACGTCCAGCGCCTCGCCCTGGTCAGCGAGGTCAATGCCGGCATCATCCATCAGATTTCCCAACCGCTCTGTGCCATGGCAGCCAACATCGCGTCGGTCACCACCCGGCTCGAGGCCTGCAAGCAAGAGCATTGTGGAGTGCAAGGCTGCGACTCCCTGGGCACCATCAAGGACATCGATGCCGATATTGCCCGGATGAGAAGCATCGTGATCCAATTGCGCACGCTCATCGATCCAGAGCAACCGCTCCATAAGGAAATCGACTTCAACCACACCCTTGCCACTGTGCTACCCCTGTTGCGACAAAAGGCGGCGACCGCGCGGGTCCGCTTGGCTGTCGAGTTGGGTCAGGACTTGCCGCCCGTGCAAGCCAACGCCGTGCAAATGGACCAGGTCATCTACAATCTGGTCAACAACGCGTGCGAAGCCTGCAGCGACGTCCCGCCGGAGCGGCGACTGGTCGTTCTCACTACGCGGGCGCTGGCCGGCGAAGGCATCGAATTGTGCGTGCGCGATGCCGGTTCGGGAATCCCACCCGCGATCCTGCCCCGCTTGTTCACGCCGTTTTTCTCCACCAAAGCGGCGGGCTTCGGCATCGGCCTGCGCATCAGCCAGACCATTGTCCAAACCCACGGCGGCAGCATCAGCGGCTTCAACAACGCCAATGGCCACGGCGCAACCTTCCGCGTGGTCCTGCCGCTCCATCCGCCTAACAAACGCCAGAAAGTCATGGACTGGGATTCCCGTTGAACCTCCTGCCGGATGGACTGGAAACATGGAAAAAACGCTTTCCGGTTGACCGGCTGCCGGCACAGGGGTAGAAAAAGCCCGAGACGCCGACATAATCCTCTTTTTTTCCGCAATGAATTTGAGCACAACAGCCTACGGCACCTGGAGCGCAGGGCGCTTCATGCACTTTGGAGAAACCCTGTCCGAGGAGCGCTTCATAGGCTGCATCAGTGCGGCCTATGAGGCAGGCATCCGGACGTTTGTCACGGCGGACGTGTACGGCAACGGCATGGCGGATGAATTGTTAGGCAGGGCACTCACGGGGGTGGCGCGCGACACGTATGCTCTGGTGGGCATGATCGGGCACGATTTTTACGCCGGCCAGCGGCAGGGAAGCCGGGGATATCCGCGCTTCACCGACCCGCAATTGCGCGGGCCGGCGGGCTACGCGGAGTATGTGCGGGCGGCGACGGGGCGCTCGCTGGAGCGCTGCGGCACGGACCATTTTGATTTGCTGATGCTGCACAATCCGGACAACACCGGCTTCACCAGCGAGGCGGTGTGGCAGGCGTTGCGCGGCGTGAGGGACGAAGGGCTGACCCCCCGCCTGGGCATCGCACCGGGTCCCGCCAATGGTTTCACCTTGGATTTGATCGGGTGCTACGAGAAATTCGCTGAACTCATCGACTGGGCGATGTTGATCTTGAATCCGTTGGAGCCGTGGCCGGTGGGCTTGGTGCTGCCGGCGTGTGCGCAACACAACGTGAAGGTGCTGACGCGGGTGGTCGATTACGGCGGCGTGTTTCATGGCGACCTGGTGGCCGACCATGTTTTCAAACCAGGCGATCATCGCACGTTCCGTCCGGACGGCTGGGTCGGGCACGCCATGGCCAAGGTCGCGCAGATGCGCCCGATCGCGGAAAAATACGGGCTCACCCTGTTGGAATTCGCCTCCATCTGGAACCTGAGCCAGCTCGCAGTCGCGAGCGTGGTGCCGACCTTCATGCAGGAAGTGGGCGCGACGGCACGCCCGATTGAGGACAAAATCCGCGAATTTGCGCGACTGCCCGCAGTGCGACTCACGCCGGAAGACGTGGCAGCCGTGCGCCGGATCGGTGACAACACCGGCTGCATGACCCTGAAGGGTGCCAGCCGACGCCATTCAACCGATGCGCGTCCGGACGAGTGGCCGATGCGTCCTGAATTGTTAGACCTGGCCGCGCGCCATGGCCTCGGCGCTGAGTGGTGAGCAGCCACGGCGAGACGCCTTGGCCCCGCGACAATCCCGTGTCCATCCCGGACACGGGATTGTCGCTGAGGAACTCTTGGCACCGCGGTTCAGGCTGCGGGTTCAGGCTGCGGGTTCAGGCTTGCGGATCGCCCCGGACTGCGCAAACTCACCGGCGTGAACACTGCTCCTCTTGGATTTTTCGACTCCGGCGTCGGCGGTCTGACCGTGGTGCGCGCCGCGCAGGAACTCCTGCCCGCCGAAAACATCCTCTATCTGGGGGATACGGCGCGCTTGCCCTACGGCTCGAAAAGCCCGGAGACCATCCGCCAGTTTGCCGACGAGGACGTGCGGTTTTTGCTAACCCACGGCGTCAAGGCGGTGGTGGTGGCTTGCAACACGGCGACCGCCCACGCCCTGCCACGCTTGCGCGAACACTACCGGGTGCCCATCCTCGGCGTCATCCAACCCGGCGTGGAAGACGCGCTCGCCGACCCCAAGGCCGAACGTATCGGCATCATCGCCACCCGCGGCACGATCGACTCGCATGCCTATCAACATGCCCTGGCGCAGAGTCGCACCGGTTTGATCATCCACGGC